>JBEKMT010000154.1:0-13034 GCA_050008355.1 Verrucomicrobiota bacterium
GAGCTTTCGAGGGCTTCAAGAAAGATCGCATTTATGAGATGTTCAGCGGATTTAAATGGCGCCAAATCGGTGATAAAGATAAGTCAGGTGACAGCCGCAACCCCGTTGCCCAAATTTCCATGAAAAATGGCCGGTACTATCTTGAAATCGCGGACATGGGGCCGGCGGTGGAAGTTCAACGGTTCGATTAACGAATACCCTGTCGGCGCTGCGCTAATGCGCGGCGAGCGCCCGTACCAAACCAGCGGTAAGCGCCACCGCGTATGGGAAATACGCGTCCTGATTTCCAGTTCGGATCAACCTTCAGGGAAGGCGGATCAGTGTCCTTTCCGTTCACCCCTTGGCTGGACATGCCCATGGCTATCTCTTCGGAAACGATCATTAGGCGTGGCGTGGCCCCGCCAATCGGGATGGCCTCTTTCCCAGCCATGAAAGCGATCCAACCGGAAGGGGTCGGCCACCAGCCACACATTCCCGGCTCCCAGATAATAATATTGTCCTCCCACGTAACCGACATTTTCGTAACCATCCCAAACATACTCTTCAGGAACCATTACCGGCTCCGGAACTGGTTCATATACCACTGGTGGTGGAATCTGTACAACTAAAGGTTGGAACGCCAGAGTTCCATTGGGTTCAAGGACACAACCAGATACAAACGCCAATCCGGCTGCCGTTATCGACAGGATGAGCGTAGGTGAACATTTCATTTTCATTTTATTTTATATTTTTTACTGACAATTGAGAGAATGATAGCAAGCGGACTTTCACGCAAAAGTCTGGCTTGACCCAAATCTGGCGGCCGAGGGCTCCAATTTAAGTCAGCTGGCAACCGGCGTTGGACCATCAGGCTTTTGGAAGGAAACTTCCCGCGAAATAAATGAGGACGCAGATCACGGTAAGCCGGCCTAGACCGCTCGCCGATAATTGGTCTGCCGAAGTAAAAGCCACCGCTGCCGATTGAAAGAAACCGAATGAGCACCAACAGCAATAGGTCCATGTCTGCAAGGTAGGCTGTTAGTATGGTCTTTCCTATGGGGTCTTTCCCTATCGGCTTGAGGGCACAACTTGGGTCTCAGAAACAAAAAACCCGCGCCGTTTGAAGCGCGGGCTGATCAAATGGCAAAGCCTAATTCATTGTTTGATGCTTTTCGCTTCCCAATCGCGAGATTGAGTTTCACCGTCGCGAATGAATTCGATTTTGCCTTTGATGGAAGTGTCTCCCAATGTGCCGGTATACTTGTTCGTAGTAGTGTTATCATTATAGGTGCGCACGACGGAAAATGAAACCTCCGCGCCGGTGACCTTGCCTTCAACAATGTCGGTGATGTTCGTTTGGCCGTTACGTCTCGGCGACAGTAATTTACCGGTCAGTTTGTCGCCGTCCAATTTCAGGACCAGGGTGTTCGTCCGATCGGGTCCGCCATTCCGGCCGGGCATTACCCAGATATAAGTACCCGTTGGATCCACCTGTTTGACCTGCGTTTCATCAGCCCTCGCCTGCATCAGGAGGCCGGTCGCCATAACGGCGCCGACCATTATTTTTATGAATTTGTTTCGTGTCATGATTTTGGTTTTTTTGTTTGTTTGATTGGTTGAGGAAAACACATCGCATTTATGATGCTCCACGGCGACGGTTGATTTCCTGGATTTCGACACCGGCCACCCCGGAAAGTTCAATTTTTCACCGGTAATCCATCTTCGCCGGGAAGCAGCGGCCAGGAATTGCGCCGCTTCCATCCCGCGTATACCAGCCATCCATGAATGAACATACCCAATATCGAACATTATTTCATTTCCTCCCGTTAGATCGTTTCGGGTTGCCGGGCTGTCGAGAGTCGTTGCATCAAGGGCTTTGATCACGGCCATGAAGGCATCGCATCAGTTGAAGCCCTCATCACTCACGGACTCTACGAAAGTCCCGCTCAAACTTCATGGTTCCACGAAGATCGCCCGTCCATCGAGTTCCGCGCCATCCAAGGCTTGCTCGTCCGAAGGATTGACCACAATGCCGTTGGCCCCGAGTTTTGCCGCTTCCATTTTTAGCTTTTCGAGCGCATTGCTACTGGCCTGTTGCAACGTGGCTCCATTAAATGAATCGGCGTAGATCGTGCCGATGACTTTTGCGCTTTGGGGCATTGAGTAATAGACCCAAATCTTATCCGACGCGGTGGCCGGTCGAAGCATGCCGGTCACCTTATGTGAACTGGTGCTGCACCCAGTGATGAGAATTAAAACCGCAAGTGCCAGACTCTTCATTGACTTGAATCTTTGCTGACTTTGAGTTATTTGCCTATCAGGTGTTTCCCTGCCTGAATCTGGCGGGTGAATACTTGAAAATATTTCGTCGGTCATGATTGCGATTGATGCGAACAGATGCCAAGCCACATCACTTGGGGCCGTTGCGTCAAGGGCAGGGGTTGGGTTGAGGGCGAGGTCAAATCTGGAGTGTGATTTTGGAACGAAAGTCGAATCACTTCCCAAAACGCCGTCCAGTTTCGAGCGGGGCCACTTTGGCTGTAGTTCCGGCTTTGCCGGATATTATTGGATTATCAGCCATCGCATTCGAGAGGCCCGAATTGTAGGTTAGATCAAATTCATTCTTTAAACCATAAGGTTTTTCGCCTGCCCCAACTAAACGCCATACAATTTTACGATAAGCTTCAACATGTCGTGACGGCAGTTCAACCGGGGAAATGCTGTCTCCGTCCATCGATGCATTGACGAAAAGGCAAAAACTCAAAATGGAATCCACTTCCGGTGTCTCCAGGCTGCTTTTATAAATGAAGTCATCTTCCAACATTCCCTGCTCAAGCTCGATTGCCTTGAGGATTTCCTTATCCGGAACTCGGTCGATCATCTTTGCGAATGATTCGAATAGTGACGTTTTCATAAAGATGACAAAGTTATCTCGCGCTGTCCCACAACCTTAATAAAGCCGGCCTCAATATTCTATTATCCAAGGGTTGGCACCACTTTTTCCATAGGTTTGCTTGCCTCCTGCGGTCAGCATGCAAATCACTTAATTTTTGCGCGCGACATCTAGTCTGCGGCAGATACTTGAGATTGAGTTTAAATTTGACCGTCGCTCCGAACTTTGTTTTCCCGGTCACATACAAAAATTATTCCCGGTGCGAATTTCCTCGGGCCCGGAATTGCCGACAATGGATGCAGTCGCGATCAATTGGATTCTCCAATGTATGGCACGAGTTCAATTTTCGCTATCAGGTGAAACCCTACATTGAGATAAAGGGGCTAAGGCATTTGTCGAGCAGATTGCCGGGGTTAACCGTGAAGGCGCTGGATGACAATTTCCTTTGGCTCCTTGGCTGACGGTCGGGTTTCACCCCATAGCGCCCGCGCGCTTGTCGGTTGATGCTATTCGCCATGCATATTGCAGTGGCCGGCTGACGTCATAATTTCCGCTGCCAAAGCCCAAAGAATAAACAAATATGAACATGCCCAAAATCAAAGGCGATTGGAATGTCACCATTGGCAGTTTGAAAGACAAGTGTGTCCGTTTGACGGAGAATGACCTCCGTGCCCTTGAACGCCGGCATGAAAAACTGGTAGGCCGGATTCAAAGGCTCACCGGCGACACCTGTTTTATAGTCGAATACTCGGTCAAGGAGTTTTCCTCCTTGGGCCGCCACCGCCAAACCGACACTGCTGAGATGCCAATCCGCGAATTCCGCAAGCACTCATCCTGAAATACTCCGCATCACCGGAACAAATTTTCGTAATTATCCATCGCTATGAAAGAACGACCAACCACCTACAGTCCACAATCAGCCAGTGGACTACCGTGCTTTAACTTGGGCCCAATCGCTGTCCCAATTAATTGGAGCGAGGGAGACGAAAAGACCATCAAAATCCGGCATTGCCAGCCGGGATCAGAACTGCAAACGATATTGGTCCTCAATGGACAATTTATTCTTGCCTCCAGACCGGGAAGGCGAGTGCGTTGAGAATCAAAGCACTGGTACTGTTGTTGCTGCCGTTTTGCCTGCCACTGTTTACTCAGGGGCAGGGGATGGTTGTTGGCCCCGCGAACACCCCGGCAACCGCCCACGTGTTTCTGCCTCCATCCGTTCCGGACCCCCTCGAACCATTTAACCGATTGATGTGGGATTTCAACAAAGGATTGATGACTGACGTCATGCAGCCGACGAGCGAGATTTATCGGTTTATCGTCGTCAAGCCGATCCGGACTGGAATCGGGAATTTTGGCTTGAACCTCACTTACCCGGGACGACTGATCAATAATCTATTGCAGGAGAAATGGCGCGGCGCTCTCGATGAATCCTATCGGTTTGCTTGCAACACCACCGTCGGAGTGGCCGGTTTTTTCGACGTAGCCACCAAATGGAAGATTCCGAAATCCGACGCGGATTTTGGCCAAACCTTTGGACAGTGGGGCTGGAAACCGCAATGTTATTTGATGCTGCCACTTTTTGGACCAAGCAATGAACGGGACACCCTCGGCCTGGCCGCGGACACGGCGGCCAACCCATTGATTTATATTGCTCCTTACGATCTCGTAGCTAGCGATCCGCTGACTTATCTGGGCCCCTATAGCTATTTTACCTACGTGGTCATGTATAACGATCTCTCCGACACCGTGAATGGATATGTGCGTTTCAGCCAGGCCGAAATGGACCCCTATTCCGAGATTCAATATGCCTGGACTTTTACGCGCGCAAACCGTGTGGCGAATTTTCAGGTGAAAGGAAGCATGGACAAGGCCTCCTTGGAAACGCTCGAATCCGTCTTTTTCACTTATCAGGACCCTGATTTTCCGGACCAGGGCAAAACTCGGTCCGCATGGATTCCGACGACGGATCGGAGGTTGAAATTCACTTATTGGTTGCAACCTGGAAAAGCACCTGTGGTTTTTATCGTTCCCGGCCTGGGTTCCCATCGGTTGGCCGAAAATTCCCTGGCCTTGGCCGAACTGGTCTATAAAAACGGCTTCTCCGCCGTGAGCATTAGCAGTCCTTTCAACTCTGAGTTCATGGAAAATGCTTCGACGGTGGCGTTGCCTGCTTATCTGCCTACGGATGGTCATGATTTGCAAGTGGCTCTCACCGCCGTCGATCACCGCTTGAACCAGTTATATCCCGGCCGGTTGGGCGAAAAAGCGCTGTTGGGCTATTCCATGGGGGCCTTCCAATCTTTGTTTGTTGCGGCAACTTCATCGACCAATCAGTCACCCATGATCAAATTTGATCGATACGTCGCCATTAGTCCGCCGGTTCGATTGCTACACGGAGTTGCCAAGTTGGACGAATTTTATCGTGCGCCCTTGGATTGGCCGCTTGCCCAGCGAGCCGACAACCTCGAAAACACCTTTCTCAAGGTCGCCGCCTTGAGCAAGCTTTCCCTCACGCCGCGGTCCACCCTGCCGTTCAGCGCCATCGAATCCAAATTTCTCATCGGGATGACCTTCCGATTTATGCTCCGCGACATTATTTACAGCAGCCAGCACCGGTATAACCAGGGAGTGCTGCATCATCCACTTTGGAATTGGCGACGCGAGCCGGCATATCGGGAAATCCTTGAATATTCCTTCCAGGACTATTTTGATAAATTTGCGACGCCCTATTATGAGACCCATGGCCTGGGATCAAGCGCCGGGGAAACCCTGAAAACAGCGGATGATTTGCGGACGTATGACGCCGGTCTGCGCGCCAACCCAAAGATTCGCATCATTGTGAATCAAAACGATTTTCTCTTGGCGGATGAAGACCTTGCGTGGCTCCACGACACGTTCCCCCCGGGACAATTGGATGTTTTCAAGCAAGGCGGTCACTTGGGAAATCTCACCAATCCGACCGTGCAAAAAACAATTATCAACGCACTGGCAGATTTGAAATCACCTCAACCCAAGCCATAGTAAGTTGTGGTGAGCCGTTCCGAGCCAGCCGGGGTTGTCGACGATGGTGATTCACTAGGATGTTTTTGTCTGGCTCAGCATCGGGGCTTTGGCGTACGCGGTGCGTGTTGCTTTTGCCTTGTCGACGATGTGGTCAGCCGGTCTTAGTCGTGATGTGCCGTTTTTAACAAGCGCGGCGCTGATGATGGCCGGGGTTTTGCAAGGCACTCCCTGAAAAATGCGCGCCTTGCTGAAAGGCCGCGATCCACAAGCCTGCGTCCTGACGCGAGTGCATTCCAGCAGTCGCACTTCGCTGCGGCACGGCCTTGGGCAAGGTGTCTCATGCCTGATTTGTTGTGCGGGGCCAATGTTGATCCTGCTGGTATTGGGCGCAATGAATCTGGCGGTCATGGTGCTGGTGACCGCGATCATTGCACTGGAAAAGCTCGTGCCGAAACCTGAAATGGCGGTGCTGATTTCGGGTTTCATCTTCGCAGGCGCGAGACTATTCACGATGATCTGGCTATTGTTCTAGCGGAGAGTTGCTTCACTGCTGTCTCGTGGCCCGACCTCAAAGATCTTTGACGGACTATGATGGCCCTTGACGATCCGGACGGATTTCCCCGGATGGAGATCCCGGAGTATTTCAAGAACCCGTTTATTGGCGAGATTGCGTTCGGCTTTTTCCTTTACTGACATTGCATAGTTATTCTCGCATTTCTGGACGATTTGTTCGGTGCGCGATCCGGCGGTGACTTTGACCTTGATGTGCATGCTTCTGAAGCATGCCCGGCAGGCGCAGGCCGCACAAGGTCCGGGTGATTGAACGGCAAAGGTACTGTGGCGTGGCTGCGTCGACCAAGTTTTTCAGCGGTCGATGTGTGACCGCTTCCGGAGACCGCTTCCGGAGAGTGGACAAAAGCAAAACAAAACCATAACCTCGACTTGTCCCGAGGATATTTCCTTGTAGCACGGCCAACAATTCCGCTCAGTTATTAAGCCATGTCAAATCAACTTAGGAATCCTAATGCAGGCTGCACCTGTGGATTGGTTGCAGCCGGGCCAGAAGTAACGGTATGAGTACCTTGACCGGATTGGTCATCCTGTTGTTGGAAGATGATGTCATGCTGGCCAAACGCCTGGTGGCACATCTGGAACACTTGGGTGCGGAGGTCCTCCTTGTCGGGAGCCTCGCGGCGGCCCGCCATCTCGCCGCTCAAAAGGATTTTGACTTTGCGTTGTTGGATGTGAATCTGCCCGATGGGCTTGGTCCGGATCTTCTCCGAGAAAGGGTGTTTCCACCCAGCACCGGGGTTATCGTGATGACAGCACATGGCGGTGTGGGAGGGGCGGTGGAGGCCATGCGCTTGGGAGCACTGGATTATCTGATGAAGCCGTTTGAAGTCGAGGAGCTCCCGCTGGTGATCGAAAGAGTGCAGCGGTCGCGTCAAACGGCCCGGGTGGAGGAGCATCGTCGCGATGATGCTGACAAGGAAGCGCTCTTTTTTGGATCAGCACTGGTGACGCTGCGACACCACCTGGACAAAATCCTGGCGGCAGACCTGCGGGTCTGCGGGCCTTTGCCTGCCGTATTAATCCAGGGGGAGACCGGCACCGGCAAGACTACCATTGCGCGCTGGTTGCATCAGCATGGTCCGCGCTCGAATCATGAACTGGTCGAGGTGAATTGTTCGGCTCTGCCGGAAGCGCTGGCAGAATCGGAACTTTTCGGACACGAACGCGGGGCATTTACGGATGCACGAACGGCGCGGATGGGATTATTTGAGGCGGCCAATGGTGGAAGTTTGTTTTTGGACGAGCTCCCCAGCCTTCCACTGTCTCTCCAGCCCAAGGTGCTGACTGCGATCGAGGATCAGAAGATCCGGCGCGTCGGTGGAAATAAGACTATTCCAGTGGATGTGCGGGTGATTGCGGCCACCAGCAGGGATCTTAAGGAACTGTCCGCCCGGCGCGAATTCCGGGAAGATCTTTATCATCGCCTCGATTTGTATCGCATTGTGTTGCCGCCCTTGCGCGACCGGGGCGAGGATATCTTGAAGCTGGCGGAATTATTCGCGCGACGCCTTTGCCAAAAATACCGGTTGCCGCCGAAGCAGATTTCGTCCGAAGGCTGTCGTCGTTTGCTGGCATGTCCTTGGCCGGGCAATGTGCGGGAACTGGCCCATGAGATGGAGCGCGCGATCGTTTTTGAGGAAGGCGCGGAATTGCACTTTGGTCACCTCGCGGGAACCGCCACGGAGTCGACAGTCGCGGATGAAACGGGGTGGCTGAATCCGGGGTTTCGCTTTCCCAAGGAAGGTTTTGTGCTGGATCAGGCGATTAACCGGTTGATCAAAATAGCCTTGGAGCAAACGGAAGGAAATATATCAGCGGCGGCACGCTTATTGAGTGTGCCACACGATTTCATCCGCTACCGGCTTGGGCGAAAAAAGAAACCGACGGATTAGCATTGGTTCCAAATCGAGAGTTATGAGATTCAAATAATTTGGAACTGATACCAAATTGCTGAAAGAGCACATGGTGTTGTCTTTCTATAAAATAAATTACTTGTAGTTGATTAACAGTTTGTTGCGGGTATTGTCACAAAGTTGGTATGTGGGTTGCTTAATTATGAGCCGACGGTTCGGCGGATGGGTATCAGCGTCAGCCTGGAAGCCACAATCAGATCCACGTTTAACAAAATGAAAAAACTATTGGCTCTTCTTCTGGTTACTATTTCACTTGGCACAGTTACGCAGGTATCAGCCCAGAGCAGCTCGACCAATTATTCGGCCCCGCCTTGGTGGACCAATGCCCCTCCGCCAATCCATTTTACCAATACCTTTTCGTTTACAAATTTCCCGCCCAATACAAATTTCCCGCCGGTCTGGACCAACCGCCCGCCATTCTGGACGAACACGCCACCGGCTTGGACCAACTTGCCGCCGGTCTGGACGAACACGCCGCCCGTCTGGACGAACCAGCCCCCGGTATGGACCAACCTGCCGCCGGTTTGGACGAACCAGCCCCCGGTGTGGACTAACTTGCCTCCAGTGTTCACCAACCGTCCTCCCGGCCTATCCTTCACCAACGGTCTTCCGCGTAATGTCGGGGCGACTGTGCAGCAATTCAATGCGGAACGGTCAGCTTTGATTGCGCAGCTGCAGGCGGCTTCTGATGCGTCTGAGCGGGCGGCCATTCTGCAACAGCTCGCGGCGTTGCGTCAGCAACTGCAGGAACAATTGCAGAGCATCGTCCAGGATGCACGCAATCAGGCGCAACAAATGCAGGGTACCTTCGGGAATCAAACACGGCCGATCAACGGTTCCGGCGGCGGCTCTGGCTCGCATGGTGGCCCCCCACGCGGCAATAATAGATAATTGACTAGTCGAAAATAAATAAATTAAACAAGATTATCACGAGGCGGGTCGCCTCGTGATAATCTATTGAGGGTGGAAAAGATATTTCGACCGACGGCAACCCTGATATTTTGGTTGCTGGTCATGGCGTTGCCAGTTAGTGCGGCGTACGGCCAGCAACCCGTCGATCTTTCTTCACTGACCAACGAATTCAAAATCAGCCTTTGGGATACCACCGCAACACTCAGGGGAACGATGGGCTACAAAGACAATGTTGAACTTGCCAACAGCAACCGCCTGGGCAGTGCATTCTGGGATTCCGGCGGAGATCTGACGATTATCCGGCTGCCAAGCGGCAGCTGGACCTTCACTTTTTTTGGTTCTGCCGATTACACGAGCTATTTTACGGGAGGAGTGGTGCAGGACGAGGAGATTGTCCTGGCTGGTCTCCAGGAAAGCCGGGCGTTTTCTGGTGGTTGGTCTTCCGGAGTGGGGTTGAACTATATCTACCAAAACCAAATCGTAGATAATCCCAATGACCAGACGAACCAGTCACCCGGCCGGGTGACCGGAAATGATTTCATCGCGCGCTGGTTTGTGCGGAAGGAATTCAATTCCATCTGGGTGCAGCTTGACCTGAGCGGCCAACGCGGGCTGATGAATGCGCCCTTGGGCGATTACTGGCAATTCGGCCCGCGACTTGGCATTGGCTATCGTTACGGGCCTGGATCCAGCCTTGTTTTTAATTACCAGTGGGCTTATCAAGTTTCCGATTCGCGCCAACAGCTCGATAGCCAGGGCGTGACGCTGGCGGGAACGACCCTGGCCCTTTATATGCAATCGCTGGACTTCACCTGGCACCAGGTGTGGGATAGTTCCAATCATTGGGACACCTCATTTAATGCCGGCGTCGATTTGAATGCAGACAACGGCCCCGGTTATTACAACTACACCCAATACCGGCTCTCAACGAGTATTGAATACAAGGCCGCGACCTGGGCGGTATCGGCATATATCAAGGCCGGCTACTACGATTATCCGGTGCAAACGGTCAGCGATGACAGCGGCGAGCTCCGCAGCAAAACCTGGTTTACCGCCGGCATTCATGTGGAAAAGCAGGCTCTCAAAAAGCTCAAAGTATTCGCCGATTATGCCTATGACCGGTCACTATCAGATTTGAGCACAGATGATTATGTTGATAATACCATCAGTGCGGGTCTGGCGTGGCAATTTTAGGAATTCATGTTAACCTGATGCAGTTTATAACCCGACTATTGTAACTTATGATTCCCCGCCCAGGATTCAAGACCTCTGGTCCGGCCTATTTGCCCGGGCTCGTGCTGATTTTGGCGCTGGGCATCCTGGGTTTAACTGCCTGGCAGAGCTACCATCATCTGAGCAAGGTCATTCTGACTCAGATGGAGAACCGCGATGGGGAAATTCTGAACGCCGTCGCGCTATCCGACCAGTACGGCATCAAGGCCACCAATCTGGTCGCGCGATTGCAGGACCCGGCGGAGCAACTGGCCCTGACTTTAAAAATTTCCCAATTGAAAGACGGCGTCCTCGGAGTTCGTTTGTTCGATCCGCATGGCAATTTTGTGACCGCCTTTCCCCCCGACTTTACTTCAGACACTTTATCCGCCGGAAAACTTTCCGAGTTACGGCAGTTACACCCGGTGAGCCATTACGAAGAGTCCGGGCGCCTGCGGGATCTGTTTCTGATGGACCCGACCGCCTTTCAGAACGACACGAATAACTTGCCCTTAATGGAAGTGAATATACCGCTGCACGCTCCGGGCGATACACAGTTGCTGGCCTGTGCCCAACTCTGGATGGACGCCCACGATTTCGCGGCCCAATCCGCCCGGATGGAGGACCAGCTTCGGCGGCAGGCGCTCGGCATTTTTCTGCTCGGTAGCCTGCTGCTTACGATTGCATTAAGCTGGGCCTATTACCGGCTGCAAAAAGCGGGCTTCATTATCCAGGAACGCACGACCCGACTGTTAGAAGCCAATAATGAATTGATGCTGGCCACCAAGACGGGTGCGTTGGGTGCGGTGACTGCCCATCTCATCCATGGTTTGAGCAACCCGCTTGCAAACGTGGAACATTTTATAACCACCCACACTGTCCGTGCGGAAAGCGCCGGTGATTGGGACGAGGCCAGGCGCGAGACTCAACATATGCGACAACTCGTCCAGGAAGTTGTCCGGGTGCTCGGTGAAGTCGACAAAACTGACGCCTACGAGATTTCACTGGCTGAATTGGCGAAGCTGCTGGACGGCAAAATCCAGCCGGCGGCGCGTGAATTGGGCGTGCGATGTGAGACAAAACTCATGGCGCAGGGAAAAATACCCAACAAACCGGCCAACATCGTATTGTTGATCCTGGAAAACCTCGTGTCCAACGCGTTGCAAGTGACTCCGCGAAACAAATCGGTGCATGTTTCTTTCACCCTGGGGGACCACGAGGTTGTATGCCAGGTTTCGGACGAGGGCACCGGGTTCCCCGAGCACCGATTGAAGAATCTATTTTCACCCTGCCGGTCCACCAAGGGTGGTGCCGGACTCGGCTTGGCCATCAGCAAGCAACTCGCTAACCAATTCGGAGCCCGGCTGGAATTGCGACAAAGCACACCCCGGGGAAGTGAACTTGAGTTGATTTTACCGAAAGCAATTTTCACCGACATCAGGACGCTTGACGCAAGCGCGAGCTGATCAAAACGTATGGAAAGGATCCGTCAAGCAACAAAAATGGTCTGCCGGCTCGGGCTGTTTTACCTGCTGGGAATTGCCCTAAACTTGCAGGCGCTGGTTTTGCCGCCTGTATGGCGCTGGTCCAATCCCACACCCTTTGGTGCTGACGTCTACGGCATCACTTATAACAACAGCGTGTGTGTGGAAGTGGGGGAAGAGGGACAGATATTTATCTCGGCTGACTTGACCAACTGGGTGCCCTGTCAGAGCGGAACGCAAGTTGACTTGCGGGCGGCCACCTATCTGGGAGGGCGTCTGATTATCACAGGCGCATCAGGAACAGTGATATTTTCGGATGACCTCTCAACTTTTTACGACGAGAATTTTGACACCCCCAACTGGCTGGAAAGCGTGGCGGCTTCCTCCAACCTCGTGGTTGCGGTGGGCGATAACGCCTCGATTTATTTGAGCACCAATGGTGTGTCCTGGGCGCAGGCTGGCGTGTCTTTTGGCAACTGGCTTAACGGAGTGGCTGTCGGCGTCAGCAACACCTTCGTTACCGTGGGTGAAACCGGCTTTATTGCCACCAGTAAGAACGGCTACAGCTGGACGGTGGAAAGCAGCGGAACGCAAAATAATTTGAATTGGGTGGGTTGGATGGGAGACCATTTTTTGGCTGCAGGTGACGGTGGGTTAACGTTGACCAGCCTGAACGGGACCACCTGGCAGCCCGTCACCACCGGGGCAACCAATTACCTGTACACAACGGTCGGGACGACCAATTCGGAAATCGTGGCCGGAGATGCAGAGTTGAGGTGGGGGGGTACCGCTGGCTGGAACAATGAGCTCGCCACCTCACTGACTGCGCCGGCACCTGACTGGAGCTATTATACTTCCGCCTACACCACCAATGCGGATAACGAGTTTATTGTCGCAGGACACTCAGGCATGACCGCCATCAGCTCCAACGACAGCACCAGTGCCTATTGGAGAACCGCAACAACTCCAGTACGTTCCTGGTTGTGGCACGTCACACGCACCGCGGATCACTTTCTCGCCGTCGGAAACTACGGAACCCTGATGAGCAGCCAGGACGGCATC
>JBEKMT010000155.1:0-13461 GCA_050008355.1 Verrucomicrobiota bacterium
GGACAGCCCTGAGCACTTGGCGCGTGGCCTCCAGACCGTTGAGTAGCGGCATGGCAATGTCCATCAACACCACTTCAGGATGAAATTTTTTGACGAGAGCCACCGCCGCTCGTCCGTTCGAGGCCTCGCCGACGATCTCAAAATCGCTTTCGAGTTCGAGCATTCTGCGCAAGCCTTGGCGCACGATTATGTGGTCGTCGGCCAGCAGGACAGTGATTCGCTTCATGAATTATTAAGTTTGTTTGTCGGTCGGGATTTGGGCGAGGAGGGTCGTGCCATGGCCTCGCGTGGATTGACTTAAGTCGCGTTCCAGTCGCCCGCAATTTAGAAGGTGCTTCCATTCGCCATCAACGTGAAGGCAAAAGCACAGCCTGCCGGCTGTACTCTTAGCCTTTCCTTCGAAATCCGCCCATAAGATAGACAATGACACAGATCAACAAAATTAAACCAAGCCCACCGCCACCGAAAGCAGGACCGCCAAAATAAAATCCACCGCCGCCAAACAAAAGAAGTAAAACAACAATGATCAACAATGCATTCAAGCGGATAAGTTAACAAACCGCTGTGAGATTTCTATGGGGTCTTTACCCCATAAAGAACAAGAATTTTTATCGTCCTGTTATGATCGGCTTAGCTTGGATTCCATCCTTGCCTGTTTTCTTCTAAGCATGAGTGAGATTCCCATTTTGAACTGCAGCTTCTTTCCGCCAGTCGACCGGCGGCGGTTCGTTGACCGACATCCAAAAGACACAGAGCTGTTTAATTACCGCCACGAACTCCGAAAACCCCACAGGTTTCACGACATAAGCGTTGACACCATGTTTATAGAACTCAATCAAATCCGAAGCTAAGCGCGAAGAAGTGAACGCCACAACCGGAATCAAATTAAGCTGCTCATCAGTCTTGACGGCCTTCAATACCTGCAATCCCGTTACCTTCGGCATTTTATTGTCCAGCAGCACCAAGATGGGATCACCCCCAGATCGTGTTTGGAACTTGCCCCGCCGATAAAGATAATCCAGCGCTTCCGCCCCATCACGGGCGACAGCGACCTCATTGGCCAAACCACTTTCTTTCAGTGCTGCCAAAGTCATTTTCACATCCTCCGGATCGTCTTCGACCAGCAGGATTTGGTTGTTGTTAATCAATTCAGTGTCCATTGTCATCTTCGCTTTGTAAGATTGAAAAGTAAAAAGTCGCCCCGTTGTCCACCACACCTTCCGCCCAAACCCGGCCACCATGCCGAAGAATGATGCGTTGGACATTGGCCAAGCCAATCCCTGTTCCTTCAAACTCATCTTGGGAGTGCAGGCGTTGAAACACGCCGAAAAGCTTGTCCGCATAGCGTTGATCAAAACCCGCTCCATTGTCGCGGACAAACACCACCGTCTCGCCGTTTTCATTTGGAACACAACCGATCTCGATTTTGGCATCGGCGCGGTTGCCGGTGAACTTCACCGCATTGGAAATCAGGTTGACCAACACCAATCGCAGCAAAGCGCGGTCAGCACGCACGGATGGCAATGGGTGGATTTCCCAGAGAATATTTCGTTCCTTCGTGTCCGCCTGAAATTCACCTAATGTCTCCTTAACCAAGTCGTTGAGTTTGACCTCGGCCTTTTGCAGCTTCGATTGTCCGATCCGCGAAAAGCCCAGCAGGTCGTCAATCAGCTTCCCCATTTTTTTCGCCGACTCGGAAATTGTTTTCAAATGCTCAAGGCCCGTCTCTGAAAGTGACGAACCCTTGTCGCGTTCCAGCATTTCCACCGAACCGATGACGTGCCGTAACGGCGAGCGCAAATCATGGGAAACAGAATAACTGAACGCTTCCAGTTGCGCCGTTCGTTCGACGATGCGCTCCTCCAGTACAGTATTGAAACGCCGCGCTTCATCTTCTACATGTTTGCGCTCCGTGATGTCGCGGACATTGCATTGGATCACATTTTTGCTGCCGGCTTCATACACATTGCTGACAAACTCCACGGCAATATGCTTGCCATCACGGGTTTCCAGCGGCAAGTCTTCGTACCGGACATACCCGGTTTTTTGCAGCCGCTCCAGCATGACTTTGTTGGATTCAATATCCCTGAAAGGACTCAGTTCACCGACGGTTTTGCCGACCATTTCACTGCGAGAAAAGCCCAACAAATTGAGCAGAAACGGGTTCACATCGGTGATGCGGCCCGTATCAACATCCAGAACCAGGATGCCATCTTTTGCCGCTTCAAACAGACGCCGATAACTAAGTTCGGAAGCGCGCAGCGCCTGCTCGGTCGCTGTTTCATGGCAGCATTTAGTTTGATGATCGGTTTTCATTTCGGACAGCTGCTGGTAATTTCGCAATGATTGAATAAAACGATGCTCATTGGGGCTCCTTGGGAAGAGGCATCGCTCGCGTAAGGTCATCGCCATGGCCTAGAATGCTTTTTACGACTGACAGAAACTCATCCGTGGAAAATGGTGTTGCCAGCACCGCGTCGGGTTTTAGCCAGGGCTTGCGAGCAAGTTCAAAGACCGGCATAAAACCAGTCGTCATCATCACTGGCACTCTTACGCTCTCGGTACGCATCTTTTCGATCATCTCAATGCCCGTCATTCTAGGCATCTTATTATCAGTGATGACCAGGTCAAAATGTCTGTGCTGAAGTGCCTCCCAGCCATCGGCACCATCCTTGGCTTCTTCCACGTCGTAACCAGAATCCAGCAAGGAATCAACTTTAAGCTGCCGCATGCTGCCGGCGTCATCCACAACGAGAATTCGCTGCCGTGGACTTTTCTGGCGTTTGATTGGGTCAGATGCTGATTCTTCAAAGGACATAAATAAATTACTATTCACAAAACAACATATTGAGAAATTGTACTGACGGCTATGGGGCATTGAACCCATGCAGGATCTTTCCAGATAATATGAAAGCCGCATTTCCAGGTGGCCAAAGCTGCTGTTCTCAATCGATTCTTCTGCGCCCCAGTGGAGGCCCAAGCCGGCTCATTGTCGGCCTGGATTTCATCGTTCTTCATGGAATCACCATTGCGCAATTATACTTTTGAAATAAAGCTGGTCCATGGGGTGTTCGCCCCAGACCGAAGTCCATTAATATCCAGGCGATAACCCTCAACGACGGTTATCATGAGACTTTTGTGGGTGGCAACCGACGCGGACGGTACTGGGATTCATCTCCAGACCGCCAAAAATCCTAAGATCGCTTCGCGGTATTTTTCTCAGCCCGAATTTGTTGAAACCAGCGCCGAACCATATCGCCCAAAGGCTTCGGCGGTCGCACGGCTGTTTCAGGGACACGCACCACGACTGCCGGGAGTCCCATCATTTCGCCGTTACTTTGCCCAAATCCTGCTTTCTCGCCGCGATCACCGTTACGGATAACGCGCCCGTTGGGGGTGACAGTGGCTGTTAACTGAACACACTTTTTCATAGTCCGCGGACATTAGACCGATCGTGGGGATTTTCATATCAGGTGAATCCCTACCTACGCAGTTCGGGCCGGGATGCGTGTCCAAAATAAGGTTCGGTCTTGAGAAATGGAATGGGCTCGTTGGCAAGTGGTGCAGATTATCAGCCGCGGCGAAGGAGAATATCGTCCCGGCACAGGCCTCTGTCAGGGTCGACCTGAAAGCAAACCAACAGATGCGATCTGGCTTCCCAAATCTGGCTTCGAAATAGTTTCTTAACGCGAATTGGCACTTATTTGCAGGAGGTTTTTTACTTTGGTTATCAAACTCTTGAAGCTATACGGCGCGTGAAGCATCGTCGTGGATTGCATCCATGGGTGCGCGGCTAATTCCCAGGTTGGCATTTTCCTAATGGTCAGGATCACCGGCAGGTAAATGCCGGTATAGTGCATTTTCTTAAGCAAATCCAGGCCTGAAACAATCGGCAGATTCTCCGCAATGATCAGCAGATCGTAGCTATTAATTTGCAGTGTGTTCCAAGCCGCAAGCCCGTTATCGATAGCGTCTACATGGTAGCCGAAGGAACTCAACACTTCAGAATTGAGACGCCGGATGTCTCCCTCGCCCTCCGCCAGGAGAATCCGGCGGCGCTCCAGCCGTCTGACAAAGGGATTTTGGATTCGCAATGGGTTCCGTTTCATAATTCTTCAGGGGGATGCTGGAACCGCGCTTGAATGCGGGTGTTATAGTTCTCGTCCCGACTCAGGACTCTTTTCACGGTTTCAAGCAGATCATCATCAGAGAAGGGTCGCTCGAGCGTAGCGTTGGGCCGCAGCCAGGGCTGGCGAGCAAACACCTGCGTGGGCAAACAGCCTGTGGCCATGATGACCGGAAGCGATATGCGCGCGGAGCGCATCCTCTCCACCAATTGAATGCCTGTCATTTTGGGCATTTGGTTGTCTGTGATAATAAGGTCGCATTGGTTGAACTGAAGCTCTTCCCAACCAGCTGCACCGTCGCGAGCGGCGAGAACCTCATAACCGACCTTAACCAAGACATCTATGCAGAGTTGGCGCAGAAAATTATTATCATCCACAACCAGAATCCGCTGTCGTGAAAGCGGTTCGTGTGGAATCCCGGAACTGACGGCGATGTCAACTTTAATGATCTCACTGCCTCCCATTGCGCCTTAGAATACGCATGGAAGTCATGATAGCGGTATGGGGTGTTTCCCTATTATTACCGTCTAACGGGATCAAAACGGCAATGCTGACGTTATGGCTGGTCGATAGCTGGAGATGAAGCCGCCTGCCGCATGATGGCCCGCCAGCGTCATCAAGTTGCCATTGTCTACTTCTGAGCGCCGTGGTGGCCGGCGCGAATGTCTGCAGCCACCAATTTTGGGGCTAAACTCGCGCCATTCACGTGAACTTTGACACTTATTTCCGAAGTGGGTTTATTCATTTCTTATTGAATTGTAGCAGATTAAGTGAAAGACTTGTTCTCGATTCACGCATTTCCGGTGTAACGCAAAATAATTTGCCGTGGTCGGTCATTTTTATGGTCGGTTTTACGCCATTCTTCGTGCGGGGAGTTCGACGAGGTTCTCGGCCCCATGGCTGTTTCTTGTTCGAGAGCAAATTTGATTTTATTTTTTTATCGCCCAACGAACACTAACTGATCGAACCATGGCCTGATGATCCCCGCATCAAACATTTCAGCCTCCCGAAAGGCCACATTGTTTTCTGGCTGCTTAGTCGCACTTCTCGGGGTGTCCGCGCTGGTCGGCTGGCTGTTTAACATTGCCCCGCTTAGAAGTGGATTTCCAAGCCTGGGTGAGATGATGGTCAACACTGCCCTGGGAATGATCCTATGCGGCAGCTCCTTGGCCATCTTATCAAGCCGCGAACGAAAGAGGCTAACTTTGGTGATGGCATCATGCATGATGGTGGTGGTGATTGTGTTGGGCCTATCCACCTTGAGCGAATTTTTTTTGGCTGGCACCTTGGGATTGATCAGTTGATATTTCACGATAGGTCGAACATGCCGGAAATGCCAATTCCGGGCCGGATGTCTGCAGTCACGGCCTTTTGTTTTGTTTTGACTGGCTGTGCGCTTCTGGCCGCAACACGGCGGCAGGGATCGCGATTGCGGTTGCCTACGGTCACGGCGCTGGGTGCAGCCGTGATGGTTATTAGTGGATTCTCCATAATAGGGTTCGTCGTAGACACGATGCTCAGTCTGCGCTGGTGGAACTTCACCGGAATGGCGGTGAACACTTCGGCCGCGTTTCTGTTTTTGGGATTCGGGTTGCTGGCGGTGGCGCAAAGCGAGCAGAAGCTCGCCTGGTTGTTGGACAAATTGACCACGCTCGGGTTTGTGATCGGCATCATGTCGTCGATTGCGGCGGCGGGAATGTCTTTTCATTTTACCAACCAGCTCCAACAAAGCGCTGAATGGGTCAGCCAAACTCAGGAAACGCTGAAGGAAATCGAGGCGGTTTCAGCCGGAGTTTCCTCGCTCGGCAGCAGCCAGCGCAGTTACATCAATACGGGAAACGAACACCTGCTGGACCAGGACGAAGAAATCAAGAGCACGATCTATGAACACCTCACGGTCATTCAGAAACTCGACACGAACGATGTCCAACAACAACGATTTCTCGATCAGCTTGGACCGCTGATTGACCAACGCGTCGAATGGGGTGAACAAGTCGTGTCAATTCGAAGGCAGCAGGGACTTGCTGCTGCAGAACAATGGGTAGTCGCTGGACAAGGCACCGCCCTTTCGGATGGCATCCGGCATTTGGTCAACGAAATGGAGGGTGAAGAGTATGCCCTGCTCGATAAGCAGCAGAAAAAAGAGCGGGCGATTTCCACGACGACTATTCTGCTTCTGCCGCTGGGTGTCTTCCTGAGTCTTACGATGTTGTCGCTGGGATTATTTTTCCTGAATGCAGGTGTCGGCGAGCAGAAACTGGCGGAGACAGCCTCAATCCAACTGGCGGCGATCGTTGAGTCGACTGACGATGCGATCATTGGCAAGAACCTGGACGGGATTATCACGAGTTGGAATCGCGGCGCAGAAAAGCTTTTTGGTTATTCAGCGGAAGAAAGCATCGGCAAATCGATGCTCATGCTCTTTCCGCCGGAACGGATCAGAGAGGAGCCGGAAATCCTCGCGCGAATCAGGCATGGTGAAAGCGTTAACCATTTCGAAACCGTCCGGGTTACCAAGAGCGGAAAGCCAATTGACGTTTCAGTAACCATTTCGCCCGTCAGAAATAACGAAGGCCAAATCATTGGCGCTTCGAAAATTGCGCGCGACATCAGCGAGCGGAGGCGAGCTGAAGAAAACTTGCGTGCGAGCGAGGCGCGACTGCGAACAGTTACGGACAACGCGCGCGTTGGTCTGGTGATGGTTGATCGGGAGCGGCGCTACACCTTTGCCAATTCCACCTATGCTGAAATCCTCGGATTGCAATCGGCCAATATCATCGGCCAACGAGTGGCCGATGTGCTGGCTCCGCTTTACGCGGATCAGATATGTCCCCGACTCGACCGTGCGTTCGATGGTGAGCGCGTGACTTACGAGTTGCACCGCCAGACCTCGGAGGGCACCTGCCATTATGCGGTAAAATATGAGCCGACAAAATTCGATGGCCAGGTTTCGCTGGTTGTAGTGGTGATCACTGACATCACGGAACGGAAGCAGGCTGAGGCAGTGATGCGCGAAAGCGAACACCGGTTGCGAAACATTCTCGACACTATGTTCGTATTCGTGGGATTAATAGACCTCGATGGTAGAATTGTGGAGGTGAACCAAGCACCCTTAGAGGCCGCAAGTTTGAAAAGGGAGGATGTGCTGGGGCGAACCGTCGCGGAATCCTATTGGTTTTCGCATTCTCCAACCTTGCAGACCCAAGTCAGCCAGGCTCTTGGACGCGTGGCAACAGGAGAAATCAGCCGGGAGGATTATTCCATCCGCATCGCCGGCGGTGAACAAATCACCATTGATACCACCTTCGCCCCGTTGCGGGACGCTTCCGGACGGGTCATGCAAATCGTAGGCTCGGCGGTTGACATTACAAAACGTAAGTATGCCGAGGAACAGGTCCAGCTGCTCAACACCGAATTGGAGAAACGCGTGGTTGAGCGCACGGCGCAATTGAAATCCGCGAACGAAGAGTTGGAGGCATTCAGTTATTCCATTTCCCACGATCTGCGTGCGCCGTTGCGCGCTGTGAACGGATTTGCCGGTATCGTGCTTGAAGATTTCGGCTCGCAATTGTCTGAAGAAGGTCGCGATTACCTTCAAAGGATCCGCAAGGGAGGGCAACGGATGGGTGATTTGATTGACGACCTGCTGGCGTTTTCACGGTTGAGCCGCCAATCCATGAACCGGCACCAGATGGACACGGGAAAGCTCACGCAAGAGGTCCTGGTTGAATTGAAACCGCTAATGGAGGGGCGCCAGATCGAAATAAAAGCAGGAAATTTGCCAGCCTGCGCGGGTGATCGGGCTTTGCTCAGGCAAGTCTGGATTAACCTGATCTCCAACGCGATCAAATATACGCAAGGCCGTGATCTCGCAATCATTGAAATTGGCTGCTCGCGCAACAAAGGCGAGGATGTCTTTTTTGTTCGGGATAACGGCGCGGGATTTGACATGAAGTATGTGAACAAATTGTTCGGAGTTTTTCAAAGACTGCACCGGGCTGACGAATTTGAAGGGACAGGCGTCGGACTGGCGATTGTTCAACGTATCGTTCATCGCCATGGCGGACGGATTTGGGCAGAGGCGGAAGTGGATCGTGGCGCCACTTTTCATTTCACACTGGAAGAAAAAAACAAAATATGAGCGAAGTACAAGAAATCGAAATCCTGCTGGTTGAGGATGATCAAAATGACCTGGACATGGCCTTGCGTGCGTTACGCAAGGCAAATTTGGCGAATCGCATCCACATTGCACGGGACGGCGAGGAGGCCCTGGAATTCATCTTTTGTGTGGGCCCACATGCCAAACGCTCAATTCAGAACGGACCAAGAATAATTTTATTGGACCTCAAATTGCCAAGAATTGATGGCATGGAAGTTTTAAAGCGGGTCAAAGGCGATTCACGCACAAAAGTGATTCCGGTCGTTGTGTTGACCTCGTCCAAAGAGCAGAAAGACGTGATTGAGAGCTACCAACTGGGTGTCAACAGCTACATCGTTAAGCCGGTGAACTTCGAGAGTTTCGCCGCCGCGGTGCAGGAACTAGGGATGTATTGGCTGTTACTCAATGAACCGCCAAAAGCATAACCGCAACAACTATGAGCATCGCAATCAATGTTCTGATTGTCGAGGATTCGCAAGACGATGAGGCTTTATTCGTGCATGAATTGCGTCGCGCCGAGTTTGCTCCGAAGTGGAAGCGGGTGGAGACGGAATCGGATTTTTTGGACGAGCTGAAAAGAATGCCAGATATCGTTCTCTCCGATTATTCGATGCCCCAGATTGATGGAACGCGAGCGGCAAAACGTCTTCAGGAAAGCGGACTGACATTCCGTTTATTCTCATTTCTGGAACAGTGAGCCGGTGCCAGAACTGGTGTTTAGATGATTGGCGTGACCATTGCCGCACACGCAGTTGGTACTGAAGGTCGGAAGAGGCTCAATCAAATCGTCAGGGCAGGCAAAATATCCGCATTCACGGATTCAAAACCGCAGGTGTTAGCGGCGGCAGTTTCGCGGGATCAGTGAAATTATTATCGAAGCCCCGATTCCGTATAAGCGCATTGTAATAAATCCCGGTTGGCTGCCATTGGTTGGTGGCATATTGGCTCGGGAACATCACCACAATGGAGCCATTGTAAGTCAGGGTACCACCCCAATTCTCCAAAAGACGCAGGAAATTTTCCACACCACCGCTATAACAGGAACCATTGGAAGGGACAATACCTTGGAGCGTGGCGGCATTAATTGTGGTAATGGCTGGAACCCGCGAAGAAAGGGGCGTAGCCTCATTATAAGAATCGATCCAACTTGCCGACAATATTGTGACCGCGTCGGCAAACAGTGCATCCGGATAGGTAACCCTATGGCACAGCCATAGTTCATGGACTCAAAAAAAACACCAAATTCTTAAACCCACTTTTAGACGCCCTCGCATTTTTACGGGGAAATCCACTCGGTTTACTCATGCCGCCATCACCTCGGGGACGCATCTGAAAAATTATCTATTTTCTAAACAGCAAGGCAACGAGCAAGCCGGTGAGCGTCCCAGGGATAGCCACCGTTTTTGCTTTTGCGACCTTACAAGCGGAAATAAGACAACTAGGTTTTCGCGTCTAATCGATCTCGGATGATTTTTGCGAGATTAGAGGGTTGAAATGGTTTAGACAGAAAGTTATCGCCTTCCTTTATCGGAAAATCTTCTCCGCCGACATCAGCGCTATAACCGCTCATGTAAATCACTTTCATTCGGGGATCTTCCTGAAGGATATGCTGAGCCAAGTCCTTGCCGCTCATTCCGCCCGGCAATACCAAATCCGTGAGCAACAATCGAATTTCGTCGCGGTGTTGTTTCCAGACATCCAATGCCTTGACCCCGGTGGGTGCTTCAAGGATTTGATAGCCGAGGTGTGCGAGAGACCTCCGCACCGACGCACGAAGTGAGGGATCGTCTTCCACTAGTAAAATCATTTCGTGACCGCCGCTGGTGGACATCAGTGCTGATTCGGTGGACTTTGCAGTTGCCATTTTGACCAGGCGCGGCAGATAAATGCGAAAGGTTGTTCCGTTGCCCAATTCACTATCGACGTTAATCCAGCCTTGGTGTTGTTCCACAATGCCGAAGACGGTTGCGAGTCCAAGACCGGTCCCTTTGCCAACGTCTTTGGTGGTAAAGAAAGGCTCGAAAATCCTTGGAAGCAGCTCCTGGGCAATACCGCAGCCATCATCGCTTACCCTCAGGCACACAAAGGCACCAGCACGCAAGGGCGGTGATCGGGAAGCCGCCGATTCGTCGAGTTCCGCACAAGAAGTCTCGATCACCAGCTCGCCGCCATTGGGCATGGCATCGCGGGCGTTGATCGCAAGATTCAACAGGACTTGATCCATCATGCCTGCGTCGGCATGAATGAACATGTCTTGGGGCGCAAGTTTGAGCTGGATCTGGATATTTTCGCCGAGGGTGCGCCTGAGCATTTTCGAGATGTTGGTAATGGATTCACCCAGGTCCAAATCACGCGGCTGGAACACTTCGCGACGGCTGAACAAAAGCAGTTGGCGGGTGAGGGCGGCAGCGCGATCCACTGTAAGGCTGATCTCATCGGCATACTCGGAATGCTCTCCAGCAATACCCTCACTGCTTTTGAGCAGCCCAACTTGCATTTGAATAATCGCGAGAATATTGTTGAAATCATGCGCCACACCGCCGGCCAGCTGCCCAATGCCCTCCATTTTCTGAGCCTGGCGGAATTGGGATTCAAGTTTTCGCTGCTCTGTAATATCCCGGAAGGCCCAGATTCGGCCGTAATACTCTCCGGACTTGTCCTGGACGGGCGAGGTGTAGCGGTCGAGAATCCGGCCATCGACCAATTCAATTTCATCCCGCCCAATTTCATGCCTGCGCCCAATCAGGTGCGCCACGCGTTCGAGAAATTGCTTCGGGTTTTTGATCTGTTCGGTGACATGGCGTAATAATTTGGAATCATCAGCATCTCCCGCAATTTGTTGCGGGACGCGAAACATTTCGATCAACCGCGAGTTTTGCAGAATTCTCCGGTTGTGGACATCCACCACCAGTATTCCGTCCGGGGAAGCATTGACCTGGGCTTCCAAGAAAGTCGTTTTCCACCTCAGTTCATTCTCCGAGCGCTTCCGGGCGCTGATATCATGCGTCACCGTCGCAAAGAACTTTTGCTTGGCCGCCGCGTCTGTAATGACAAACGTCGTGCGAAAAACATCGATGAGCGAACCGGTCTGCATGTGGCGCAATTGCATCTCTCCCCGCCAGATGCTTTCTTTGAGCGCCGTGGCGATGACGGTTTCGCGGAAGAATTGCTGCCATCGTTCGGGCACATAATCCGTGAAGTGCAGCCAGCTCAAGTCTTCGTCCGCGCCCAGGCCGATCATTTTCCGCCCGCCGCGATTCATGAAAGTGATTTTTCCATCCAGGTTCGCCAAGGCGATAAAGTCCGGGCTGTGTTCGATCAGGCGCATGAGTTTGTCTCTTTCCTCATCTGCCCGTTTCCGCGCGGTGATGTCCTCGTGCCCGACTACCACACGCACTGGCCCGTCACCGGTAAAACGCGTGACCCGGCCCACATACCAGCGCTCTTCCGAAGCCGAGTGGCATGTGTATTCCTTGGTGAATTCCTGGGAATCGCCGTGGATCACCGCCCGGATGCCGGCGGCAAACTCCTGAGCATCGGCAGCTTCTTCGCCCGTGGCGGTATCGCAGACTTGCAAATAATTTGCTCCGGTCTGCGTAGGCTGTCCGGAGGGTGAATTTATCCCAGCGAACCGCCGCCACGCCAGGTTGGTGGCGAGGATCGTACCGTTTTCATTCAGCACGCAGAGATGTGTCGAAAGGGCGTCGATTGTGGATTGCGCGAGACGCATGGATTCCTGCAGTTGGTTTTCAACCTCTTTGCGCCGACTGATGTCGCGCACCATTTTTGAGACACCAATAACATTGTGGTTCGCATCCTTGATCGGAGAAGCCGTGACGAGGACGTTGATCAATCGTCCGTCCTTGGCTTGCCTCCGGGTTTCAAAATGCTCCACAGTCTCGCCGCGCCTGATCTTCCCCAGGATGTAATCTTCTTCATACTTCCGGTTGTCCGGAATCAGCCGCATAATCGACATTCCCACCATCTCGGCGTGGGTATAACCAAAAATCTTTTGCGCTCCTTTATTCCAGCTGGTCACGATGCCATTTAGATCTTTGCCGATGATGGCGTCGTCAGAAGATTCAACAATCGCTGCAAGTCTCGAGGCCGCCAATTCCGCCTCTTTGCGCGCGGTGATTTCAACGCGAATGGAGACATATTTACGCACCTTGCCTTCTACGTTAAGAAACGGAACAATCGTCGTATCCACCCAATAGAACGAGCCATCCCTGGCTTTGTTTTTGATTTCACCCTTCCAGACTTTGCCTTGTCTGATGATCGCCCATAAATCGTGGAAGAAGCTCTTGGAATGATAGCCCGAATTTATGAGTCGATGATCTTGGCCTAGTAATTCTTCGCGCGAGTATTTGGAAATAGAGCAGAACTTGTCATTCGCGTAGGAGATCTTCCCTTGCGGATCGGTAACAGCCACGATGGCGTGCTGGTCGAGAGCGGCTTTAAGGTCGCCCATTTCATTGAGCGAGTCTGTCAGCTGTTGATCGGCTTCCATAAACGATTACGGTCTGATTCTTAACCATGGGCTGGCATTTGCGCCGGGACCAGGGATCGACGGCTCAGCCAAGTGTTCAACGCACCAAAAGTCATGTCACGGCAAACCCGTCTGTTGGAAAATAGTGTCATACTGGTGTCATGCAAAGTATTGCAAAGTATTCTGATTTTCCGGGAGGCAGATCGGACCAGTGTCATTCGGGGACAGCAACGCAGTGTCGGCAATGCGCGGCTTTAGGCCTCGCTGCCGATGTTTCAGGCCGAATTCATTCGTTGTGCTCGTGCTGCATAGATTTATGGGTAAATGGTGCATAGGCCCTACGCCAGGCTGTGAACGTCAGAGCAGGAGATGTGCCCGGAGGCTGAGAGCACTCCGTACCGCCAAGTTTGGTTTTTGTGGACACTCTGAAATCTGGCGCAAAAACCAGGAAGTGTCAGGTCGGCACCGACCCCGGCGGATGGTTGAGCACCAGCCAATACAGCCCCAACTCTTTCACGGCCGCGGCAAAGCCTTCGAAGTTCACAGGTTTGACGATGTAGCTAGGCCAGTGTTCCCGCCACCAAAGGCAGGAACTCTGAACCTTATCTTTTTTAATATTCGCCAGCAGGTATTATCTCAACGTGCATTTTGTGGCTAGATTTATCGAAATAGGTGCATGTCATCGT
>JBEKMT010000156.1:0-12787 GCA_050008355.1 Verrucomicrobiota bacterium
TTGGCCGGGACTGGATGGTCAATCGTATCAGCTCGAATACAAAACCAATCTCCTGGACCCGCTCTGGATGCCCGTCGGCAATCCGGTGACGGGCACCGGCGGCACACTGACCATCACCAATAACCTAGGCAGCGCCTCAGAATCCTTCTTCCGTTTGCATTTGGTCAATTAGCGGCTCAAGATCCTCATTTAGCCCATAGCGGTGTTTCAGCGAAGAAATCCGGTTCCTTGTCAGGAGAGTGTCGTAGACGCAAAAAGCCCCTGCTTTGCTGGAGAATTGGCTGTCCGACATGGATTCGAACCATGAATAACGCCTCCAAAGGGCGCTGTGTTACCATTACACCATCGGACAAGCCCTATAAAACTAAGCTTTTTGCACGGGCTGCGCAAAGCGAAAATCGTTGTTCCGGGACAAATCCGTGAAAGAAGATTTGCCCGCACCGTGTTTTGCTGCCACTTTATCCAGTTGAAATGAGCAGCGTCGCAACAGTTAACGGTTTCACTTCGGCAGAGAAAGCTCCGGCTCCGACCGGGGATTTTTCGCGTCCGGTCGTCCGCCCAAAAAAGGGCGCCTTAAAACTTTTCAAGGAAGTCTTGAACCACGGCGGCCCCGGCTATTTGCAGTTTGCCATCACCAATATCTGCAACGCAGACTGCGGTTTTTGCGGTTTCGCGCGTTCTAAATTTGATCCCAAAGCCCGGCGCAGCGTCACCTTGGACGAGGCCAAAAAGGTGATTGATATCGCCGTAAAGAACCACATCGGCTATTTGCTGTTTGTCGGCGGCGAACCAATGGTGCACCGCGATCTGCGTGCCATGACGCGTTACGCGGCGGAAAACGGCATCCACCCAATGATCTGCACCAACGGCGGCTTGTGGAATGATGAAAACATGCCTGCCCTCGCCAGTGATGGATTGAGCAGCGTTATTATGTCCATTGACGCGCACGATGTTGCCAGGCACGAAAAAAACCGCGGCCTGCCCGACGTCTGCAAAAAAATTAAAAAGGCGAATGAATACTTTCACTCTGTCGGCATCCAGACCACTGCCAGCATTACCGCTAGTCGCTTGATTGACGATTACGAAAAACTCCCGGAATTCCTGGAATCGGTCGGGTTCACCAGCTGCACATTCAGCTATCCCCTGACCTCACTCGCCAGCAGTTACTTGAGTTTTAGCGACAGCGGCCTGGTGAATTTCAACAAGGAAGAATTGATCCAGTTGTTCGAAAACATCAAGCGGATGAAGCGCAATAGCGGTTACCCGGTCGTCAACCCGACCGAATCGCTCGAGGAAATGCAGCGCCATTTGCGCGGCGAAAAGGAAAAATTCGGCTGCCTCGGCGGGCACAAATACTTTTACCTCGATTGGAACCTGGACTTGTATCGCTGTCACTTCTGGGAAACACCCATGTGTAAGGTGTGGGATTGGGACGACTCAAAACTGATCCGTGACGGCTGCACGCGCTGTATGATTGATTGTTACCGCGACCCGAGCGTTTTGCAATTCGTCGCCATCAGCGCGAGCGATGCCTTTAACAATTTGAAAAAGGGCAAAATCGCTGATGCTGCGAAGAATATTTTCGATTCGCGTAACCTGACTTCCCTCAAAGCCGTGTGGGCCGACCGTAAATGGATCGGCGGGGTTTAGGGCGATTGGCGCTGCTGAGTAATTCTTGCACTTAAGAATCTTGATATCATCTTGGTCCTCATGGACATCGTGCGAGCTAAAACGGAAGATGCGGCCGCTTTGACGAACCTGGCCTTCGCGGCAAAACGGCATTGGGGTTATCCGGAAAACTGGATGGAAAACTGGCGCGGCCTACTCACCATCCAGCCGGAGCTTATCAACCGACACGAGACCTATGCCGCGATTCTCGATGGGAGCATTGTTGGATTCTATGCTCTCGGTCAGAAAGGCCCCAGAATGGATTTGTTGCATTTGTGGGTGCTGCCGGGCGCGATGGGGCGCGGAATCGGAAGTTCTTTGTTCAAGCATGCTGTCGAGCGTGCGCGCAAGTCTGGCTGTCGTGAATTGGAGATTGAATCCGACCCGAATGCCGTGGGTTTTTACCAACGTATGGGGGCGATTTGCTCGGGAATGAGCGCCAATGAATTGGATGGCCGGAATCGTCAGCTGCCAATATTGAGTTATGGTATTGGCCGCTGATCCTCGGGAATCAATTGTCAGACAAAACGTTTTTGCCCCGCAAAATTCCCCCTTGTCATCCCGCGTTTATCTGTTAGTTTAGACGTCCTTTTTTATGAAAGCTGATATCCATCCGAAATATGTGGATGCGGAGATCCGTTGCGCCTGCGGCAACGTGATCAAGACGCGTTCCACGAAGCAGACCGTCATCATCGGCATCTGCAATGTGTGCCATCCTTTTTACACTGGCCAGCAGAAGTTTGTCGACACCGCCGGTCGCGTGGACAAGTTCCAGCAACGCCTCGCCAAGACGCAGGCCGCGCAAGCCGCCGCCGCCGCGCCCAAGAAAAAGAAAGTTTAGCTTTTTCCTGATGCCGCCCGCCGCTCCGAAATTTCCGGAACGGCGGGCGGCTGCTTTTTACCGGCCTGTGTTCACGCTAATTTTCAAACGGAAAATCGACGTCCATCGGCCGTTTTTTATGGATGAAGAATAAAATGGAACTGCGACCGCACATTGAGCGATTCCGCAAGCGCTTTGCCGAAGTTGAAGCTTTGTTGACCGATCCCAAGGTTTTCGACAACCTGCAAAACGCCCAGGAATTGTCGCGTGAATACGCTCGGCTCAAGGAACTGGTGGCTGCCGGTGATAATTTCATTAAAACCCTGGCGCAGCTTGAGGAAAATCGCGCGCTGCTGAAGAGCGAGTTGTCGGAATCTGAATTCGCCCTGCTGGCTAAAGAGGAGATTGCGCGGCTCGAGGCCGAGGAAAAGAAGCTCGCCCAACTGATCCAGTTCGGCCTCGTGCCTCCTGACCCGACTGATTCACGCAATACCATCATCGAAATTCGCGCCGGTGCCGGCGGCTCGGAATCCGCGTTGTTCGCCGCCGACCTGTATCGGATGTACTGTCGTTACGCTGAAACGCGCGGCTGGAAGGTTGAGCCTCTCGACTCTAATCCCTCCGATCTCGGCGGTTTCAAGGAAATCATCTTCGAAATCACCGGCACCGACGTTTTCAAGCGCCTGAAATACGAGAGCGGTGTGCACCGGGTCCAGCGCGTGCCCGCCACCGAGGCGCAGGGGCGGATCCATACGAGCACGACGACGGTTGCCGTCATGCCCGAGGCGCAGGAAGTGGACGTCGAAATCAAACCGGATGAAATCGAAATCAACGTCTGCCGTGCCTCCGGCAAAGGCGGCCAGGGCGTCAATACCACGGATTCCGCTGTGCAGATCATCCACAAACCGACAGGAATGATCGTTCGTTGTGCCGACCAGCGGTCGCAGCAAAAAAACAAGATTCAAGCGCTCAACGTTCTGCGCTCTCGCCTGCTCGATCGAAAAATCGCCGAGGAAAACGCCAAATATGCCGCCCACCGCAAAGATCAGGTCGGCACCGGCGAACGCAGCGAAAAGAACCGGACTTACAATTTTCCGCAAAACCGCGTCACCGACCATCGCATCGAAGTCACCCTCTACAATTTGGCGAACGTTATTGACGGCGATCTGGACGGCCTGATTGATCCACTCATGGCGCACGACATGGAAGAAAGGCTGGCGAGAGTGCAGGCATGATTCGTTTCGCTCACCACCATCGTAGATTTCTTTGCAGCCTGCCCTCTGCGGTCGTGGTGTTGAGTTTGGCCCGGGCCTGGACGTCGGGAGGACAGCTTTGCGCATCTACAAAGTGTCGGGTCACGTTGCCTCGGGATTTGGTGGCCGAATCCGTCAGTTTTCCCAGTGCCAGCAGCACAACCACTAATGGCTGGATTGGAGAGTCGCTAACGAAACGGACTCTTGTAGTTTTGCAGCACGGTGTCCGCTCGGACAGATCGAGCATGGTGGAACGCGCTCTAATTTTATCTACGAACCTGGAATGAAGACTGAACCAAATGGATTAATTTTCGACTGCGACGGAACTCTGGCGGACACCATGCCTCTACACTGGCGTGCGTGGCAGGTTATCGCCAATAAATATAAACTGAATTTTCCTGAAGACCGGTTTTATTCCCTCGGCGGCGTTCCATCGCGCGATATTTTGAAAATGCTCGCGGAAGAACAAGGCGTGACCCTCGATCACATTTCCGCCGCGCACGAAAAGGAAAACACCTATCTGCCGTTCGTGGCGCAAGTGGAGCCCGTACAGGCCGTCGTGGCAATCGCCCGGGCGAATTACGGCAAAATCCCGATGGCCGTCGCGTCCGGCGGCACGCAGGAGATCATTGTCGGCGTGTTGGAGCATCTGAAAATTCGGCATCTGTTCAACGCCGTGGTGACGAGCGAAATGGTCAAGAATCAAAAGCCGGCGCCGGACATTTTTCTGGAAGCCGCCCGGCGCATCGGCGTGGACCCGCAATGTTGCCGTGCCTACGAGGATACCGATCTCGGCCTCCAAGCCATCCGCTCCGCCGGCATGGAAGCCGTGGACGTGCGGACCATGTTCAGCTGACTGACTTTGTAGGAGACGGCGCGCGAGGTCTCACTTCAAAATAAGGAGGAAACTTACTTCCATCCGTCCCACTTTGTCGACGGCAGGCACATGCGTGGTTGTCGGAGCAGTCAGCTTAGTATTCGAGAAGATTTGGTTCCTGTCGCGGTTAAAATTTGATCTGACCGGATCATCTCCGCCAGGCCATTGCCCTGCTCTCCGGTTTCAAACTTCAAATATCGTGATCTCCGGGCGGCAATTGAGCCGGAAATTATAGCTGCCGATGTATCCGATACCCGCGTTGACGTAAAGCGGGCCGGCAGGGCTTTGAAATAGTCCCCGCTCATTCTGATCCACGAAATAGGGCAAAAATGGGGCGCCGTAATAGGGAATCCTGACTTGGCCCCCATGCGAATGGCCGGCGAGAATCAGATCGTATTTCCGGTCGCCAAGTTGTTTCGCCCATGCAGGGTAGTGCATCAACAGAATATTCATCCCGCCCGCCGCTCGCGGTGGTGGTATGAAGGAAGGGTAAATACTGGCGGATCCAATCAGATTGATTTTACCGCCAGCCGCCGTGTAATCCTGGTTCATCAACCACGCGCCGCCGGTGGCGGCAAAGCATTTTCTGATCGGAGCGAAACTCGCCCCGCTCCAATAATCATGGTTGCCCGGCACGCCATAAAGCGGTGACTCAATGCCGGACAAAATCTCCAGAGTCTCCGGCAGAAATTGCTTTTCCTCGATCAAGTCGCCGGTGAAACATGTAAAATCAGGGGCGAGCGCGTTGATTTTATCCACCACGGTATTCAGGTAGGCGCGATTACCCTTGTGATGAACGTCGGAGAACTGTGCAAATCGGACGCCGGTTCGACCGCCATTGATGCGGACGCTTCGGGTCTCTAGCCACGTGGGCTCCAAGAATCTGCCATCGCCGCCCAATACGGCCGGCGTCGCGAGCAACGCTGCCAACAAAAACTTGCGCCGGTTGATTTTCAACGATTTCATCTATGCTCCGACCACTGTCGGAAGCTAGTTTAGGACAGCGCGGGCATTGCATCTGTTCAATTGCCGCGCTACGCTTCGTGGGTGTCCGGCATGGCAACTGAACTCAAGTTCTCGCCGTTATGGCTGTTGGTGCGCACGAACTCGCTGCACAGCTGGCGACGGCTGAAGGCGGTCCGCTCGCAATCACGCTTGCTCACGAGTATCATCGCGATTTTTGTGACAGGATACCTGGTGCTGGCCTTCGAGTTATTCTATCACGGGATGAAATTCGTCGCCAAGTTCCCCGGCCTTGGCTCGGTTTTGATGGAACGTCTGTTCTACACACTGTTCGCTTTTTTATTCGGCTTGCTCCTGTTAAGCAATCTGGTCATTAGCTATACAAATCTGTTTCGCAACCGCGAGACTGCGTTTCTGCTGACCTTGCCGATCTCAAAGCAAACCATCTTTCGGTGGAAGTTCGTCGAATCCATTATTCTGGCGTCGTGGGCATTTCTGTTTTTGATTGCCCCCCTGCTCGTGGCTTTTGGCCTGGTGCGTGATGTTCCATGGCATTTTTATCCGCTGACGGCACTCTTGATCGGGTTGTTCATCATCTTGCCCGGCGTGTTCGGCTCGGCACTGGCAATTGGCATTGGCCGGCACTTGGACCGGCGAAGTTTTCAAGCCGTGTTGCTTCTCGTCGCGGTTTTGCTGCTGGCCTTTGTGGCGTTTTGGTGGAAAACCAATCCGGTGGATGACGATTTGCTGGATAAGCGCACTCTGGAGGCATTGGACCGGCTCTTGGCGAAAACGCGGTTCACCATGTTTCCGTTCCTCCCGAGTTATTGGCTCTCATCATCGATCTTGCAATGGGCGGAAGGCATCACGAACGGCGCGATCTTTTTTGCGGCCGTGCTTTTGAGCCACACACTGTTTTTCGGAAGCATAGCCTTCACGCGATTTGGAAACTTGTTTTATGACACGGCCTCGGCAGTGCAAAGCCGCGCCAGCGACGGGAAAGGGTTCACTCTGGCCAGAGTCGAAAAGAATTCGCATCGCCCGGGCGTCCTCGAAAGATTTTTCGGCCGCCTCACGCTGCTGCAGGCCGATGTCCGCGCTGTGGCTGTGAAGGACTTGCGGATGTTTTGGCGCGACACCACGCAGTGGGGACAGTCGGTGATGTTTTTCGGCCTACTCGGCGCTTACATCATCAACCTGCGCAACTTCACCCATCAGCTCACCAGCCCCTTTTGGATCAATGCCGTCGCCTTTCTGAACCTCGGTGCTTGCGCCTTCAATCTAGCCTCGGTCACCACACGATTTGTGTTTCCTCAGTTTTCACTGGAGGGAAGGCGGTTATGGATTATCGGCCTGGCACCCATGGGATTGGTCAGCGTGGTTAAGACCAAATTCTGGCTGGCCAGCTCGCTCTCCCTTTTTGTCACGCTTGGACTCGTGACATTATCGTGTTATCTGCTCAACATGTCGTGGAGTGATGTGGCCTTTTTCGGCGCTGTCGTCACGGTCATGACCTTTGCCCTGAATGGCTTGGCTGTCGGCCTGGGCGTCTTGTTCCCAAATTTGAAGGAAACCAACCCCAATAAGATTGTCAGCGGCTTTGGCGGCACCCTGTGCTTTGTTTTGAGCTCTGTCTATATCGTCGCCTCGCTGACGCTACTCATCATTGGCGGCGGCGGCTTTCACGGCCAGGTCGGTTGGGCGATGGTCAGTATCATTCTGTTCGTGATCATTTCATTTTTGGTCGGATGGCTGCCCATGAAAATTGGCCTGAACCATTTAAAGAATTTCGAAGCGTGAGGGATTTCAAGTTGGTCCCCCGCCTTTCCGGGCCTCTGCATTTCACGATCAATGAATCGATTTATCAAGTGCCGCAAACAGTTTATCCGCCGTCGGACAATGCTGCCGCATTTCTAGCCCGACCAGGCAAAACCCCCCGCCATAAGCCGGTCCGTTCGCCACACAGAAATCGGTCCTGCAATCAGCTACCTGTCTCCTGGCTGCGCGGATGGCATTTGGGCGTCTGCCGTCTGCCTCGAATTTCCAGCCGATTATTTTTGCGTTTGGAAACCAACCACGCAATCCAGCGATTATTTTTTGCGTCGGTGCGAGTTCAACGAACAAATTTCCGCCCCGACTGGATATCTTTCTCGAAGGTTTGAATGGCTTCAGTTTCCCCGACGCCTCCAGCGTGAACATCCTTCCAAAAGCAAAATCGCTAACCGCCGCTGCGTGAAAGATCGCCCCCACCTTTTTCCGGGAAAACGACTTTAATTTTGCCCGCAGGTCCTCTGTCGTGGAAAACAAACTGACTGCGCAGGCCTTGTGTTCGCCGGCATAACTGGCCGATTCGCCAAGGAGGAGTGTGACGTGATGCCCCTGTTCTGTGAGAAAATTGGCCAGTTCCGTGCCAAGCCGGCCCGTGGAAAAATTTGTGAGCCGGCGTACGTCGTCGAGCGGTTCGAACGTTGGCCCGGCAGTGACGATGCAATTCATGCCCCGAATTAACCACAAAAGACGTCCGGAACATCAAGAAATTTAACGCATTGAAATCCGGGGCTTCGGTTTTTATATAGAAGTGATGTCCTCACAAGTCCGCGGAAAACCAAATCTTCATAATGGGTTGTTGCCGGGAAATGGCGCAGCCCAGCTTGGACACAATTCATGATAGTTCATTTCACGGCCGTTTGCTTTGAGTTTGACAAATGTATGTCCCGCCGAGCAAGCAACGATACGGAAAATTTTGATTGAATGGCGGCGCCTAAACACTTCAACTCTTAACTCAATGATGAGCAAAATTGTCGGCATAGATCTGGGAACAACGAATTCTCTCGTCGCCACCGTGGATTCGGGCATCCCCTTAGCAATCGCGGATGTCAATGGCCAACGGTTGACGCCGTCAGTCGTGCATTTCCCGGATGCAAATTCCCGGCCGGTCGTCGGCCATGAGGCCAATCGCATCCGCGTTTTGAAACCGGCGGTCACGATTTATTCCGTGAAAAGATTCATCGGCCGGCGCGGAGCTGAGGTTTTGCCGGAGGAGAAACAGGTCGCCTACCCCATTAATGTTTCCTCTAAATCCGACGGCGCGGTGGTCATGCCGGTTCGCGGCCGGGAGTTTTCACCCGAGGAAATCTCTGCGGAAGTCCTGAAAAAATTGAAACACGACGCCGAACAGTATTTTGGCGAGGCGGTTAACCGCGCCGTGATCACTGTCCCCGCTTATTTCAATGACGCACAGCGTAACGCTACCAAGAGCGCCGGCGAACTGGCGGGTTTCACGGTCGAACGCATCCTTAACGAACCCACTGCCGCTGCGCTCGCGTACGGCCTGGACAAGCTTGGTGAAAAATCAAAAATCGCAGTCTATGATCTCGGCGGCGGCACTTTTGACCTTTCCATTTTGGAGCTGAATGCCGGCGTTTTCCAGGTGCTCGCCACGAACGGCAATACCCGCCTCGGCGGGGACGACCTGGACCAGCGGCTGGTGGATTTCCTGGTCGAGAAAATAAAGGGTGAGTCAGCGAGGATTGGCGCGCAGTCTGCGGGCTTTGACGGCGATGACCCGGTTTTTTTGTCCCGCGTCCGCGAAATCGCCGAACAATCCAAAATTAAATTATCCTCCGAAACGGATTTGGACGTTTCCCTCCCGTTCTTGACCGCAGATTTCTCTTTCAATTACCGATTGACCCGCATGGAGTTGGAGACTATGACCCGTGACATTATCGTACGAACGCGCCCGCATTGCCTGCGCGCGCTGGCGGACGCCCGCTTGGAGACCAAAGACTTGGACCAGGTCATTCTGGTCGGCGGACAGACGCGCATGCCGCTGGTGCGGAAATTCGTGGCCGAACTCTTCAATTGCTCGGAATTTGAGGAAATGCGCGGCGGAATCCGCCTTGGCAAGGATTATCACAAGTCTGGCGGGCCACAATTGAACTTATCTCAAAATCCCGATGAGGCCGTCGCCCTCGGCGCGGCGATCCAGGCAGAAATATTGTCCGGCGGCTTTAAGAATATCCTGCTGCTGGACGTGACGCCGTTGTCTCTCGGCCTGGAAACATTCGGCGGCCTCATGAATGTGCTCATACCGCGCAATTCCACGATCCCGGTGAAGGCCGGCGAATTGTTCACGACGGCCGTGGATCAGCAGCGTTCCATGCTTGTCCATATTTTGCAGGGTGAACGTGAACGGGCGAAGGACAATTGGAGCCTGGGGAAATTCACGATCGAGTTTGATTCGGCGCCGCGCGGTGTCCCGCGCGTGGGAGTGCAGTTTGAAATTGATGCCAACGGAATTCTGCACGTGTTGGCGCGTGACGTCAAAACCGGCAGGGAAGAAACCGTGGACTTGCGATCCGCCGTCGATGTGGATGATGTCGCAGTGCAGAAAATGGTTGAGGAATCAGTTGAACATGCCTTCACCGATCTTGCGGTCCGCCGCTGGATTGAAGCCAGGCTGAAAGCCCGTGAGACGTTGACGGCTACAAAGAACGCTCTCACAACCTGCGGGGGTGCGATCGATAGCGATTACCGTGAAAAAATCGAGAAGGCGGTTCAGGAGATCGAAATGATTCTGGCCGGAGAAGATCCGCAAAGTGGCTCTGGTGACTTAAAGAAACTGCAGGGGGCGGTGGCGACGCTTGACGAAGAGACGAAGCCCCTCGCGGAATTTCTAATGGATCAGGTTATGGAGGAGTTGCTCAGGAAGCGCGGGCTGATTCAACGGTAAAAGGCACCAGTATAGTTCAGAAACCACAACAGCGCGGCGAGCGCGGCAATCATGATAGCGCCAAAAAGAAAGGTAAAAAAGCGGATTTGCTTTTGATGGGCGGACGGTTTTCTTTTATTTAACACTCGTTTAGACTATTTTCGTCCGGCATTTAATTCAAATACTTTTATTTGAAGGAATTGTCCAAATTTTGGAAGGTGATTCGAGTCAGTGCTTTACGCCCTGCTTCGGGCGGCCGCCCGGCAAAGCCAGGACGCCGCTTAATTAAATAGGCGCGCGAGCAGCGGCGCGATGGCGAGCGCGGGCAGAAAATTTGCCAGCTCCACGCGTCGGACTTCAAAGATCACCAGCGCCGTGGCGCAAGCCACAAAGCCGGCGGCGGCGTTAACCGAATCCACCCAGTGATGCGAATCCAGAATCGGTGCGGCGTATGAGTGCGCTGCCACTGAAATGCCGTCAAGAAAGGCGAGCACGGGAACTGCGGCGAATGCCACCGGCCAGCGGTAAATTCTTACGAAGCTCATCATTGCCAGTCCGTCCATGACAGCTTTTAAGGCGAGCAGGTAAAAATAATTAGAGAGCCCGTCCGCCACAGCGCCGATGATTCCGAGTGGCGCGGCGCAGAAAAGAATCGTCACGGCGACAACCCCGTCGGCGGTCTTGCCGGGTGGATTCCTTTGTGCCTCGGCTAGCAAGCCCGCGGCGTGATGGCCGACTCGGTTGGATAGTTTTTGCAATCCCAAAAGCCTGCCGAGCCAGTTACCGAGGACGATTGCAAGCGCGGTGAGAAAAATCTGTTTCACCCCGGATAAAAAGGTGCCGTTGATGCTCAACCATGCGAGGTGCAAGCCAAACAAGACGGCAAGGGCGCCAAGGCTGCTCTTGAGGAAATTCTGGACGCGCGCGGAATACGTCCGACGCTGGGTCAGGCCGGACAAAGCGCCAGCCAGGATGCCGAGGGCATTGAGAAATGCGCCGATCACGCGCCCATTGTGGCGTCTGCCCGCAAAGAAAACAATTTCCTTCAACCGCGCCACATTCTAAGTTTTGGTCATTAAGTAATGCGCTGCATTCCATAACATGGCCGGGAACAAATCACCGTGGGTCTGGGTGCCGACGCTTTACCTGGCGGAAGGTTTGCCCCTTGCGATGGCCATGTCCGTGTCGATCGTGTTTTACAAAAACCTCGGGGTGTCAAACCGGGACATCACATTTTATACAGGCTTGCTTTACCTTCCGTGGACCATCAAACCGCTGTGGAGTCCCGTTGTGGATCTTATTAATACGCGCCGGCGTTGGGTTTGGTCGATGCAACTTTTCGTTGGTGCGGGGCTGGCAGGTGTGGCACTGGCGGTCCCGGCTTCACATTTCTTCGCGTTAACGCTGGCGCTGTTCTGGCTGGTGGCATTCGCTTCAGCCACGCATGACATCGCCGCTGACGGCTTTTACCTGCTCGCCCTCCCCGAACGTGAACAGGCTTTGTTTAGCGGCGTTCGTAACACATTTTATCGTGTTGCCAATATCGCGGCGCAAGGTGCCTTGATCATCACGGTGGGCTATTTTCAAAGACGAACCGCCAGCTATGTCACCGCCTGGATGCTGGCGTTTGCGCTGGTTGCCGGACTCATCCTGGCTTTCGGGATCTATCATCGGCTCGTTTTGCCGCTCCCGGTGCTTGACATGGCGAGGAGTGCTGGCTCAGAAAAGATATTTTTTGAAGAATTCGCGCAGACTTTCGTCGAATTCTTCCGCAAACCTAAGATTTTCACTCTCATCGCGTTTCTCTTACTCTATCGTTTTGGCGAGGCGCAATTGTCGAACGTGGCTAAATTTTTCCTGCTCGACGCGCGCAATAAAGGCGGTCTTGCCTTGTCAGACGAGCAATATGGCACACTTTACGGAATTGTTGGCGTCGGAGCCCTGCTCGGCGGCGGTTTACTCGGAGGGCTGGTGGTATCGCGGCGGGGTTTGAGATTCTGGCTTTGGCCGATGTTACTGGCGATTCATCTGCCGGACGCGGTTTTCATTTGGCTGGCTTACGCCCAGCCCCGGAATTTCCTGTTCATCGGGGCAGGCGTTGCAGTTGAGCAATTTGGCTACGGCTTCGGTTTTGCTGCGTTCATGCTATATATGATTTACATCGCCCGCGGTCCGCACGCCACGGCACATTACGCGATCTGTACCGGTTTTATGGCGGCGGGAATGATGCTGCCCGGATTATGGAGCGGCGCACTCCAACAATTTCTTGGCTACCAGAATTTCTTCGTCTGGGTCGTTCTGGCAACGATTCCGAGCTTTTGGGTCGCGGCAAAAATTCCCCTTTCCCCCGAATTCGGGAAACAAAATTAACCTCCGGGAGGCCCTAATACCTCCACTGAAGGTGGTTTCTCCTCGGTGCCAGCCTCTGGGTCAGCTTTCCCGGTTTCATCAAAAATGCCGACGGAAAAGAATTGCTTTGAACGCCCGGAACTTTC
>JBEKMT010000157.1:0-12735 GCA_050008355.1 Verrucomicrobiota bacterium
GGAGGAGCCAACGCTGAAGGTGGTGGTTCCAGCGCTATCGAAGGTCGCCACCGCCGTTCGTGCAACGCGATAATAACTTTCGCCGCTCGAAAGGATGTTTGTAAAACTGCCAGCGCTCTGATCGGGCGATAGTCCATTGGCAAGAGCGGTCCAGGTTTGGGAATCCGCGACATTCGTCGTCGCGAGCAGCCGGTAACTGCCTCCTTCCAGTGCGCTCCAGGATAGCGTGACCGTTCCGTTCTTAACGATTGGTGAATTCAGAGTCGAAACGAGATTGGTGTAGCCGAGATAATTCGTGACAATGCTTTCGCTGATGCTCGACACACTGCCTCCAGCCGGATTGCCGTAATACCCGCGCCCGATGTTGTAGGGAAAGACCGGCGTGCCATTGGAATTAATCGCGACGAAATAGGCGTACGTGCCATTCGGAAATTCCGGGGTCACACACCAACGCCCGTTGAATTGGTCTAGATCGAAATCCACCCCCTGCTGATAATTCGTGCCAGTATCGGGGTTGATAAGATCACCCAGATAATCATTATCTTCCATGTAACGGCCCAGCGGATAACTGGCGCTCACGTCCGGGCCGGGCTGGTTTGAACTGATATTAAATAATCGCGCCGCCCATTGGGGAATGGTCGTGCGCCCGTTCGCCGTCAGGTTGCTTGTGCCATACTGGCCGTTGCGAACCACGTAGCCGGAAACCATCCGACGAAGGCCGCTGCCGGCGTTGGTCGCATTGGAAAAACCATAAGGTCCGTAAAGCGGATAACCATCCGCGGTCCACGCCAGGATCGGCGAATGCCGGGTCGGTGTATTGGTGGATTCCGAATAGGTTTTGGTGGTCGCAACGTAGTCCACATGGTCGCCGAGCAGATAACGCAATGCGATCGGATCGGCGTGATAGTGATAGACGCCAGTGTTCTGTTGGTGGGCGTAGCCGGCGTCGAAAGTCACCCCTTCATTGACGAAGGCATCGCGGTTCCAATATCCCTCATCGGCGCCGGTTTGGACATCCGCGCTGCCATTCCAATAGTAACCATCCCAACTGTTGAACATTTCCACTCCATCCACAAAGATCCCGATTTGGCCGCCCTCCGTGATGCTCTTGGTGACGGGCACACTGTTGGTCCGCGGAAAGCGGAACAGCAATTTTTGGTTGAGCGGCAAATTGGGAAACTCCTGCGTGTGGGCGGCATTCAAAAACCAAGGTCCCATGTTATAACTGGCAAGGCCGGTGCTGCGGACATAAACCCAGTCGGGCGAGGAATAAATCTCCTGGATACCGCAATACGCGGGGTTGGTCTGCGTTTGCGAACCATTACCCCAAGTCGTCAACGTCGTGCCGACGGATTGCATCGCGGCGTTGGTATAAATGCGCGCGTATTGGCCGGCGGCGACGGTGAACCAAGAATTAATCTTCGGGTCGGCCCAGGCGCTGCTCAACGGGAGGAGGGCTGACAAGGCGATGGGGAGCATCATGATTATTCTCATGGCGCAACTCTAAGCCACTCAACCTTAAGGCAAGATGAAGCATGCAAACCATCCACGGCGCTGGAGATCCTTCATCTTCACTTAAGGTTGCGCGTGCCAGAATTTCCGGGAACTGGCGCGGAACATTTTTCCTGTTAAAATCCGGCCAGCCCGAACATGAGAGTCCTGATCATTGAAGACGAACCCGACTTGCTCGCGAGCCTCGCCCAGGCGCTGCGCGAGGAGGGCTATGCCGTTGACACCTGCGATAACGGTGACGACGGGTTGTTCAACGCCGAGGGGACCGACTATGATGCCATCGTGCTCGACGTAATGCTGCCGGGAATGGACGGCTGGGAAGTATTGACGCAGCTGCGAAGAATCAAGAAGACTCCCGTGCTGATGCTGACGGCGCGCGACCAATCGCGCGACCGGGTGCGCGGACTCGACACCGGGGCGGACGACTACGTGGTCAAACCATTTGATCTGGCGGAACTGTTCGCGAGGTTGCGCGCACTCATCCGTCGCAGCGCCGACCAGAGCACGAACGTGATTGAAATCGGCGAGGTCAAAATTGACACCGCCGCACGCCATGTTTTTCTGAAAGGCCAGCCGGTTGAATTGACAGCGCGGGAATATTCGCTGGTGGAATACCTGGTGCTGAACCGCGGCAAGGTTGTCACCCGCACGCAACTGTACGAGCACCTATTTGATGAGAACGAAAGTTCGCTTTCCAACCTGCTCGACGTTCACGTTTCCAACGCTCGCAAAAAACTCGGAGCAGAATTCATCGTCACCCGCCGTGGTCACGGCTATTGCATCGAATGAAAGTCTTTAAATCCATCAAATGGCGTTTGCAGCTCTGGTACGGTCTGATTTTGGTGGCGGTGCTGGCAGGATTCGGCTTTACGGCGTACCAACTGGAGCGTGGGCGGTTGCTCGGGCGGATCGACGACGAATTACATCGCCGGGCGGGTGCGCTGACCAATGCGTTGCACCGTCCACCGCCGCACCGGCATGATTTTAATTTCGACCGCTCGCCGCCAGATCAGCTGGACCGGCCGGAAAGACCAGACCAGCCAGATCGGCCGCCGGATCATGACATGCCGCATCTGCCGGAGGACCGTCCCCTGCCCGACTTCCATTTGCTGCCCGACACTGCGCGCCTATTTGATGGCAGCGACCCGCATGATTTTTATTTCAGGATTGAGCACATCAGCGAAGGTGGATCAACGGACATCGCCAGTTCCACGAATTTTCCCAATCCGCCGGTCATTATTAAATTGCCGCCGCCCTTGCCAGCCAACATGGACATGCCCCCGCAATTTCCGACCAAACCAGCGCCGATACAAAGTTTCGAGGATCATCGTGAAACGGCAGAAATGCTGCCTTCCGGCGATTATATTCAAGTGGGCTGCTCCATCGCCCCGGAACTGCGGGAATTACGAAACACGGCGCTGAGGCTAGCAGCGTTTGGAGGAGTGATCTTGTTGTTTGGTCTGGCGGGCGGCTGGTGGTTGGTCGGGCGGGCGCTCCGGCCCATCACGGAAATCAGTTCGGCCGCGACCAAAATCTCGGGGGGCAATTTATCGCAACGCATCAATGTGGCGGAAGCCGAGAGCGAACTGGGCCAGCTGGCCAACGTGTTGAACTCCACATTTGCGCGGCTGGAAACCGCCTTCGCCCAGCAAAAACAATTCGCATCGGATGCGGCCCACGAGTTGCGGACGCCCGTTACGGTCATCCTCACGCAAACCCAGACCACGCTGAATCGTGAGCGCGATGCGGCCGGCTACAAGCAAACCATCGAAGCCTGCCAGCGCGCGGCACAACGCATGCGGAAATTGATTGAATCATTGCTGGCCCTGGCCCGGCTGGACGCAGGCCAAGAAGCGCTGAAACATCTGCGGTTCGACCTGGCAAAAACGGTAGCTGATTCCGTCTTGCTGGTAAAGCCACTGGCCCTCGAACGCGGCGTAAAAATCATCACGGAGTTGGGACCCTTGGAAATCATCGGTGATGCCGAACGGCTGGAGCAAGTTGTCACCAACCTCCTGGCCAACGCGATCCAATACAACAAACCGGACGGCGAAGTGCGCGTGACCTTGAAAGCGGAAAACGGCCTGGCCGTTTTGACCGTGGCCGATTCCGGCAAGGGGATCTCCGCCGAAGATCTTCCGCGGATCTTTGAGCGGTTTTATCGGGCCGACAAATCGCGCACCGGCGGCAGCAACGCTGGCTTGGGGCTGGCGATTTGCAAGGCCGTTGTCGCCGCGCACGCCGGCACGATTGAAGTTGAGAGCCAGGAAATTATCGGGACGACTTTTACGGTCAGGTTACCAATAACGTGAAGTACCGAAGCAGGCTGCGGAATCTCACTTCAAAAACAGTTCCGCCGCCGAATCGGCAAAGCGCAATCCACGCGGCGTGAGCCGGAAGTTGTCGGCGTCGCGCACCGCCCAGCCGCGCTCGGTCAATTGGTTCATTTCGGAATCCCATTCCTGCCGCAGATCAAAACTGGTCACGCGCTTGAATTCATCGAACGGCCAGCCGGAGTTCATACGCAAGCCGAACGCGGCAATTTCACCCGCGCGGCGTGGCGGCGTCAGTTCCTCGCTGGATTCAATCGCCCGCCGGCCTTTTTCAAGTTGCTCGCAGTAAAGCCGGGTGTTCGCCCAATTCTTGGAGCGCACCCCGCGAACGTAACCCGTGGCGCTCGGTCCGAGCCCGTAGAACGAACCGCCGCGCCAGTAATTAACGTTATGCTGGCAGGCCTGACTTGGAACGAGATGCTGGATGCCAGGCTCCGGTGGCGGCATTCTGCCTGGTTTATTGCGTGCAAAATTCGCGATTTCATACTGGTGGAAACCGGCCTGCACTGCGGAGGCAATCAACTCATCGTACATGTCGCAGGCGAGGTCTTCGTCGACAGCAAACTCGCCCGCTTGCAGCTGCTGGAATAGCGGCGTGTCATCCTCGTAGATGACTTCGTAGCTGGAAAGATGTTCACTTTGCATCGCCGTGGCTTCGTTCAAAGTGTCGCGCCAAATGTCCATCGTCTGGGTCGGAATCCCAAACATCAAATCCAAGTTGAGGTTTTCGAAGCCGGCTTTGCGCAGGATGTCGAATGATTTGAAAACCGTTTCCCGGGAATGAATACGTCCAAGCCGTTCCAATAAGTTTTCGTCGAGGGACTGAACGCCCATCGAAATCCGGTTCACGCCAAAATCGCGGAGCAATTTTGCCTTGTCGGCGGAAACTGTCGCGGGATTACTTTCCACAGTGAATTCTTCCGCACCGAGCAAATTGAACTTTTCCATCGCGCGCAAGATGGTTTCCCACTGGCGCAGGTTCAAAAGCGAGGGAGTGCCACCGCCGAAAAAGACGGTTTTTGGTTTCAGGTCCGGCGCGACCATATTGAGTTCCCGGACCAGGGCAGCAACATAACGGTTCACCAACTCTCCGGAGGACGCCTCGGAATAGAAGGCGCAGTACACGCACTTCTGGGCACAAAACGGAACGTGAACGTAAAGGCTGCCGACCGGGGATGAGATCAAATCCAGCATGGCAGGTGGATCTTTATTCCAAGAGAAACAGCCTGGAGGATTTTTCACCCAGGTTAAACTGCGCCTTTTGCAACGCCGGATAATCTTGCGCACTGATGATGGACGGCAGGATTTGGAATTGGTCGGTGATGACAGATTGTCCATCGGCATCCGTGCGGGTGATGTTGGCGGTCGAACCGCCAGGAAGGGTGAGCGTCTGGTTCCTGGGTTCGATGACCATCTGGTGAAAACCGGGTGGCAGAGAGATTTCCGTGCGAACCTTTCCTTCCATTCCTTCAGAAAAATACAAAGGCAGAGCTCGCTGGTCAGCGCCCAGTGGAAACATCATCAGACGGTACGGTGAATCAAAATAAAAGTATTTTCCGTCCAGGACGGCGTAATTATCAATGTCCACGGTAAACTCCTCATGTCCGGGATACACATCGAATTTGGTCGTCAAACCGCCGACCGGCCGGGCGCCTTGTGCCACGTCCGAAACGGCTTTCTGGAAGTAACGATTCCTTTCCTCCGGAGGCAGCTCGGAGAAATACTGGTTCTCCTCATTATAATGCTCTCCGTAATAATCATGAGCGATGGTAATGCGCGCTTTGCCCTTGTTGTCGAGCGACACGGCATAGGTCGTTTCAATTTTATTGTCGCAATCCGCTGCAGCATGGATGGTTTCCAGCGACTGGTTCGCGAGTGCGACTGCAAGCTTGTCATCAAAGGAAGTGGTGCCGAGCTGAGAATATTGATCCGTATCGTTGAGATAATAGGTTTGATCGCCCACAGTGACGCGGACCAGCGGCATTTCAAAGTATTGCGGCATCGGAAACTGGTCGGTCACATTCGTGATCCCATCGATTGGGGGAAAATCAGATGCCAACACAAATTCGGGATGGAAACCGGCGGCAGTGAGCATGGCATGAAATAGAATCGCGCGATCGGCGAGATGTCCGTAGCCATCCGCAAGGGTTGTGTCCGCGTCGGAAAGCTCGCTCAACGGCAAATCGGTGAATGACGGGCCGGCCAGACGCACGGATTTGACGATGAAATCACGAATGGCTTTGATTGCTTCCAATTGGTTGGTGGTCTTACCAGTCAACTGATGCGCCATGGCGGAGGCATTTGCCGAATTCTGCGAACGAGTCAGCATCGCCTCGTTCAAGGTCCGGTAATAATCCCCCGCGTTGCCGATAAAATAACCGACGCCCGGGGTATAATCCCATTCCGGCGGCAATTCGGATTCCGCCGGCAAGGCTTTCACATTGCTGGCTGACCAGCGGTAGTCCTGCAGGTTAGCCTGATTAGCCGGGTTTACCCTGGCTTGGGTGACGATTCCCGGCGTGCCACCGGCAAAGGTCTGGATTGACAGATTGGTGGCGGCGGTCAACTCGAAAGATTTCTGGTCCAACTCGTCCGGGAATTGAAAGGGCTCGTAGCCGGAGAGGAAGGGCTTGTTAGTCATGGTGATGGCAAACTCCACCTCGATGGTGGAACCAATATCCACGCCAGGTAGGTTCGCCACCAGGATTTTCCCACCGGTGTAACGTTTGGCGGACGGATTCCATCCTTGGTCCATCACGTTGATTTCGCCGCTGGAAATTTCCTGGCGCTGACCGTTCTTGGAAATCACGGCCGCATGGATGATCTTCGCGGATTCACAGGCCGGGTTGTAATCAACCTTCACCTCGGCTTCCCTGATTTTGCCGCTGTAGGTGAGAATGCGCTTGGAGTATTTAATGGTGTAGGTCGCCGTGTGGGCGTCGGTCACGGCGAATGTTTTGTGACTCTCCAAAATTTCGGCGTTGGAATCGACGGGCAGCTCCGTGGCGGCAGTCGTCGGGGACTGGGTGGATTCAGTTCCGGTGCTCTCGAGAATCGGGTTTTTACGCGCGTCGTACTGCATCTCTTTCAAGGTCTGCTTGAGTTTCAAATATTGCGCGGGGGAGAATTCGACCGTTTTCAACTCCAATTGACGCGACGCATCCAAAGATGCCGGCTGCATGGCTGAAGCTTCATTGAAAACAACGTTCTGCTGGTAATTCAAACCCGCGTCATCCGCAGCGGAGGCAGAGGGCATCGCGACCGGCCCGGAAAATCCATCGGCCAGCTGAAGGTTGATCGATTCCTGCAGGCCGCACGTAAGCTCGGTTTCGAGAGGGTATTTTCTTTTTTCCAGATCCGCGCCGGCCAGGAGAAAATTGACCACGCCGAACTGCCTGCCGATCCATGGCAGGCTGACCACGGACTTGCCCTCGCCGTTGACCGCCATGCCGTCCACGGAGAACCGCAGTTCCGCGTGCAGTTTGGCGGACATATCGAGCATGTTTTCCGGCAGGAGCTTCACCGAAATTAGTTTTGCCCCGGGCATGGCGGCCTTGAGCGCGCGATCAAAAAAACGCTCCTCATCATCCGGTTTCATGTGCGAAAACGCGTTGCGGTATTCATCATCGTTCACGCCTTCAAAGGACAATTCGGATTTCGCCTCGAGATGCCCGTTGGCGTGCAAAACCCCGGTGGTTTGAACGCGCATCAGATGCTGATCCACCGGCGGCACCGGACTCGTCAGCAAGTCTTCGCCATCCGGCCGGCATACCAGATAACTGCGGTTGCAATCGTAAGAGGGCAGCAAATCGCGCGTGTTTTCATCCGTCGGATCCATCAGCTGGTACTTGCCTTTCGAGAGCTCGACGGAGACGATCGCATGGTCAAAATCCGGTTCGGGCACTTTCTGATCACGTTTCGCACCGATGTTGATCAGCACGGGATAAGCATCGAAGCCGGCGGTTCGCAGCATGGCAACGAGCAAAGCCGCCTTGTCGCGGCAAACGCCGTATTTTTTGTCGAAGGTGACGCAGACGTCGTGCGGCTCGAAACCGGGGCGATCCTTCTCCGGCGTCAGGCCCATGTAACGAATGTTTTTGGAGACGTAATAAAACAGCGAATGAATCTTGTCCATATCGGTCGCGCCCCCGGCAATCAGTTTAGCGACGGTTTGTTTCATTTCCGGCGTCGTGGCGGCGAGATGCGGCTGACTTAGGTTCCAGTACCATTTTGAGATCGTCTGCCAATCTGGCGTGGTGCTGACAAACAGCCGTTGCAGAACCATTTCGTACGGCGGCATGTCGGCCTCGTCGTACATGCGCGGGACATCCTTGATTTCCCAGTGATATGCGAGCGAACCGTCGGCATTGGTGGCGGCGGAAAACGCCACGGTTCCGGGAACTTCATCGCGCAGGGCGGTGCGCTGGATCGGGTCGTTGCCGGGAGCATGAATCTCGTAGCTCAGATGCCGGATATAACCGTTGCCCTCAAACACATTCTCGTCGTCGAACTGACCAGGGATCAACGGACGTTCCGTGGTTTGGCGTGCCACCAGGTGGACGACGTCGCCCGTTTCGAGCTTGGGGATGTTTACGCGCAACACGCGGTCGTTGGGGTCATAAATATTCTCAGCCATCTGACTGTCATCAATGGACTCCTTGGAGTTTGCCGCCACATCCACCGGGACCACATGACCATCGGGCTTGATGACCTCCAGCCTGGCCACCGATTCGGTTGAATAGGGCAGCATGAAGCTGAACGAAAGCGTGCGGTTATCGCGGCGGCCTTTTTCGGTCAACACCTTGACAAAAGTCTCGTCCTGACTATCGCCGGTTCCGTCGGGGCGGTAAAAGCGCACCGATTTACCGTCAACGGTAACGGAATCGCAATTCGGGAATTTCTCCGTGGTGATATTGGCCGCGGAGGCCAGAACCTCGGCCGTGTCCATAAATGCCCAGTCCCTCCCGGCATATTCATTGGTGTCATCCCCCCGCGCGGGCGGAGCCAATAAAACCGACAAGGCGATCAAAGCTGATCCATACACTACAAATGCACTTTTGTTTTTCATAAGCAAAGACAACAGCCAACTTACCGAAATCCCGGCCACGTACCAGTCAATTTGGGTTGTTTTCCCCCGAAATAGGCACGCATAAACTGTTGACAGTGCCTGGGCTGAATCGGATCAAGAAAAAAGAATACAGTGAGCGCAAAACCGGAGGAACCGGAAGTGATGGCTCGCAAAAGGAACGACGGATAAACCGTTTTGGATAAAGGAAAAGCCTTAACCCCGGAACCGGCGAACGGAAGTGTCGCCGACGCTGGGGTTTTAAAGCCCGCCGAGTCCGAACGATCAGGCTGTCAAACGTTGGACATTTTGGGCTTTTAAACCCTTGTCGCTGGGAGTTACGTCGAAGGAGACTTGGTCCCCTTCATTCAATGTTTTGAATCCCTGACCGACGATGGATGTGTGATGCACAAATACGTCCTGACCGGAATCTTGGGCAATGAAGCCAAACCCCTTCTTATTATCAAACCATTTTACTTTGCCACTGGCCATAACTGCTCCTGATTTACAAGGCGTACAAAGAGAAAAGGACACGGCTGAAACCCAGCCATGTCCTGAAATCACTTTTCCCTGAGACTCATGCCTTAATTGTGAAGCCTTGACAATAAGTAATAAGGGGGGCGTCCGTCAAGCAAAAGTTCGTTTTATCTACTTTGCTGCATTAGGTGGATTGTTGATCAATCAATATGCATCGCCTGATCAAGGAGTTGCGGCAAATGGCTGGCGAGGGCGGTTTCACCGATAATGAGACTGGCGCCGGCCTTTTGGGCGGCGGCGAACAACTCTTTCTTGTTATCGGAGGCGAAAGTAATGATTGGCAGATGGCTGGTCGCGGGGTCTTTCCGGATTTTTTCGATAGTGGCCAGCACTTCGCCCCGCGCCTCGAGATCCATGAGCAGGAACATGGCCTTTTCGCGCCGGGCTGTCGCCGCCAGCAAAGAAATGTCGTTGACCGCCAGGACACGATACTTCAAATCCTGCAAACGGTTCATCAACTGACTGCCGGGCATCAGCCTTTCGTAAAAAATCAACGCGAGCGGTTGCGTCATGGCCCAAGGTTGACTGGAAAAAGGACAAAAGGCAAAAAAGTTTTCATCATCTTGTGTTCGGGCGCGCAAATTGGCAGAGTTCCAAGCCTCCATGAAGTCCATCTACTTAGTGCTTTTCTGCCGCTTGGTCGCCAGCGGTTGTGTTAGCTCTGGTGACAGCAACCAGAACCACCTTTTGGCACGGGTGGTTTCTTCTCCAGCAACCGCCGGTTAATCATCTCAGCGGTGTTCGGTTCAGGTGCCAATTTTACTGAGGTGACGTATCGGGCGAACGATTTGATCCATCAACCGCACGTCCAGATTTTCGCGCGGCCGGAATGGCTGCACGCCGATCCGACACCCGACTGGAACAAGGCCCTGGTGATCACTTATGAGTTCAAGGGTCGTCGGGAAACGCTCACCACTGGCGAAGGTGGCACGGTGAGCGCGACCTTTTAATCCATAAAAAGCACAAATAAATTCACCAGAGCGGGCAAAACGTTGAAGCGTATTTGGAAACACGCGCGACTGGGCTCGCGTGGCGCACGCCCGCTTAAAGAGATGCATCCAATCGCTGTGCTTTCTCCCGAAAGTTCCGAACATGGTTGGACCTGACAGGAGATTGAAATAATGCTGACTTGATCTCTGGCCTTGATTTTCTGGCGTGGTGAGCTCAGGTTTAATTCGTTTTTGGCGTCAAACCCATGAAACCCATTGTTCTCCATACAATGTTAGTCGTTGGAACATTGCTGTTGTGCGCTGGTTGTTCGACCGTCAACCCTGCGGCAGAGCAGCATTCAGTGGCCGCTACCTCTGACAATCAGAAGCCGGCTAATGTCAGACATGATTATCCGATGTCATGGTTTGTGCGTGGCTGGCTTGCAGGAGAGAGTACCCCTCCTGATTTCCCTGAACCCGGTGATAATGGAAGTTATGCCTGGATGGCTGTAGGAGTGCCCTTCGAGATTCTGGGTTGCTGGTTGGCTGGCTCCAAATGACTGCTGGCTTGCGAAGAGAATAAATCAGACTGTGCCACAATGGGGTTGGGAGTTGCCTGTCTCATGCCGGGTCGCGGATAATGCCTCTGGATTCAAACGGGACCGACACCCCATTTTCAATTAAGTTGCTTAAAACCACTTCCTGAACCAGAGTAAGGCATGGATTCCGATTCTGAAATTTTCATAGCGAGCCGTTGGACGAAGGGCAACCATCTTTTTCGCACGGTCATTGAAGTCACCGACCGAGCGATCATTCGTCACAAACGCTCTTGGTTCAGCAAGGATGAAATCAGCATCAACATCAACAAGATAGCGTCGGTGCACATCAAGACCGGCCTGATCTGGGCGGATATTTTAATTGAGTCCTCCGGCGGCACGGATCCCTTCATGAGCCATGGACACACAAAAGCGGACGCGCGACGGATCCGCGAACTTGTGGAAACCGCACAGGGCGACTTTGCCAGCCAAGAAAAGATAAAATTGTCCTGAATAACTGTCTTGATTCACACACCCGGCATGAAGGTCATTGGCAGCAGCATCTTTATTTTTCTGGCTGGCGGACTTTTTCTCCGCGCCGACGACCAAACCGTCAGCCTACCGGATATCCTTCAGGGAGCCCAACAATGGGCGCAGGATAATCTGGACACGAACTTCGTTAATTCCCTGCCGCAGGTGGAGGACCCGCAGGTGCGGAAATTCCTGCGAGAAATCGAAAGGCAGTTTCAAGGCGATTACGTCGTTGACCTCGCCTCGCTGCAGCAAACTGCGCAAAGCGCGTTGCCATTGCTCGACAGCAGCGAGGTGACGCGACCCTACGCCGCGTGGCTGAGATCCCAGATGGACTATCTCGCCGTCGCCGATGAAATCCGACTTTCTATCGCTCCTCCCCTCACGCCACCCAACGCGCCAACGAATCAAGCACCACTGGTCATTCGGAACCCGACGCCGCTGGTGGAACGTGAGCTGTGGCGGAAACAGGTTTCGGTAGAACCATGGCCGGAAGGGGCAAAAAAATATGTGCCGGAGCTCAAACCGTGCTTCCTCGCGCAGGGGGTTCCGCCGGAGCTAGTCTGGCTAGCGGAGGTGGAGTCCTCCTTCGACCGGAGCGCGGAAAGTCCGGTGGGTGCGGCGGGACTTTTTCAATTGATGCCCGACACCGCGAGACGCTTCGGGCTTTCGCTCTGGCCGCATGACCAACGGTTCCAGCCGCAGCCCAGCGCCACGGCATCCGCGGAATACCTGAAACAGCTCCACAATCATTTCGGTGACTGGCGACTGGCGGTAGCGGCTTACAACGCCGGCGAAGGCCGGGTGCAAAAGCTTTTGGACCGCTACAAAACCCGCAGCTACGACGACATCGCGGTCCATTTGCCAGCGGAAACGCAAATGTATGTGCCCCGCGTCGAAGCAGTCATCATGCAACGTGAAGGCGTGGATCTCGAAGAACTGGCCCTGCCGCAGAGTTAGTACCAGTGTGACCACTCACATGTCCAAAAAGCAGAAGGTCGGGACAGTGGAAAGTACATCGTTTCCCCCGGAAATGAGAATAATCTAAACTCGGGAGGGCTGGAAATGCCAAAGCATGTTTAGCTAGTTTCGGCAAGCAAGGCGGTAAAGTTTGATAAGGAGAGTTAAAACTATCGTTTCCGTTGACCCTTTATTTTGGCCTTGTTTAAATTAGCCAATCTGTCCCTGGTCTGCTCGGCGAGGGCGGCATTGTATTTCCTTAACCGGACAATATCCCCCTCTGTCACCATCAAATCCTGCGACGCAACCAGGAGATCCGCGATCTCCTTTTT
>JBEKMT010000158.1:0-12562 GCA_050008355.1 Verrucomicrobiota bacterium
GAGGATTTCGGAGGAGAAGATGCCGTGTTTGAGGGCGTTCATCCTGGAGGCGTTGCGTCCGGCGACGGTTTTGGGGCCGGTGGATTTTAGGGCGTTGGCGCGGTTGGCGGCGATTTGAGCCGTTGAAGGTGATTTGGTGGTGGTACTGGTGTTATGATTAATTTGATCTTTCATAACCACCGACTTTAGCAGCGCCGGGGAGGAAGAAAACGGGACGGTCCCGTTTTAAGCGAGAATCTTGGAGATAAGAGCTAGAAATTCGCTTCCCGCATTTAGCAGATAACAATGCCGTGGAGTAAGCAAATGCGACCATCCCGATTCAAGTGATTTTCATTGGCTTATGCTGATACCACGAATGGACACCACTCAACACGAACCGGATGAGCCGAACTCGTCTGCTAAATCGTTGATTGTTTCCTTCACAACAAGAAGGGTGGAGTGACAGGCGGATTCATCGCAATACATTTGTTTAATGGGCGAATGTGGTGCCAAGGTTGGTATGTATTGTGCAGTAATACTTTAACAACAGGCGGTATTATGGAACAAAAACAACCAAACGATAAATATTCGAAACAGTCATTCGCTCTGGTGTTATTTTCGGGCCTGGCTGTCGGGGTTGGGGTCGGGATAGCAGCGGGGATAGCGGTGCACTTTGTCGCAATTGGCACCGATGTCGGAGTGGGTATGGGTCTGGCCGTGACATTTGCCTTTTGCGGAAAAGGATGTAGAAAAGATGCCGCCTAAACCTAGCTGAGGCGGAGGGGCACCTCCGCCCTGCCGGGGTTGAAACTTGCGGTTACAAAATACGATTGGCCGCGATGACGTTTTGATACCAACGGAAACTTTCCTTGGGGATGCGTGCCTGGGTGGTGAAGTCAACATGGGTGATGCCGAAGCGGCGGGTGTAACCCCATGACCATTCAAAATTGTCCAACAGACTCCAGTGGAGGTAACCTCTCAAAGGAAAACCTTCACTCACGGCGCGGTGCGCGTTTCGCAGATAAGCGCGTAAATACATCACGCGGCTTAAATCGAAGATTTCGCCCCGATCCGTAAGGTCATCCTCGGTGGCGCAACCGTTTTCGGTGATGAGGATGGGCAGATCGCGTTTACCCAGGGCATCGGAGATCATGCGCACGCCCCAGTAAAGTGATTCGGGGACCAGGTTGAGCCACGGCATGTGCATCTGTGGATACTCGCGCGGCAGCGGAAGCAACTCGTAGCCCCGGGTGTTGTCGGCAGCGCGAACATAGGAACCCGTGTAAATGTTGTAACCGAGTACGTCGAGCGGTTGCGCGATCGTTTCCATGTCGCCTTCCTGAACTTTCGGCGCGCTGGCCCCGAGCGCTTCCAGAGTTTTCGGATTGTAAGCTCCGGTGAGCACGGGCACGAGCACCGTGCCATTGTGTTCCTCCGCCACGAAGGCGCGTTTAGCGGCCTCGATATTTTCCGGCGTTTCGATGACCGGAATGTACGAATCATAATTCACGACGAGGGAAACGGTGGCGGGTTTCGGGGTCGCAGCACGGATGGCCTGACAGCCCAGCCCGTGGGCGAGCAGCGCGTGATGCACCGTTTGCAACACTTCCTGGCGCGTCTTGACCACGGTACCGGGGGCGTGTTGCGGTACCGTGCCCACGCCATAGCCCATATACGTGAAACAATAGATTTCGTTGATCGTCATCCAGTTCGTGATGCGATCGCCGAGGCGTTTGACAGTCTGGCTGCAATACTCCGCGAAATCTTTCGCCATTTCGCGGCTACGCCAGGAGCCGTAAAGGTCCTCGAGAGCTTGCGGGCTGTCCCAGTGGAACAAGGTCGCGTGTGGCGTGATGCCATGCTGAAGCAATGTGTCGGTGAGTCGACGATAAAAATCCACGCCTTGCTCGTTCACGGCCCCGCGACCGTCCGGCATCACGCGCGGCCAGGAGATACTGAAGCGATAGTGTTTGATCCCCAGTTCCGCCATTAGTTTCACGTCGTTCTCATAACGATGATAGTGGTCGCAGGCGACGTCACCGGTGTCGCCGTTTTTCACATGGCCGGGAACGTGGCTGAACGTGTCCCACACGCTGGGCTTGCGACCATCTTCACTGGCCGCACCCTCGATTTGATAGGCTGCGGTTGCGGCGCCCCAGGAAAAATCCGGTGGAAAAGAGAAATTATCCGGTGAAATGGCATTCACCGAAGCTGGCTGCGCGCTGGCGCTGGAAGGAGGTGTTCCCGTAGCGGCCACGATGGCAGCCAGACCGGCGGTCTGCGAGAGAAAAGTGCGGCGGTTGGTGGCATGGCTCCTGGAGCCCGGAATTATGATGTTGGGTTCTTTCATTTTGAATTTTTGATCCACAACTCGGCCCGCGAAATTCAGCCGGGAAGTTTTTGAATCTTATTTATGTCCCGGCCACCTGTCACGCGCCAAAAATATCAAATGCATTTGCGTCGAGTTTATTCGCGGCACCAAATCTTTTTCGGGCGCACCTTCTACCAACTCCGCTGGGATCAGCCAGATTAGCCGGGACGCGCTTTCACACCCCTCGTCAGGGGAATACCCCAAGGTGCGGTCTTCGCCTGTCGCGCATCTTCCCCGGCAAAGCGGTGCCTATCCAGATGAAAACAATCCTGTTCCTGGCCGGAATGACCATTCTGCTGACCACCGGCGGCAGTCGGGTCGGTGACGAGGGGCTGACGCAAGGCTGAACCAATGAGGCAAGCAGCGTCCAGGAGTGTGGCTCGTTCAGTGCCGGTCAGTTGGGCGGCGGCTTGAAACAACGCTTCCTCGCGGTTTTGAGGAGAGGACATGCCTGATTGGGATGGGCTCATTCAATCCTGGATGCGTATTCCATAAACTTAAAGTATGGATAAATCTTTCGTATACTTTTTGCCTTCGGTTTGCGCATTATGAAGTTGAAGATTATGGAAACCAATGAATTCAAGTTTTATTGTTCACACTGCGATCAGCCGTTGAAGTGTGATCCTTGCCACGCCGGTCGCCAGATTCAGTGCCCCGCGTGCAATCACTTGATCCGTATTCCCAATCCGCCTGCGGGCACGGGATTCACCCACGTCCAGCCGGAGTCCGGCCAGACTTGGGCCACGCATGTGCCCAAGGGTAACAAGGCCTGAATCGATCAGATGAGGGACGATCAGCCCGGGGCCGGGCTGCGCATTTCGACCTTGAGCCAGGCGCGGGCATAGGCCCACCATTGTTTCGCGGTGGGCACGGCGATACCGAGAGCGGCGGCGGATTCCTCAAAATTGAGTCCCACGAAATAGCGCAGTTTCACCAATTCCGCCTTGCGCCGATCAACCGCTGAAAGCTTTTCCACGGCCTCGTTTAACGCAAGCAACTGATCGTCGCTTGCCGCGGGGGAAGAAATTTCGAGTCCGTCCAGATCCACCATTTCCACCCCGGCGCCCCGTTTCGTGGCCAACCTCCGCCGGGCATGCTCAATGAGGATGCGGCGCATCGCCTCGGCGGCTGCGCCAAAGAAATGGGCGCGATTTTGAAAAGTTGGCGCCTCGCTGCCGCCCAAGCGCAACCAAGCTTCGTGGACCAAGGCGGTGGGCTGGAGGGTGTGACCGGCGGCTTCCTGCGCCATCTTGTGCGAGGCCAGACGGCGTAGTTCTTCATATACGATGGGTAGCAATTCTCCGGCAGCTTGGGGGTCGCCTTGCTCCACGCGCTCCAGAATGTTTGTGAACTCGCTCAAGCCTCCAGCATAGGGAAGTAGTGCCCGGTGACAACCTTGAACGCGCGGATATGCGGCCGACCCTGCCGATCACTCCATTCCGTGCTGAATTCATTGGTCTTCCACGACCACGCGGTAAAACATGCTTTCGACGGTGCTTAAATCGCGCAGGTCGGCATAGGTTACGTTGGCGCCGGTGCCGGCAATGCCATCGCTCAAGACCGTCCAATTACCATTCAAGCTCGTGGCCCAGTCAATACGATAGGTTCGACCAAGGACGGTGTTGAAGACTATTTGCGGCGGATTTTGCGGCGGCCCGAACTGGACATTAAATGTGGAATTCGTGGCCAGCGGATTCAGCCCCGCCTGGTAGTCCTGCCACACCGCGAGGCCATTTCCGTTCAGATCAAGTAGTTCGGCGGCGGCGAAATTATTCGTAAACCCGTAGGAGATCAGCCACGGTATCGGAGTTCCGTGCGGCGGCGTTACCGCGTAATTTTTGAAAAAGCCGTTGGTGGTTGCCAGGATGAATCCGTAAAAATTCGTTCCGCTGGTGTTGGTGTAGATGGTGTTGTCCACGGCAAACAGACTGAACGCATTGCTGGCCACGATGGGATTTGGGAAGGAAAAGGTAAGCAGTTTGCCAAAATCAGCAAAGGGGATACTGCCGTCCAAAACGGAAGGGTCCGGACTGCTCAAGAGAGCCCATTGACCTCCTGCGCCGTCGTTGGTTTCCGTCAAGGTCCAGCCTTGGAGCATTTCGCCGGGATTCGTGGAGTCCAGGTTCAACGTCACGGGCCAATTGGCGCGATAGTGCAGGTGCAGCTGGCGGATATACCGAGGGGCATAAGTGGTGCGCAAAGTAATTCCCGTGGTATTCGTGTCAGCATCCGAAACGAGGCGCAGCGATCCGGCGAGAACATCGCCCGCGTACTCAGTTGGCGAGTAGGGCGAAATAATATCGTTCGTCGTGTAAGTATAAACATCATTTGTGGTCAACATGCCACTCGAATTCGTGGTGATATCGTAATTTGTTCCGGTGATGAAGGGAGGCGGATTAGTGGGGGAGTCTGCAGTCAAACCTTCATAACTGATCTGGAACGAGGGCAAGAACGAATTGGTGGAGCGCTGCAGCGTGGCCCACCGCAGAACGTATTGACTGCTGAGATCCTTTCCGATCTCGGCATAATCCAAGGCCAGATCCGTCAAATCTGTTGGGGCGTAATATCGCCCCAAAGTTGTGGCGGCGATGTTCTGGAGGTTGGTGGTGTCCAAATCGTCACCAAATCCGACGCAGTAAATCTGCACACTGGCGTTAGTGGCCGCCGTGAGCACGTCGTCAAACGTGTTGGTACTGGAGGAATCCTGTCCGTCGGACATGAAGACAATGTAGTGGCTCTCGTCGCTGTTGGCCGGTCCCAAGGCTTTGATCGCGTCATCCAAGGCGTCCCACGCGCGGGAGCCAGCTGGAAAATTCTGGACGTAATTGGTCCAGATGCCGGCGATGGCGTTGTCCAGCAGACTTTTGTCGGTTGTCAGCGGCATGACTTGCTGCGGTGCCTCATCATCCCGATGAAACTCGTAGACACCGATTTGCGAATCCGCCGGCTGTTGATTGACGAAGGCCTGGGCGCTGGCGATTTCGGCGTCAACCGCGTCCGAAAGACCGTTGCCATTGGTGTCGCCATTGGCCAGCGATGCGAGGCTTTCGCTGAAGTCCAAAACCAAGTAACCCTTCAGCACCTTGGCGCTTTGGCCGCAAACACTCTTAAGAAAGACAGACGTATCCGACGTATTGACCGGCACGCCGTCCTCCAAAGCGGTTGCCGACATCAAATCCGGCGATGCGACCACCGCCCGGCTGGTTGGATCAGGACCATCCCGCAACGAGAACTTGAACTCCAGTACGTACGGCTTGAAGTAATTGGTCATCACATCGGCGATAAACAAATTGGAGATGGTCTTGTTCGCCACGGTCAATTGCAGCGTGGCCGTTCCGACTCCCCAAGCGTTGGCGGCAAACAGCGGTATGGCGTAGTTACCGGCGTAAAGCGGCGTGCCGGTGATGGCGCCCGTATTGGTGTTCACCGCGAGCCCCATCGGCAGGTTCGAAGCCCAAAATGTCACAGGCGAATTGTTTGCCGTGATGATATAATCGAAACCCAACTGCTCCTCTCCCCCGGTGGCATTCAGCTGACTGGTGATGACCGGCGTGCCAGTTGCGAGATTCATCGTGAGTGTCTGACTGTCCGAGCCGTATACATTCGCGGCGCCGATGGTGATGGCGAAGGAACCGCTGACGAGCGGCACACCGGAAATAACGCCGCTGGCGGCATTAAAGTTCAAGCCGGCAGGCAACGGCACGGCACTGAATGAAGCGGCAACGTTGGTGGTCTGGATGCGGTAACTCAGGGACTGCCCTTGCTGCCCGTTGACCACAAGTGAACTGTTGATGACCGGTGCGCTGGTGGCCAAATCCAAGGTCAGGGTTTCACTGCCGGACCCGTAAGCGTTGGTGGCGTCAATCGTGATGGCGAAGGAACCGCTGACCTGCGGCACGCCGGAAATGACGCCATTCGTGGGGTCCAGACTCAACCCGTCAGGCAATGGTCCGGTGCCAAACTCCGCAGGGTCATTGGTGGCGGTAATCGTATAGCTGAAAGATTCCGCCTGTTTGCCCGTCGCATTCGTCGCACTGGTGATGACGGGGATATCGTTTGCCAAGGTGAGAACCAAATCTTCAGCCGTCGACTGCGCGGCGTTGGTGACTAAAAGAGTAATGTCAAAAACACCGGCGAGCACCGGAACGCCAGATATCACACCGTTCGTCGGGTTTATGCTCAAGCCATTGGGCAATCCGGCGGCACCAAAAGTGAAGGGAGTCGTGCCGGTGGCGGCGGTGTCATAAGTAAATGGGTAGCCTTGTTTTCCGAGGGCGTTAGTCGGACTTATGATGATCGGCGGGGACAAAATCACCTGTAACGTTGCAACCTGGCTGGTTGCCGCCCCGTAAAGATTTGTCACGACGATGACGTAGCTGCCTGCGTCACCCGCCATCAGGTTTTCGATGTCGAGATTCGTTCCGGCACTCCCCGAGACGCGGTCATCGTCTGCCAGATTTGACCCGTTATGCTGCCATTGAAAATGCAGGGGAGAAGTGCCTCCGACCGTTACGCTGAAAACCGCATTGCTGCCGGCTGCGTTCGTCTGGCTCAACGGCTGGGTGACAATACCCGGTCGGGGCTCGACGATGAGTGTGACAGCGGGGCTGGACGCGGAATTCTGTTTTCCGTCGGACACGTAGGAGACATTTGCAAAATAATATCCGGTATCGCCGACCTGAACATTGGTCAAACTCAAGGCTGAGGCGTCGCCAACGGTAGTGTACGGACTTTGGCCATTGGTGGACATGTACCATTGGTAACCCGTGACCACTTCTCCAGCCGTCGTGGTGACGACCGCACCGAACTCCACAGTCTCGCCAACGGAAACGGTCTCGCCGTCTGGCTGAACAGATACGGAAATGCTGGCTTTGGCTTGCCACACATTAATGGATAGAAACAGGAAGAATCCGATTCGAATCGCACGGAGAATTTTACGGCACATAATGTGGGAATTGATTGAATTTTGACCTGAGACTTCGGACAATCAAGATAAAACGCATGATTCTATGGGTTTCAAATAGAATTATCCGGTTGGCAGGCAATGGATAATGAAGCATACATCCCTGCCAGCGTCAAGTGCGGCGCTGCAAGAATATGATTAATTAATTGTCATTCATAAACCAATGCATGATGGATACCACTACAGCCAGCCCGGAGGTTTTAGAGGCACATTTAGAAATGATTGTTCCCACGGAGACCAACTTTTCAGAGGCAGCCGAAAGTTGGTAAAACGGCTTCTCTTACAAAAAGCATCTCCCGCTAGACTTTCATCTCCCGCTCGCGCAGCCACGCAAAAATCACGGGGGTCACTATGAGGATGCAGATGAGGCTGCTCAACATCCCGCCGATGACCGGAGTGGCCAGTGGCTTCATCACCTCCGCACCTGTGCGATGGCTCCACAAAATGGGCAGCAGGCTGGCGACAATTGTGGCCACAGTCATCACCTTCGGACGCAACCGCAGCCGCGCACCATCCTTAACCGCCTGGATCAAATCGGCTCGTGAAAAGTGCGCGCCGCGTTCGGCCATTTTCTTTTTCACCGCCTCATCCAGGTAAACCACCATTACAACACCAGTCTGAATCGCTGTGCCAAAGAGCGCGATATAGCCGACCCACACCGCCACGCTGAAGTTGTAGCCGAGCCACCATTGCAGAAATACTCCGCCCGTCAAAGCGAAGGGCACGGCGAGGATGACATGCGCAGCTTCCTTCGCGCTGTGATAGATGATATAAAGCAAGAGGAAAATCACGAAGAGTGCCGCCGGCACAATCATCCGCAACGTGCGTTGGGCGCGAATCTGGTTTTCGTATTGACCGCTCCATTCAATCGTCATGCCGGGTGGGAGCGAAATCTCTTTGGCCAGGCGCTCCTGGGCTTCCATTACGAAGCCGCCGAGGTCGCGACCATCGACATTCGCCTGTATGAATACCCGTAACCTTCCGTTTTCACTCGCGATTTCGCTGGGTCCGATTTCGCGATGGATTGAAGCCACTTCACCCAGCGGAACATATCTTCCGGCTGGTGTCGGCACGAGCACGTCCCCGAGCCGTTCGATATCGTCACGTTCGCTGCGCTGGAGCCGAACCTGGATTGGAATCCGCTCGCGACCGGAAATGGCCGTGGCAACATCATCGCCGCCGATGCCACTCTCCACCATGTCCAAGACATCCTGCGCTCGCAGAGCGTAATGGGCCATTGCGGTGCGATCCACTTCGATGTCCAGGTACGGCTTGCCCTGCATTCGCGACGCAGTCACCCCCACAGCCCCGGGAATGGTGCGGACGACGCGCTCGACATCGAAGGCCTTTTGCTGGAGTGCGTCAAGATTGTCACCGAGTATTTTGATCCCGACCTGCGCCCGGATGCCGGTGCTGATCATCAGGATGCGATTTTCGATCGGCTGCAAAAAGCCAGGTACATAGCCGGGCATTTGCGACAATTTTTCCTCCAATTCCGCGACCAACCTTTGCTTCGTCATCCCCGGACGCCATTGCGATTCCGGTTTTAGCATGATGGTCGTCTCGATCATCTCTATCGGGGCGGGATCGGTCGCCGTCTCTGAGCGGCCGAGCTTGCCGGCGGCGGACGCCACTTCGGGCGTGTTCTTGATGGTTTGATCCTGCCAGGCCATGATGCGTTTGATTTCCGTAAGCGACGTGCTGGGCACCAGGACCGGCATGAATAGCAGGCTACCTTCATTCAACGTCGGCATAAACTCGCTGCCCATCCCATGTGGTAACTTCGCCGCGAGTTTGGGGCTGAACTTTGAAGTGGTTTCAAGCATTTGACGGGGCACGCCGAACGCCAAAAGCAGTGCCGCTACAATGAGCATTAGCGCCAACCCTAAAACTGTTTTCCGCCGCCGCAACGCCAGATCCAGAATCGGGTTGTAAATCGTCAGCAGGATTCTCATCAATGGATTGGAATCTTCGGCATGAAAGGGCCCCCTCATGAAAGTCGCGCAGAGCGCCGGAACCAGCGTCACTGCCATTAGCGTGGAACCGGCCATGGCAAACGACTTGGTGAAGGCGAGCGGATGAAATAATTTTCCTTCCTGACCGCTGAGGGCGAACACCGGCACAAAGGCGAGAATGATGATGATCATGGCAAAAAAGATCGGCCGTCCGACCTGTTGCGCTGCCATGAGCGTGACTTGCAACGATTCCGCATGGTTCAAGCGTGCGCCTTTCTTTTTTTCCGCCAGTTCACAATGGCGCAGCGAGTTTTCCGCCATAACGATGCCTGCATCCACCAGTACGCCGATGGCGATCGCAATGCCAGAGAGCGACATGATGTTGGAGCTGATGCCGAATTGATTCATCAAGATGAAAGAAAACAGGATTGAAAGCGGCAGTGGCAACGTGACGATCAAAATGCTTCGGAAATGAGACAGAAAAAGAATGATCACGACCGTCACCAGGATCGCTTCCTCCGTCAGGGCGTGCTTGAGTGTATCCAGAGTGCGGCCGATCAGTTCACTGCGATCGTAAAACGATTTGATGCTCACGCCGGGCGGCAAGCCTGGCGTGATTTGCGCGATCTTGGCCTTTACGTCGCGGATGACTTGCATGGCGTTCTCACCGGTACGCATGACGACAACCCCCCCGACCACCTCGTGCCCGTCAATGTCCAGCGCACCGCGCCGGAACTCGCCTCCGATCTGTACCGTCGCCACATCCTTGAGATAGACCGGCACACCGTTGTTCTGAGTCAGAACAATGTTTTCCAGATCGGCGTTTGAATTGACCAGCCCGATGCCACGCACGACGAATTCCATGCCGTTTTCTTCAATCACTTTTCCGCCGACGTTCAAGTTGCTTTGGCGGACGGAATCCATCACTTCTGAAAGCGTCACGCCGCGCGCCTTCATTCTCAAAGAGGAAACTTCGATTTGATATTGCCTCACGAAGCCGCCCACGCTGGCAACTTCGGCGACCCCGGAAACGGAATTCAGTTGGTAACGGACAAACCAATCCTGCAGTGATCGCAACTGGCCCAAGTCATAGCCGCCGTCAGGAGCGAGCTGCGGGTCCACTTCCAGATAATACTCATAAACCCAACCGAGACCGGTGGCGTCCGGACCAAGTTTGGGTTCCACGCCAGCGGGCAGGGCATTCCCAAGGTAATTCAGCCGTTCCAGGACGCGTGAGCGGGCGAAGTAATTGTCAATACTGTCTTCGAAAATGACCGTGACCAGTGAAAAGCCAAACATGGAGCTGGCGCGGATGGCTTTCACTCCGGCCAACCCCTGCAGATTCACCGAAAGCGGATAGGTCACCTGATCCTCAACTTCCTGAGGGCTGCGGCCCATCCAGTCGGCAAAGACCACAACCTGGTTTTCGCTCAAGTCGGGAATTGCATCGACTGGCGTCCGGTAAAGAGCGCGTCCACCGAAGCCGATGAGCAGCGCCACGCCGCAAAATACAAGGAATCGATTGCGCAAGGACCATTCAATTAGGCGATTGATCATAAAGGCAAAAAGCTAATTATTTGCGTCCCGGGAGATCTGAGTCTCGGCATCAATCAATACGTTGCCCGACGTTACGACTCTTTCGCCTTCCTTCAATCCGTCGAGGACTTCGGCAACGGTATCGCCGATGCGGCCGAGTTTGATTTTGCGCGGTTCGTAGCGTCCGTCGGCCTGATCTACATAAACGATCGGCTGCGACCCCGGCGATAATACCGCACTCCGGGACACAACCAGAACTTCGGGGATTGCGGTCCTAATGTTGCCTTCAGCGTAAAGTCCGGCGAATAGTTTGCCGGGCCCCAAGTCACCCGACGGGACGGGACCATCGGCAAATTCCGCGCGGATTTTCGTACTGTCACTAGCTGCATCAAAAGTTCGTTCCGCGTTAGTTTGGGTATCTAGTGGTTTGATTTCGGCTGTCCAGGATTTGCCGGGAATGCCTGGCACCACGACTTCCATGGTCTGGCCGGTTTTGAGCCACGGGATGTCGCGCTCGTAGGCGTCGAACTCAAACTCTGTTGGTGTCTTGGAATCGACTAAAATAGTCCCAGCGACCTGCAATGTTCGGACAAGTGGGCGGTATTGCACCAACTCTGCCTGCACGTCGGCCACATTGATGCCATCCGCACTTAATCTAAGGCCGAAGCCCGTGTTGGTTGTGGTGGTACTTTCATAGACCGGCACCATGTCCATGCCGCAAATCGGGCACTTACCCGGCTGGTCCGATTTTATCCAAGGATGCATCGGGCTTTGGTAATAAAGTATTTTTCGTTCGGTAATCGGAATGGGAGCGGCTGCCTTTGGCGACGCGGAGGGCAGTCGGAAAGTCCAGGCTGCACCTGCGCTGACCGCTGCCAGTATCAGTACGGGCAAAATGATTTTCGGATTCATAAAATGTCATTCGTTTAAAATTGTTGGTTTCCTGCCGCGTATACACGCGATGACGCAATCGAGCGGAGGTTTTTGGGAGCTGAAAATCGGTGATGAAAAATCCTGCGCACGTCGGCGCCAGGCACACCACGGGTATCAGCGGGGAAGAATCAGATCAGCCGGGCGCAATTCCGCGTGTAAAGAGGCACTACACTCGCCGTTAGAGGCGTTGAAGCGGGGTAGAAGCCCGGAAGGATGTCAGTTCTGGCCGAGGTCGAGAACAGGAGTGTAGCGATCAGGATGGAAAAGTCACTTTGTGGACCGGTACGGGTCGAGCTTGCAGGAACGGACTGCGGATTGGACCCCGGTTGGGCCGCGCAGCAACTCATTGTGCCGCCATTATGGCAGCAGGCGCAGGCCGGTTGCCGGGAACAAGCGGGATTGGTTTGCGCCAAGAGCATGGGCGCTGCGATCAGCGCCAGAATGCAAATGATGGTCCACACCGATTTCATGATTTAATAAGAATGATCATTTGGTACTGCTCGATTTCAGACTCAGCTTTCCCGCTTCTTCGATCTTCTTGATATATTTCGCAGGGTCCTTGTCGAAATCTTTCTTGCAACCCTTGCAACACAATTTGACCTCCTGCCCCTTGTAGGTAAACACAAATGGTTTGTCCATTTCGCCGAGTTTATCGCCGGACACGGGGCAGTTGGTCATCAAATCAGGTACGGCATTGGTTTCCGCGAAGATGGATTCGGGGCCGCCGCCGCAGCAGGATTGGGCCGCCGCAGGCTTTGGGGACGAAATCGTCAGGCCTAAGGCACATAATGCCACGGCCAGAGCCCACAAACACAATTTCACCTT
>JBEKMT010000159.1:0-12522 GCA_050008355.1 Verrucomicrobiota bacterium
CCCCATCTCCACTTCCGGCAATTGGGATTTTGGCGATATTGCCCGTATCAAACCGGTCGGTGTGAAGTTGTTCAATGGAACTAATTGTCATTCACGGACGGTCCATGGGCGGAAATAGCGGTATGGCACGGTTGGTGTTGGACTTCGCCCACTCTGCAAAAAAGTATGCGCCAAAGCATCGCGGTTCTTTACGGGGGCATCGGAACGGATTGACATTTCTCGTTCTGCCGGTCACAAGTGCAGGTGGCGAATTGGACATTTTGGGCGTCTCCCGGAAGCGAAATGGGACACTCCAGCACGGCTTCGGCCCTTACCACGGCAACAGAGGTTGGATGAATGGCTTTCCTGCGAAACACCCATTGAAATCAGGCTGACGGCTCAGCAGGCGTGGGCTATAAGCCTTGCAAAAACAGCCGACCGATAAACATTAATCCACCACTCCATGCCGCGCTTCAGACTGTTTTTGGCCGTCTCAAGTTCAACTTTGATGCAGAATGGATTGGAGCGGGGGAAAAACTTTAAATTTGGCACGGAAAACGCGGGAATTTGACGGGTGTTAGTGGACAAATGTGTGAACTCGTAGCATTATATTGAAAGTATGAGCGAAGAATCCATGAGCAATTTTACCCCGCGCGCCCAGCAGGTGCTGGCGCTGGCGCGGAAAGAGGCCGACCGGTTTAACCATAACTTTCTCGGTACGGAGCATTTGTTGTTAGGCCTGATCAAATTAGGCCAGGGCGTGGCGGTCAATGTCCTTCAGAAAATGGGGTTGGACCTCGAGACAGTGCGCATGGAAGTCGAGAAACAGGTCGGCACCGGGCCGGACCAGAAGATGATCGGCAACATTCCATATACCCCTCGGGTGAAGAAGGTGCTCGCGCTCGCCTCAAAGGAAGCCAAAAACCTCAACCACACTTACGTGGGGACGGAGCACATTTTGCTGGGTCTACTTCGGGAAGGCGACGGAGTGGCGGCGAAGGTTTTGCGTAATCTGGACGTGGACATCGAACAGACGCGACAGGAAATTTTGAAGGAATTGGACCCGAATTTTGCGTCCGAGGAAACCTCCATTCCCAACGATCCCGAGGAAAAGAAACAGCCGGTCAGTCCGGAGAAAAAAGGGGAAGTAAAGACCCCGGCGCTCAAGGCATTTGGCCGCGACCTGACAGAAATCGCGCGCAAGGGTGACATGGACCCTGTGATCGGCCGCAAGAATGAAATTGAACGCGTGATCCAGATTCTTTGCCGTCGCACCAAGAACAATCCGGTGCTGCTCGGTGAAGCCGGGGTGGGCAAAACAGCCATCGTGGAGGGATTGGCGCAAGAAATCGTCAAGGGCAATGTGCCGGAGATTTTGTTGAACAAACGCGTGGTTACGTTGGATTTGGCCTTGATGGTCGCGGGAACGAAATATCGTGGCCAGTTCGAGGAACGTATCAAGGCGGTGATGGACGAGATTCGCCGGGCGAAAAACGTTATTCTGTTTATTGACGAATTGCACACTATCGTGGGCGCGGGGTCGGCCGAAGGCACGATGGACGCCAGCAACATCATCAAGCCGGCTTTGTCCCGCGGTGAGATGCAGTGCGTGGGCGCCACGACCTTGAACGAGTACCGCAAATACATCGAGAAGGACGCCGCGCTGGAACGTCGTTTTCAATCGGTCAAGGTGGAGGCGCCATCCATTGAGGATGCCATTGAAATTTTGAAGGGGCTGCGCCACAAATATGAGGAGCACCACAAGGCTGAGTTCACCGACAAGGCCGTAGAAGGTGCGGTGAAGCTTTCCGACCGTTACATCACGGACCGGTTTTTGCCGGACAAAGCGATTGACGTTTTGGACGAGGCGGGTTCGCGCGCGCGCATCAGCACGATGACCCGTCCACCCGAGGTCAAATTGATCGAGGCCGAGATTGAAGAGATCAAGGGTAAAAAGGAAAAAGCGATCAAGAACCAGGATTTCGAAGGTGCCGCACAGATGCGGGATAAGGAAAAACAGGCGAAGGAAAAGCTGGAATCGGTCCTGAAAGAATGGCGTATCAAGCGCGAAGAAAAGCGCATCGTGGTGGATGAGGAAGAGATTCTGCATGTCGTTTCCAAATGGACGGGTGTTCCGCTCAAGCGCATGGGTCAGGACGAGATGGCCCGGCTACTGACGGTTGAATCGGCGATGGAAAAAGTGGTGGTGGGCCAGCACGAAGCGGTGTCAGCGATTTGCAAGGCGCTGCGTCGTTCGCGCGCCGACTTGAAAGATCCGAAACGGCCGATCGGCACATTCCTCTTACTGGGACCGACAGGTGTGGGTAAGACATTGCTTGCCAAGACGATGGCCGAACAGATGTTCGGTGACACGAAATCATTGATTCATCTCGACATGAGCGAATATGCCGAAAGGCATAACGTGTCGCGGCTCTTCGGCGCGCCGCCCGGTTATGTTGGTTTTGAAGAAGGTGGCCAACTCACGGAGAAGGTGCGCCGCAATCCGTATTCGGTCGTGCTGTTCGACGAAGTCGAAAAAGCGCATCCGGAGATCTGGAACGCATTGCTGCAGATTTTGGAGGAAGGTAAACTGACCGACGGTCAGGGCCGGGTGGTGAATTTCCGGAACACGATCATCTTGATGACGTCGAACGTCGGTTCGGACACGATTCGCAAGCAGTCGACGCTTGGCTTTTCACCGATCACCGATGAAGCCAGCTATGAGAAAGCACGCGAACGGGTTTTGGAGGAAGCCAAGAAGACCTTTCGTCCGGAGTTTTTGAACCGCTTGGACGACCTGATCGTTTTCCGCTCTTTCACCAAGCCCGATCTGATCCAGATCTTGAATCTGGAAGTGGAAAAAGTGATCGAGCGTTTGCGGCACAAGAATATCCAGCTGGAGCTGGATGACACCGCCAGAGATTTCCTGGTGGAAAAAGGTTACGACCCGCAATATGGTGCGCGTCCGATGCGTCGCGCTGTGGAACGTTACCTAGAGGATTCGCTCGCGGAAGAGATTCTGCGAGGCAATGTTCGCCCGGGAGAGCCTATTCGCGTGACGAGCGACAAGGAAAAACTGGTGTTCAACCAAAAAGCCGCCGCTGAAAATGCCGTGACCAGCTAATCCTGGAGAAATGCTTGAATGCAAAACAGGCCGCGTTGAAAGACACGCGGCTTTTTTTATTGGTGAAATTGCCGCGCAACTTCTAACCTGTGCCCAAAATGAAAGGTATCATCCTCGCCGGCGGAGCTGGCTCGCGGCTTTATCCATTGACGCTGGTCGCAAGCAAACAGCTTCAACCGGTTTATGATAAACCGATGGTTTATTATCCCCTGACGACGTTGATCGAGGGCGGCATCCGCGAACTGTGCCTGATTTCAACGCCGCATGATCTGCCGCGATTCAAACAATTGCTTGGTGATGGTTCGCGCTTTGGCCTGACGATTGAATATCGCGAGCAGCCGAAACCGGAGGGTATCGCGCAGGCGTTTCTGATCGCGGAAAGTTTCATCCGCAATGACGCGGTGACCTTGATTCTAGGCGACAACATTTTTTATGGCGGGGACACCTTCCAACGCGCCTTCGCCGAGTTTCAATCCGGCGCAACTATTTTTGGTTATCACGTTCACGATCCGGAGAGGTATGGCGTGGTGGAATTCGATGGCCTGGGCAAGGCAGTCTCCATTGAGGAGAAGCCGAAGGTGCCCAAGAGTAATTATGCGGTGCCCGGCCTTTATATTTTCGACGAAGAAATCGTGAACATCACGAAGAACCTTAAGCCTTCAGCGCGCGGTGAGCTCGAAATCACAGCGGTTAACGTGGAGTATCTGCGGCGCGGATCGCTGCGTGTTCAACGCCTTAACCGCGGTTTCGCGTGGCTGGATGCCGGCACGAGCAGCAGTCTGAACGACGCGAGCGCATATGTGCAGACGATCGAAAAACGCGCGGGAATCAAGATTGGTTGCCCCGAGGAAGCGGCCTTCCGGCAGAATTTCGTCACCCTGGCAGAACTGGAGCTCATCATTAGCGCGATGCCCAACTGCGAATATCGCACTTATTTGGAACATGAAGTGGTGGCGGAAGCCAAACGACTGCAAAAATAATTATGATCCTTCTTCTGGGTGCATCAGGCTACATCGGCGAGGCGTTCGTCACCGAACTCCATCGACGAAAAAAAGAATTCATTCCGCTGGCCCGCAAGCAGGTGGATTACTCGCGTTTCGACCTTTTATTGGATTTTTTGAAGGCGAAGAGGCCGTCTTTTGTCGTCAACGCCGCCGGCTATACCGGCAAGCCGAACGTGGACGCTTGTGAACTCGACAAGGCCGGGACACTGGCGGGAAACACGCTGCTGCCGCAAACAATTGCCCATGCCTGCGCCGCAGCCAAGGTCCCCTGGGGACACGTTTCGAGCGGTTGTATTTATGCCGGCGCGAAAATCACGGTCAACGGTCAAATGGCGGTCGAGAAGGATTTTACCCGGCCGGAATTGCGCGTACTGGTCGCGAAAAATCCTGCGGGCATCCATGGATTCACGGAGACCGACCCGCCGAATTTTTCATTCCGTGAGCAGCCGTGCAGTTTTTACAGCGGCACGAAGGCGCTTGGGGAGGAAGCCATGCTGGGGATTGGTCAGAGTTACATCTGGCGGCTGCGGATACCCTTCGATGAATTTGACAACAAACGCAATTACCTCAGCAAGGTGCAGCGTTACCCGAAAGTCTATGACAACGTGAATTCAATTTCGCACCGCGCCGACTTTGTCAAGGCGTGCCTGGATACCTGGGAATTGCGCGCGCCGTTCGGCATCTACAATGTGACCAACCCCGGATTTGTCACGACGCGGCACGTCGTGGAGCAAATTGAAAAATATCTGAAGCCGGCGAGGAAGTTTGAGTTCTGGGCGAATGACGAGGAATTTTACAAGGTGGCCGCCAAGACACCGCGCTCGAATTGTGTGATGGATGCTTCGAAATTACTGGCGGCTGGCGTGAAGATTCGTCCGGTGGAGGCAGCCCTGGAGGATTCACTGAAAAAATGGCAGCTGGAACAACCCTGAACGCAGAGCAAGGAACCATGAATTTATTAATCACTGGCGGCGCGGGCTTCATCGGCTCGAATCTGATCCAGCATGTCATTGACGATCCGCGTATCACGAAGCTGGTCAATCTGGACTGCCTGACTTATGCGGGGCATCTGGCGAACCTGGAAAGCGTTATCCGACACCCGAAATATGTTTTTGAGAAGGTGGATTTGCGCGATAAGGCGGCGACAATGCAGGTGGTCGAACAGCGTGCCATCACGCATGTTATGCACCTCGCGGCGGAATCCCACGTGGACCGTTCCATCACCGGCCCGGGCGATTTCATATCCACAAACATCACGGGGACTTTTAATTTGCTCGAAGCGTGTCGCGGGTTCTGGGGGACGGCGCTCGCGGACAAAAAATTTCATCACGTCTCGACGGACGAAGTTTATGGTTCGCTCGGTGCCACTGGTCTGTTTACCGAGACCACGCCGTACGCGCCAAATTCGCCTTACTCTGCCAGCAAAGCCTCGAGTGACATGCTCGTGCGGGCCTATCATCATACCTACGGCTTGCCGACGGTCATTACGAATTGCTCAAACAATTACGGTCCCTTTCAATTTCCCGAAAAACTGATCCCCGTGGTCATCCAAAGCGTCCTGGCGCGGAAGCCAATTCCCGTGTATGGCGACGGAATGAACGTCCGCGACTGGTTATATGTGCGTGACCACGCCGAGGCGCTGTGGACCGTGCTCAACCGCGGCCAGCTTGGAGAAACCTATAACATTGGCGGCCACAACGAATGGGCCAATGTCCACATTGTGCAGCTCATTTGCGATACGATTGATGAATTTGCCCCGGAGAAGGGCGGCCATTCACGCCAGTTGATTACTTTCGTCAAAGATCGCGCCGGACATGACCGACGTTATGCGATCGACGCCTCGAAGATCCAGCGCGAACTTGGCTGGACGCCCGAGCACAAATTCGAGCAGGGTATTCGCGAGACCATCCGCTGGTATCTTGACCAGCAGGAATGGGTCAAGACGGTGCTAAAGAAATAGTTTGCTGAACATTTTTGCCCGTCGCACCATCAAATGGCTGATTTATTTATGCGCCGCGCCAAAATTCTACTGTTCCTCGCGCTGATGGTTTTCGTCTGGGCCCGGGGAATTGCGGCAACGACGAACACCCTCATCTGGCAAAAATCCACCGACCATGTCAGTGCCGACATTCACGACGAAGCGCTTTGGCCGCTGCTCGAGGAAATTGGACACCAGACCGGCTGGCACATTCTCGTGGAACCCGGAGCCGACCGTCTCGCCGACGTGAAGTTCAACAACCTTCCCGTCGGCGACGCCCTGAAAAAGTTGCTCGGAGATTTGAATTTTGCCCTCGTGCCACAAACAAATGGTCCCAGTCTTCTGTACGTTTTCATGACGACCATGCAGGCAGCCACGCGACCGGTGGCGGCAGCGGTTTTGAAACACCACCACGTTGCCAACCAGTTGTTGGTGAAGTTAAAACCCGGCGCCGATATCGACGCCATCGCCAAAAAGGTCGGTGCGAGGGTGATCGCACGCGATGACAAGCAGCGCATGTATCTCCTGGAATTTGCCGATGGCGCCGCGACGGACGCCGCCCTTGCTCAACTGCAAAACGACTCCGGTGTGGAATCGGTCGGCTACAACAATATTCTCGATCCGCCACCCACGCCGATCCAAGTCTCCAGCGCACCGGTGGGGCCGCCGAAGTTGACGCTTGATCCTTCCACGGATGGCAATCCCTGTAACCCGGTGATTGGTTTGATTGACACCCAGGTGCAGTCGCTCGGCAACGGTCTCGACCAGTTTTTGAAGAAGCCCATTTCGGTTGTCGGGAACGTGACTCCGGTTACTGCGACGATCACACATGGCACGGCCATGGCGCAAACGATGTTGACCGCTATTTCCCAGGTCACTGGCGGACATAGTTCAGTCCAGATTCTGCCGGTGGACGTGTATGAGTCCGGAGACACCACGACCACTTGGGATGTGGCGCTTGGAGTACAGGCGGCCGTGGACAATGGGGCGACGGTGCTCAACATGAGCCTGGGCGGTGCAGATAACAGTCCGGTGCTCGCCGATATTATTCAGCAGGCGATCGCGCAAGGTGTTGTCATTTTTGCCGCAGCCGGAAACACGCCCGTATCCACTCCGACTTATCCGGCAGCCCTGAACGGCGTTAATGCGGTCACCGCTCTGAGCGCGCCCGGCCAGCTGGCATCGTATGCGGACTACGGAAACTTTGTGGAGATGGCCTTGCCGGGCAGTAGTTACGTTTATCTCGGCGACCAGGCGTATATCGTACAGGGGACCTCGCCGGCAACGGCTTATGCGACCGGCATCGCGGCTGGGACCAAGACGGTCAATTGCGGAAGTTGGTCACAGATTGAGCTCAATATGGCGACGCAATTCCCAGTGCCACCGGCCTCAAACTGAAATTAAGACAAGCTCTATTGGGAAGCGCAGCCGTACTTGGCAAAGGTGCCGAGGAACGCGAGCATGGCGAGGATGAACAGCCATGGATTGCCCGCGATCATCAGCAGGATACCGCCACCAATAGCCGCAGCGAACAATCCAAAAACCAAAATTGCCAGAGCAAATTTCATCCCGGGCAATTGTACAGCGTTTGCGGCAATAAGCAAGTAGCTGAATCGACAGTAGCTGAATCGGGCTTCGAGCGGCGCCGGCTTTCATTCTGTTTGTTCTGCCTCTAATTTTACTGTTTCCCCAAAACCAAGGCCGCGACCACCTGCGGGTCGGCCAGAGTGCTGACATCACCGATTTGATCCGTCTGATTTTCCGCAATTTTCCTCAGGACCCGGCGCATGATCTTGCCAGAACGCGTTTTGGGCAAGCCGGGGGCAAATTGGATTTTATCCGGCACGGCAATCGCGCCGATTTCTTTGCGGACATGTTGTGCCAGCTCTTTTTTTAGTTCCTCGCTGTCAGCGAATCCATCCTTGAGTGTCACGAAGGCGTAGAGCGCCTGGCCTTTGATTTCGTGCGGCATGGGAGCGACGGCGGCTTCGGCCACTTTTGCATGACTCACCAGTGCACTCTCCACTTCCGCTGTTCCGATGCGATGACCGGATACGTTCACGACATCGTCCACGCGGCCCATCAGCCAGTAATCGCCGTCGGTATCCACGCGACAACCGTCACCGGTAAAATACATGTTTTGATAGGTCGAAAAATAGGTGTTGATGAAGCGTTCGTGGTCGCCCCATGTTGTGCGCATGATGCCCGGCCACGGTTTCCTGATGCACAGCTTGCCCCCCTCGTTAGGCTCGCATTCGCTGGCGTCGTCGCGGAGCACAACCGGTTCCACACCGAAAAAGGGTTTGCTTGCGCTTCCAGGTTTCAGCGTGTTGACGCCGGGCAGGGGGGTGATCAAATGGCCGCCGGTTTCAGTTTGCCACCAGGTATCGGAAATCGGGCAAACGCCTTTGCCAATGACGTTGTAATACCACATCCAAGCCTCGGGATTAATGGGTTCGCCGACCGTCCCGAGCACGCGCAGCGAGCTTAGATCGTGCTTCTCCGGCCACTCGTTGCCGAGGCGGATGAGCGAACGGATCGCTGTCGGCGCGGTGTAGAAAGCAGTGACCCTGAACTTTTCGACGATGCGCCAGAAACGACCGGCGTCCGGCCACGTGGGGATGCCTTCAAACATCAGGCTGGTTCCGCCATTGCAGAGCGGGCCATAAACGACGTAGCTATGCCCGGTGACCCAGCCGATATCGGCGGTGCAGAAATAGACATCGTCATCGTGAATATCAAAAACGTATTTGTGTGTCAGCGCGCTCCAGAGCAGGTAGCCGGCAGTGCTGTGAACCACACCTTTCGGTTTGCCGGTCGAACCAGAGGTGTAGAGGATGAACAGAAAATCCTCGGCGTTCATGCGCTCGGGCGGACAATCGGCGTCGGCGTTCGCCATCAAATCGTCATACCAGTTGTCGCGCCCGGTGACAACATTGCAGGGCGTGTCATTGCGTTTGACGAGGACAACGTGTTCGATGCTGGAGGTTTTTTTCAGTGCGGCGTCGGCGATGTCTTTCAGCGGAATCGCCTTGCCTCCGCGCTGGGAAGCGTTTGCCGTGATGAGCAGCTTGCAGGAGGAATCATTGATGCGGTCGGAGAGCGAGTCCGCGCTGAAACCACCAAACACCACCGAATGGATGGCGCCAATGCGGGCGCAGGCAAGCATGGCGACGGCGGCCTCGGGAATCATCGGCATGTAAATCGCTACACGATCGCCCTTTTTAACTTCAAGCGATTTCAACACATTGGCGAACTTGCAAACATCCCGGTGCAATTCCGCATAGGTGATTTTTTTGACTTCATCCTCGGCATCCCCCTGCCAGATAATCGCCACTTTGTCGCGCAATCCGGTTTTGACATGTCGGTCGAGGCAATTGACTGTCAGGTTCAATTGACCGTCTTCAAAAAAAGTGTGCTCAATTTTTCGAGCCGCCGTGTCCCAGGTGAATTTTCGGGCAACGCCCGGTTTTTTGAACCACTCCAAGGCATTAGCCTGTTCCAACCAGAATTTGTCCGGTTCGCTGAGGGATCGCTCATAGAGCGCGTTGAATTCTTCCGCATTGAGCAAGGCGCGCTTCTTGACCTCCACCGTGGGAGGGAACGTCCGGCTTTCGTGTGACAATGATTCAGTGGAAATGATTTTGTCGCTCATGTTGGTATTGAACTCGGGTGGTGATTAAATCGGGTAGCTGACTTTCGGAAAATAAAACTCCCATGTCAATCGCTGTGATGGCTTCGGCTGGAACGGCGAGTCCTCGTTCGCGATTGAAGCCGAAAGCAGACACCTCCGGTCAATCGCCAGAAAGCGACACACGCATCGCGGCGAAAAAGCTATTGCCGGATTCTTGCGCGACGGGTTGCTTCGATTTTGAGTCGGAATGTTCCACCAGTTCCTCCGGCAGTTCTTTCAAAAAGGGCGACGGCTGGCAGGGCAGCGTTTGTCCGTATTTTTTTCGTCCCCCACAATGGCTGATGGCCAGCGTATGCATCGCGCGGGTAACGGCGACGTAGAACAGCCGCCGTTCCTCATCCATCGTGCCCTCGACTTTTGAGCGCGAGTGCGGCAGCAGGCCGTCCTCCAACCCAACGATAAACACGTGGGGGAATTCCAATCCCTTGCACGAGTGCATGGTGATGAGAGTCACGGCGTCGCCGGTGTTTTCCTGGTCCTCTGCGCGGTCGCCATCCAGCGTGACATTTTCGAGGAAATTTTCGAGGCGTTCCATGGGTGCATTGCCAATGCCGTCCATCATGGCCATTAATTCTCGCAAATTGCGGATCCGGCCTTCGGCAACTTCCGGGTCTTTGTCGAGCCTTTGAAGTTCCGCGAAGTAACCCATCTCGTTCAGGAAATAATTGGCCCAATTCTGCAGCATAAAGGTGCCAACGGGGCCGGGCGGAACGGTTTGGGCAATTTCAGAAGTCTGGTCCGTGCGTACGAGGTCGGCGGCAACCGGCAGGTGATTTGCCGTGGGAAGTTCCGCTGTGCCGGATAGCTGAGCATGAGTCTGTTCCACGAAGGTCACGAAGGCCTCGATACTCTCGCGGGTGGCCTTTTGGAAGGTCGTGGTCACCAGCGGGTTTTTCATGGCCGCGAAGACGGAACATTTCCGTTCGTGGCTCGCACCCAGCAGCCGTTCCATCGTCACATCACTCAAACCGCGCGCCGGCACGTTGGCGATGCGCAACAGACTGATGTCGTCATGCGGGTTCAAGAACATTTTCAGGTAGGCGAGGAAATCCTTGATTTCGCGCCGGTCGAAAAAGCTTTGTCCGCCGATTAGATGATACCGGACGCCGGCTTTCCTTAATTCGGTTTCCAGCGGACGCGATTGTTGGTTGGTGCGAAAGAGGATGGCACAATCCTGCCATGGAATCCGATGCGCGAGGCGCTTGAATTCAATCTGCCCGACCACTTCACGCGCTTCATCTTCGTCGTTGGCGTAAGTCTGCAACTGGATCCTGGCGCCAGCTCCCTTGCTCGACCACAACGATTTCCCGCGACGACGAAGATTATGTTTGATGATCGCATTCGCGGCGTTCAAAATCGTCGTGGTACTGCGATAATTCTGCTCCAGCTTCACGATTTTGACCTCGGGAAAGTGTTGTTCGAGATTGAGCAGATTTGCGATCTCGGCGCCGCGCCAGCCATAGATGCTCTGGTCATCGTCTCCAACTACGCAAAAGTTTCGATGCTCTTTCGTGAGGGCATGAACGAGTTCAAATTGCGAGGCGTTGGTGTCCTGATATTCGTCCACCATGACATAAACATATTTCGCACGGCAGGCATCAAGGGCTTCCGGATGTTCGCGGAACAACCTCAGCGTGAGCAGGATCAAATCGTCAAAGTCAACGGCGTTGCATGCGTGCAACGCGGATTCGTAGCGCTTGGCAACATGCTGAGCCAATGCGCGGACGCTTTCATCACCAAACAGCTGGGCATTCGCTCCGCCGTTCTTGAATTTGCTCAGCATCGCCAAGACGGCGCCGGGATCGGTCTTCTCACCTTTGGCGGAAATGGCCGATAGGATTTTTTTTACCGCCGCGAGCTGTTCGGATTGGTCGTAAATGACAAAACTCCTCTTGTAGCCGAGCTTTTCGATATGTTGCCGGAGGATCCTGACGCAGAGCGAATGAAAGGTGCAGATCGTCGGGCGGTTGGTTTTGTCCTCGGTCTTTTTTGGCTTGGGCAGCAGTTTGCGGACCCGCTCCTGCATTTCGCGCGCCGCTTTGTTCGTGAACGTCACCCCGAGAATGTTGCCCGGTGCAACCCCGCGCTCGACCATGTGAGCAATTCGGTACGTGATGACCCTCGTCTTGCCCGTGCCTGCTCCGGCAAGGATCAGCACCGGGCCGTGAATTGCTTCGACGGCCTGGCGCTGCTCCGGATTGAGCGTGGACAAATTCAACATCGGGCGCGGAGTTTAATTATGAGGGCAAGAATGTGCAAAAGCATTGAGATTTCACCATGTTGAACCACGGTGAATTTTAATGACTTGCTATCACCAGCTATCACCAGTATATTCGGGGCATGGCGTGGCTTTATAAACATCCAAAATCGGGGCGCTGGTTTCTCGGCTGGCGCGTTGGCAAAAAAGCATTCAATCGTTCTACCGGAACGGCAGACCGAAAGGAAGCTGAAAAGCAGCTTTCCACGGTTCAACTCATGGTGACCACAAACCGCGAGGGAAAATTGACCGAGGATGTTTACCGCTCTCTCACCGGACAATCCCTGCAACGCGTGGCGCTCCGGCCAGCCGTGCATGATTATTTGGCGCGGAAGACCGCCACCGTCGCCAAAGGGACGCATGATGTGTACCGAAGTGCATTATTGACACTCTGCGACGAACTCCACGCCACGGACGCCAAGCCCGAGCTGGCGGACATAACAGCGGATGTCCTCGAAAAGCATCTTGCCGAGATTCGCAAAAAGC
>JBEKMT010000016.1:0-39348 GCA_050008355.1 Verrucomicrobiota bacterium
ACCCCCAAAAATATCGAGTTTGTAAGTTGAAGTCATAATGTGCGTGGAGATACCAATACGGATTCGCCCGGGCATCAACCGATTGGGTGTGAATTGAGAAAGGTGATATGAACACTACACATAAGCGTATTGTCATCGTCGGCGGCGGGTTTGGTGGCCTGGCTGCCGCTCGGGCGCTGGCTGGCACGCCGGTCGATATCATTTTGATTGATCGTTCGAACCACCACTTGTTCCAGCCGTTGCTGTATCAAGTAGCGACCTCGGCGCTCAATCCGGGCCAGATCGCGGCGCCCATACGTGGGATTTTACGCTATCAAAAGAATGTCACTGTGATCATGGGGGACGTGAGAGGGGTGGACAAGGAGCAGCGCCGTGTCCTGTTCAGTACTGCGGACGGCGAGGAAGTCGTCTTGCCCTATGATTATTTGATTTTAGCCACGGGGGCAACGCACAGTTATTTTGGGCACGACGAATACGAGCAGTTTGCCCCCGGACTCAAAAACCTCGCCGACGCCGTCGGCGTCCGGAATAAAATCCTGACGGCTTTTGAGGATGCGGAAACCGAAGAACACCCGGAGGAGCATAAAGACAGGTTGACGTTTGTGCTGGTGGGCGCGGGGCCGACCGGCGTGGAAATGGCGGGCGCGATCGCTGTGCTGGTGCGCCAGACATTGAAGCGGGAATTTCGCCGGATCAAGCCCGCGACAGCGAGAATCATACTCGTGGATGTGGCGTCGCGGGTATTGGGGTCATTTTCTGAGAAGTTGTCGGAGGCGGCAAAAAAGCGGCTCGAGGATCTGGGCGTTGAAGTGCGTCTGGGCCACGGAGTGGAAAAGATCGACGGCGACGGAGTCATCATCGCGGGGGAACGTATCGCCAGCAAGACAGTGATCTGGACGGCTGGCGTGGCTCCGTCGCCAGCAGGCAAATGGCTGGGTGTGGAAACGGATCGCGTCGGCCGGGTGAGAGTCGAAAAGAATTTGAGCGTGCCAGGGCATTGCGAAATTTTTGTCGTCGGCGACACTGCGTCGTTGGAGCAGGATGGCAGGCCGCTGCCAGGGGTGGCGCAAGTGGCGATTCAACAAGGGCGGTATGCTGGGAAATTGATCCATGCGCGCATCATGGGTACCTCCACCCCGGCGCCATTCCGCTATTTCGACAAAGGAAATATGGCCGTCGTGGCCAAGGGCTTTGCCATCATGGAGAGCGGCAAGATTCAATTAAGCGGACTCATAGCGTGGTTTGCATGGGCGACCGTGCATTTGGCATTTCTGGCTCAATTTAGCCTAAAGCTGAGCATTTTTGTCCAATGGGCTTGGGCCTTCATCAGCGGCGGCCAGGGCGGGGCTCGAATCATCGTCAAGCATCACGCATTAGAGTCAACTGTACCAGAGTCAATGGCATCCGTGCCCCATAGCCAGATCCGATCAAGTACTGATTTCGCTTTGGTCGCATTGTCCAACCCTCGCCAAAAATAGAAGAACGTTTTTTTTGATCATGAAACTTCATTTATCGAGCGATAGAACCATGGGAATTGTTGCCCGCGCGCTGGTACTGTCCACTGCTTGCTTCTTCAGCTACGACTTGATGACGCTGATTCTTCACCGTCCGGACTCGGTCTCCAAAGATGACCAGATGCTGGGCGGGATGTGGGCCGTGGTGGCGACGGTGTTTGTTTATCAGGACAGCACCACCCAGAGTGTCAGGGCTGCTTTGTCCCGCATGGCGGCAACCTGTGTTAGCTTCGCTCTCTGCTTGGTTTATCTGCTGTTCTTTCCGTTTCACGTGTGGGGCATGGCCTTGTTGATTGGCCTGGGCGCCATCATTGTAACCCTTATTCACCAGCCTCAGACCGGGATTACGACGGGGATTACTACCGCCGTGGTGATGGTGGTCGCCGGATTGAGTCCTGAGAGCGGCTGGCGACAGCCAATATTCCGTTTCGTGGACACGCTCGTCGGTGTGCTCGTTGGCCTCGTCGCAGTCAAAGTCTGGCAGTTCATTAATCGAAGCAATGTGCAAGAGAAAGCAAGTGAGCCATGAGCCTCACAACCCGGAACCGCGGATACAAGAAGCCTTCTGGGGTCGGGGAGGTTCAATTTACGTAAACTCACGCATTAAAAATTATGGAAGACACACTGTTTTGGAGCCGGCTTCAGTTCGCATTCACGATCAGCTACCACTATCTCTTTCCGCAGCTGACGATGGGGCTGGCGTGGATCATTGTTTATTTTAAATGGCGCCATCTGCGGACGGGAAACGAGCTTTTTGGCAACGCGGCACGTTTCTGGGCGCGGATCTTCGGGATTAATTTTGCGGTCGGCGTGGTTACCGGCATTCCAATGGAATTTCAGTTTGGGACAAACTGGGCGGATTTCACCAGATTCTCGGGCAATTTGATCGGACAGACGCTGGCCATGGAGGGCATGTTCGCTTTCTTCCTGGAAAGCGCGATGATCGGAGCGATGATATGGGGTGAAAAAAGACTCGGGCCACGGAATCATTTCATCGCCACCGTCGCCGTGGCCACGGGCAGCTGGCTCTCGGGTTATTTCATCCTAGTGACCAACGCCTTCATGCAACATCCCGTGGGTTATTCTGTGGCGGAGGACGGTTCGCTTCGCCTGCAAAGCATGGCCACTTACCTGTTGAATCCCTGGGCGCTCATCATGTATTTGCACAACCAATGCGCGGCGCTCGTCACCGGCTCTTTTGTGGTTGCGGCGGTGGGCGCATTTTATACGTTGCGGGAAAAACATTTAGAAGCGGCCTCGCTTTTCCTGAAAACCGGCACTTTGGTCGGATTGTGCGCCTGCCTGCTGGTGGGTTTTCCGACGGGCGATCGGCAGGCGAAAATGGTGGCCCATCATCAGCCGGTGACACTGGCGGCCATGGAAGGTCATTTCGTCACGAGCAGCAATGTCGAACTCAACATCATCGGGCAGCCGGATGAAGCCCTGCGGCGGATTGACAATCCTTTGTATGTGCCGGATGCCCTGAGCATTCTCGCGTTCGGCCACGCCAATTCATCCGTCCAGGGTCTCGACGCCTTTCCCCCGGACCAATGGCCGACAAATATCGAGTTGCTCTATTATGCGTTTCACATCATGGCCGGCCTGGGGACCCTGTTCATTTTAGTAATGGGCCTCGCCAACCTTCAGCGCTGGCGCGGCCGGTTGGAACAGTCCCGCGGCCTGCTCTGGATCCTGATGCTGGCCTTTCCATTTCCCTACATCGCCACCACCGCCGGCTGGATGACTGCGGAGCTGGGCCGGCAGCCCTGGCTGGTTTTCCAATTGCTCCACACCAGCGCGGGGGTCAGCGCTAATGTCAACGGCGGCGACGTGCTGTTTACGCTGATGGGTTTCACCGGGCTTTATTTTGTGGTCGGCGTGCTTTACCTGTCCCTTGTCGGCCGCGAAATCGCGCATGGTCCTGGGGCATCCGCCGCGGTGGCCCAACCTGGAGGTATCTTATGATTGAAATCTGGTATAGCATTTTGTCGTTCATGCTGGTGATGTTTGTTGTGCTGGAAGGTTTCGACATTGGCGCAGGTATGTTGCAGTTTGCCGTTGGCAAAACGGAAGCGGAACGCCGCCTGGTAATCGCCGCCATCGGGCCGTTGTGGTCGTGGCACGAGGTGTGGCTGGTGGGTTTCGGCGGGACGTTGATGCTGGCGTTTCCCAACATTATTGCCTCATCGTTTTCCGGTTGTTACATGGCGTTGTTTCTCCTGCTGTGGTCGCTGGTGCTGCGCGGCCTGGCAATCGAGTTGAGCGGCCACATTCCAGACCCGTTATGGCGCAACGGTTGGCATTTTATTTTTGTGGTTTCCAACCTGTTGCTCGCCATCCTCATCGGCGCGGCGCTCGGCAACGTCGCGCGCGGCGTCCCGCTGGACGAGCACGGCCGGTTTTCCCTATCCTTTTTTACCAATTTCAGCCCCAGGGGCCACGTCGGCATTTTGGATTGGTACACGGTTTCGGTCGCGCTGTTCATCCTGGTCACGTTTGCAGCCCACGGTGCTACGGCCTTGATCCTGAAAACCGACGGGCCGGCGCGCGACCGCAGTCGGCAGCTGGCGGGCAGTTTGTGGAAACTCGTCGTGCTGCTGTTGTTGGTGGTCACCCTTGAAACGCGCGTCGTCCGCCCGGATTTGTTTGCCGGGATGGTCTACAAACCGGTCGCCTGGCTCGGTGTTGTCGGGGTCATTGGGGGGCTGCTGGCCGTGTTCACCGGCCTCCGCGGCCAGGTGGAATTGCGCGCCACGCTGGGTTCGGGCACGTTCATCGTGGGTTTGATGGTCGCCGGTGCGGCGGCCATTTTCCCCATCATGTTGTACTCGACCCTGGCACCTGAAAATTCGTTGTCCGCTTACGAAAACGCGGCGGGCGGCCATGGCCTGGCGGTGGCGCTGGTTTGGTGGCCGATGGCACTTGTCTTCGCGATGGTTTATTTTGCTTTCACTTTTCGGCATTACCGGGGCAAGGTGAATGCGTCAACCGACACTCAAAGGCCTTATTAATTGTATGGGGAGGCGAGAAGGTCAAAAATCTCACGCGAACGTCGCAAAGAAGAAAGGAAGATCACTTCTTTTCTCAAAGTGGTGGCGCTTCTGGTGTTTTACAAACAGTGGCTGAAGATTCTGGCGGCGGAGTCAACGTCTGGTCGTGTGAACGTAGTTCTTACAGCAGCCATGGTATTAATCGCAGTTGTCTTTCCAACAGGCGGGTCCGCCCGGGCCCAAGCGTTGGCCGAGAGGGAAGGTCTACCGCCTTTTCCAACCATGACTTATGAAGAAGATAATCTGTATTTCGCGGATCCAGGGAATCGGACCATTTTCCCGAATCAATTGAAGTTCATCCCGCTTTTTGGAAGCGATACGAATTATTACCTTTCGTTTGGCGCAAACATTCGCGAACGTGGGGAGTACTTTAGCAATCCAAACTGGGGAAGCGGCCCAGCCGGAAGTGCGTATTTGATGCAACGCTATTACCTTCATGCGGACTTGTCTCTCGGCGAACGGGTTCGTTTCTTCGGCGAATTGGGGAGCAGTTTCGAGGACGGCAGGACAGGCGGTCCTCGTGCGGGTTTGGACGAAGACAGGTTGGACTTACACCAAGGGTTCGTGGACTTTGAGTTGCTGCGGTCGGACAACAATAGCCTGACATTGCGAGCCGGGCGACAGGAGATGGCATTCGGCTCAGGAATGCTGGTTTCCACTCGCGATGGCCGCAATATTCGGGTGACTTGGGACGGATTCCGCGCCGCTTGGAAGTCAGACGAATGGACGGTCGACGGGTTTGCCGTCAAAGAAACTAAGAATGAACCCGGCATATTCGATGATGAGCCCAATCAAAACATCGGATTCTGGGGCGTCTACGCAGTCAGGCCATTTCCGACCCTACCAGGAGGGAACATTGACCTTTACTACCTCGGTCGCAACAACAAGGATGTGTCTTTCGATGCCAGGGGGGTTGGCGATGAGCAACGAGAAACGATTGGAACGCGTTTGTGGGGGACCGCCGGGCATTGGAGTTACAATGACGAGTTCGCGTTTCAATTTGGTCACTTTCGGTCCGACGAAATTCTTGCCTGGGCCGCTTCAACAGAGACTGGCTATCAGTCTGAGTCGATGGTTCTCCATCCGCGGTTCGGGCTTCGGGCGGTCGCCTTCAGTGGCGATCAAAATCCTTCCGGCGGTGCACTGGGCACGTTTAACTCACTGAATGAGAAGGGGCCTTACTTCACCTATGCGGAGCTCTTTGCCAGACGCAATTTGATTGCCCTGCAGCCCTCGGTGAGACTCGATCTCACCAGGAATGTCTCCTTGACGCCCAATATCGCGTTCTATGGTCGTGAGAGTACTCGAGATGGCATTTATAGCACTGGCGGAGCCGTTGAAGTTACCGGGCAGAACAGCAACGCTCGCTATATCGGCAGCCAAACCGCAGTCCAACTAGAATGGAAGATAAACCGGAACTTAACTTTTACCACCGAATACCTCCACTTCTTTCCTGGTCAATTCTTAGAGCAGTCAACGCCTGGTCGCAGTATCGACTATGTGACAGTGTTTCTCGATCTCAAATTTTGACGAGCGCAAAACTATGAATTGTGCAGTTTCCAATCCTTCCCGCTCAGAAAGGCAAAAGCATGGTACGGTGTCCAGATTAACGCCTGCCTCACAAATCCAGTAAGAAGTTCGCCAGTTGTACGGCGGTAGTTCTATGGATTTTGAGCGGGGTAGACCCGGCTGTTGGCATTTTTGCTGAGAGTTGGGGTGAAAATGGGCCAAAAGCCCAATGAAACATATTGGAAGCGACAGTCGGAATCGGACTGCGCGGCATAGCCCTCACGGGGTATGGAATGGAGCATGATGTGGAGCACGCTAAGAAGGTCGGCTTTGTGTGCCATTTGATCAAACCCGTGCATATCGAGTCACTGGAAGAAGCCTTGAATGTTTTTATCCGCATGTGCGACAAGCCACTGAAGCGCGGTCTTGGCAGATCGGCAAGTGGGTACTGTTTTGTGTAATTGTTAATGCGAAGTTCCAAAAGCCAAAACCTCACTTCTTTAGGTGCTCGCGTGCGATAAATCTTCCTCGACTTTCGTTATAGAGGAGCACATACGGCGCTCGCAATAAGACGTATACCTCGCGAAGGGTTCTATTTTCAAGTTGCATGAAACCCGCTGAGTACACTTTGCACCTTCTTGGCGCGCAAAACACTTGATCAAGGCAAAATCTTCGATTTCTCGCACTGTTGCAACCTCGCATTGGATGGCATGGTATAGGCCCTAAAAATGAGCCGAATCTGCACCCGATTAGAGCGTTTACGCCAAGCAGGACCTTCCATACTCAAAAGACGAATTGATGGACTCAAAAATCGCGTGAGAACCTCAAATCACCATGAAACGCGTCAGTGGTGGGAGCGTGGAAACTGACCCAAACACACATTCCACCCAAGGATCGGTACCAGGCGAGCGCACTCCCGCCTCACCCGGTGGCGACCCCCAGCCTCAGTGTCGCATCAGCGACGCGTTCCGTGTACAATTTCCGGACCTCCAAATTATTCCTTCCCTGCCGCTATTGCTGAATTTCCTGGATTTTCAAGTGGTTTTCTTCGTCCTTATGCATTCAAACAGATTTGGCATGTCTCCTGCAAGAGCCACAGGCAAGGGAGTGAATCGACAATTTTGAGATTCTCAAGAAGTTTGGTATCACGTCAGATCCCAGAACGATTCCTCACGGAGCTAGCGGGAAGTTATTATCTCCAGTCAGCGCAAAATGCAAAGTAAGTGAAAACGAGAATTTATGAGTCTCCTAATTGGCTGCCCCCAGCCATTAACAACATTCGTGCCTCTCTTGCATAATCGGCTGGCATCGGCCCAAGCCGAGACTATTGGCGACGATCATCCAACTCGGGTTGGAGGCGGTAACGCACGTCCCAAGGAAAATCGCCTTCTTACGCTGCTTTACGAAATGGTTCTGGGGTTGCCAACGATGGCGGACATCCGAGTGTTTCACGTTTGGTTCCAGCGGGCAGAGGAGCCTTTGATTCCGCAGGAGCCTCTGAAAGAGGAACTCAATACGAAAGCGTACCACGGAGATGAACTCGACTTGGATGAATCAATCGAGAACTGGGTGTGGACGCATCGACGTCCATTGATCATTGCCGCGGAAGCAGAAACCGATTTTCCCGATTTTGCCCGGCGGCTATTGGAACTGAACGTCAAATTTTTTTGTGCCGTCCCATTCACGGTGCAGGATAGGAGGATAGCAATTCTCGGCTTGGCCGGCACCGGTCCCAATGCATTTGGAAATATTGAGCTCGCTTTCGTACCGCATGAAACGACCAGGGCAACGAGCACAATCGAAAGCGATCCTGCCATGCCGGAATTACCCCAATTTGCTGAGCGTTCTGTTATCAAGGTGCCTTTTCCACCGAACAACGCTCATTCCCAAGAAAATTTTGAAGAGATTGTCGGTGGTAGCAGCGCGATGAGGGAGTTAGCCGACCAGGTTAAAGTTGTCGCACCAACTGGTTCCAATGTTCTTATTCTCGGAGAAACAGGGAGCGGGAAGGAACGCTTGGCGCAAGCGATCCACAATCAAAGCTCGCGGCGTGACGGGCCTTTTATCAAGGTGAACTGCGCTGCAATTCCAGCTGGCTTGATCGAGAGCGAACTCTTCGGGCATGAGCGCGGTGCGTTTACTGGAGCGATAGGGAGGCGCGCCGGGCGGTTCGAAATGGCCCAAGGCGGAACTTTGTTCCTGGACGAAATCGGGGATGTATCTCCTGAATTGCAACCTAAATTACTGCGTGTGCTTCAGGAACGGCAAATCGAACGTGTGGGTGGTACCAGGACCATCGCGGTAGATGTGCGCATCGTGGCCGCGACGAGCCGCGATCTCTCTCGGATGGTAGCTGCCAGGGAATTCCGAGCCGACCTTTATTATCGGCTCAATGTCTTTCCCTTGCGTGTCCCGCCGTTACGGGAACGCCCGGCAGATATACCGCTGCTGGTTCGTCATTTGCTTGAGGTTTATTGCAGCCGTGCGAAAAAGGAAGTTTTGGAAGTGTCGAAAGAAACAAGGGAGGCGTTCTTACGCCATCCATGGCAAGGTAATGTGCGCGAATTGCAAAACGTTGTCGAGCGTTCGGTGATAACCTCACCGGGCAAATATTTGCAGGTGGATTTTGAAGTGCCGCAAGCTTTCTCGGGTGTCAGCACTTCCGGACACGCGGACAAAGGAAACGAGCCGCAATTACTTGTGGACGTGCAGCGCGAACATATTATCCAGGCCCTTGAGTCAACCAACTGGGTCGTTGGGGGACCAAAGGGCGCGGCTGCCCGGGTCGGGATGGCTCGATCCTCACTAATCAGCAAAATGAGAAAGCTGGGTATCGTACGGGCGAGGGCATAAAACCCTTCCTCATCCCGGTTTCATGGTCGAGATCCAATATTTGAGCTTGGTATAGGTTTCTTCCAAACGCCGGCGTTTTTCGATGGTGAACACTCAATTGGCTTGCGAATTTTTCCGTTTAACTTCTTCATAAATCACCATTTTCACAGCCACTTCAGGTGAATTTACGGGAGGGACTTCAAGAACGGAGACAAATCGCTCTGCCTTATTGTCGCCCCCAGTTGGATGAGACCAGCCATAAGCCCGTTTCGCTTTTGGGTGTCCGGTGAGATCAAAAACCTCAACTTCGCCATCCCAGAGCGTTTTGCCCTGAAAGACTTCGCGCACGACGACGGATTCACGCCAAATCGCGCTGCAATTATGCATTTGCGTGATCGCCTCCTGGACGCGAGAAATATAATCGGATTTATTCGCCACAACGTTCAACCAATTCAGCTACCCTCCAAGGGCTTTTTCAAGTCCAGCGGCCATTGCTGGCGTCATGAGCATTGCTTAATGGGTTTTTACGAAGTAATAATACAATTAACTCAAAGTTAATACAGCTTCAATATTCTCAACCTTTTTTGTGAAGAGGAGTCGATCTGAACTCATTGGATTTGATTTGACCATTCCGCAACACAGCCAGTTTTGGATCAAGGTTAAAGCCACCGGAATATTTCACGCTTCTTTCGAACCAAACATAAGAGTCACTTTCATCCCCGCAAGTTGAAATTGCGCTGGGGTCAACGCCGATAATAATTCCCACATCCCGCCCGCCAATTAAGAATCAACCCGCCCGGGCTGTGCCCCAGCTTGGATTTAATAATCCAAGTTTGCACTTGGAATGTGAATTCTTCGGGCGCAGAGTGGCCTTATGGCGGATCTCAAAAAGCAGACCAGCGAGCTGTTAAAAACTCTCAGTAAAATAGAGGAGAAACAGAAAGCCCTCCGCGCCGCGTTGGCACGACACGCTGCGCGTTTGAAGACAAGCCAGAACGAGGTACATGCTGTTGAACCGCCAGTCGGCAGAAAACTGGCCAAAAAGCGCATTAAATAATGCTGGCTGAATGAAGGATGGGCTGATGCTGAATTGAATTGTGACGCGACGTTGCACTCCAAATTCCAAGGTGATACCAAAGCATGACCGTAGAACATGAAATTGAAATCCTGCTCGTTGAAGACGATCAAGACGATCTGGACATGACGCTGCGCGTGTTGCGTAAGGCAAACTTAGCGAAATTTCAATTGGCCTGCGGTATCAAAGCCAATTCTGCGGATTTCATTTCTGACAGAAGAATGGCGGTGTTTGCGAACCGATTTTGATGGTGGAGCCTACAGGATTCGAACCTGCGACCCCCACAATGCCATTGTGGTGCTCTACCAACTGAGCTAAGACCCCATCCAAAAAATGGAAGCACAATTTAGATTTTTTGCGTCGCAAGTCAAAACATTTCGCTTGCATGAATTCGAAATGTTTTGGTCCGGGGCTGAGTGAATTGGATTGAAGGATATTGCCTAAATTGAATAGCGTCTTGCGCGTGCGCACGTCTCCCTCTCCACTTCGTATTGCGTTTCTGACGCACGAACCGTTCTATCCACCTTCCGGCGGCGGGTCGGCGGAGGCGGTTTATCTGGTCCAGGAAATGACCCGGCGCGGCCATGAAATCCACGTCTTTAGCCCGCAGATTGAGGACGCCGATGGTGTGCAAAAGAAATTCGGCATCCGCCTTCACCAGTTTACCAGATGGGCGATGGGCCGCTACGCCAGGCTGCGAAATTTCAAGTATCTCGTGTACCCTTTTTTCCTCGAGCAAATGGTGGCGGCGGTCGCGCGTGAACAGAAATTCGACCTCCTGTTCTCGCAGCACGCGATTTCTGCTGTGGCTGCGGGCAAACTGAAACGCCGCCTGGGCGTGCCCGTCGTGATGAATTTTCCCGACCTGCTGACGGGCTTCATGGAGACATGGCCCGCCTACGTTGCCCCGGCGCCGGTGGTCCAAACGCTGATGCGCTACGAGATTTCGCTGCCCAAACGCTACAACGTGGACGGTGTCTGCGCCATTTCTGATGAATTTGCCGAACGCTTGGCCGGGCAGGGGTATCCGCGGGAACGTATTTGCCCGATTTATTATGGCTACGATGCCGAAGCCTTCCCTCCCCGCTCCACGTTGCCGCCGCCGGATCGTCCTCCCGTAATCGTCATGCACGGTTCTTTTGATGCCCATCACCTGGGACGGATCGCCTTCGATGCGGTCCATTGGGTTGTCGTGAAGCGACCGGATACGATTTTCCGGTTCGTCGGCAAACGCACGCCCGGGCTGGAAAAATTTCTACAACGCGCTCACGCTATTCCCGGATTCAAGTTTGAGGCTACCGGCTTCGTCCCTTATTCCGAAGTGGCGAAACAGCTGGCGAGTGCGAACGTCGGCATCGTGCCCTACGAGGAATCCGCCGGAACGCACTGCGCGTTCGTCGCCAAAATTGTCGAATACGCTGCCAGTGGATTGCCCACCGTCTGCACACCCCTGAAAAGCGTCCGGAGTTATTTCAACAATGACCGGCTGGTCAAATTCGCTGAATTCAACGGCCACGATTTTGGCAAAAAAATTATCTCGTGGCTGGACGAACCGGTGGCCAGCTGGCAGCCATATGCGGCTGCTTCGGCCGCTCGGGTGCAGGCGGAACTGGACTGGCAGCCTCTGTGCCGCAAGGCGGTGGATTTTGCGGAAAAAATTGTCGCCGGGCAGCCTTAGATTTTTCCACGCTGCCGGCCGGCCTCGTACAGAAAAACCGCGGCGGCGGCGCCAACATTCAAGGAATCAATATTGGCCGCCATGGGAATCGCCACGGCTTCATCGCACGCGGCGAGTACTTCCGGCGAAATGCCTTTGCCCTCACTGCCAAATACTAGGCAACAGTCGCGCGTGAAATCCACCCCGGACAGAGATTTTTTATCGGTATGGGGGTGCGCGGCGATACTGTGGACTCCGGCCGCGCGCAAGTCCTGCAGGGTGAGTATGGTGTCGGTTGATTCCACGACCGGAAGTTGAAATATCGTCCCCATCGAATTTCGTACGGCGCGTCGCAAAAACGGACTGCAACAAGTCGGGCCAACGATCAATCCGTGCGCGCTGAAAGCGGCGCAATTGCGCACCAGCAGGCCGATGTTTTCCGAGTTGGTCACACCTTCCACCAGGGCAATTAATCTTGGGGAGGGGCTTTGAGCCAGTAGATCGGCCAGCGAAAATCTGCGGGGAATTTTCCCCACCGCCAGCACTCCTTGAAACAGCTCAATGCCGACGAGGGTAACGAGAAATTTCCGCTCCGCCAGATACACATTGATTTTTTCGTGACGGGCTTCCAGCAGGAAACGAAATTCTTCCAGCCGATTTTCTGGCAGCACGACGGAAATAACTTGAAAGTGACTTTCGAGCAGTCGCTGAACCACCTTGTCACCTTCGGCCACAAAAATGCCTTGAACAGCGTGGTCCGCCGGACGCCGCATCGTGCGATACGGCTCGAGCTCGGGAATGTCGAATCCAGCGATCTTCTGAACGGATAATTGACTCACGCGCAAAGTATTCCTGATATGGCTTGGCGGACGCAATGGCGTAGTCAGGAAGTTTTTTCACGCCTCGGTTTGACCGAGGCAAATTCTGTGGCATTGGATGAAGAAGGGAGAACCGGGGAGATGAGGTCAATTCGTTTTAAAATTCTTTCAGCGGTCATGCTGCTCGTAAGCAGTTGGTCGGTGGCAGCGCAGGAAGGTCTGTCCGTCGGTACCCGCGGCGGCGTGTCGTTCGATGGCGGCCAGAACCGGTTCTGGCAGGCGGAGACATTTGCCGACCTGAACCTGCCTCGGCAGTGGAATTTCTGTTCCGACTGGCGTATTCTGCCGCGGTTGGATGCCTCGGCTGGCTGGTTGGACGGTGACCACGCTGACTCGTTCGTCGGCACGCTTGGCCCGTTGTTGGAATTGTACAAAGGAAAATTTCCGTTGGTGTTGGAGGGCGGATCCAGTCCGACCATCTTGAGCCGAGACCGGTTTGGCGCGAAGAGTTTTGGCGAGCGGTTTCAATTCACAAGCCACATCGGCCTGACCTGGAACATCACCGCACATATTGCTGTGGGCTATCGTTTCCAGCATATGTCCAACGCTGGCATCGCCCAACCCAATCCCGGCCTGAATCTTCAAATGCTTGAGCTAAGTTACAGTTTTTGAGTGCTGCGGTTGTGGTCCGGCCGGCCGGTTTGATCAAAAATTGTCCGGAGAAGATTTGTCTTGGAATGCTGGTTGCGCGACAATTTTCCGGTGAACGATCGGCGTGTGTTTCTCAAAACCGCGGCAGCGCTCGGCTTGATTGGCGTCGTCGGTGTGCCCGTGATAAAATCCAGTGCGGAAACCTTTCCCGGCAACGGCGCCGATGACCGCCTATATTGGGTTTCCGTGCTGGAAAAAATCAGCCGCCCGGTGCTGGAAAATCTGGCGCGGCGGGAATTGAGAAAGGCGATGCCGGTGGAGGCTGGCAGCCCGTCAGACCGCGCGAAGTACACGCACCTTGAAGCATTCGGCCGCGTGCTCGCCGGGATTGCGCCCTGGCTGGCGGCGTCGCGCTTGGAAGGGCCGGAAGCCGACCGCCAGCGACGGTTCATCGGTTGGGCCCAAGCCTCGCTCGCGGCCGCAACGGATACCGATTCGCCGGACTTTTTGAATTTTCATCAGGGCGGTCAACCTTTGGTGGACACCGCCTTTCTGGCACAAGCCATCTTGCGCGCATCCAAAGTTTTGTGGGAGCCGCTGGATATTCGCACGCAGAGACAGGTCATCGCCGCACTCAAATCATCGCGCCAGATTCAAACGCCACTTACTAGCAACTGGGTGATGTTCGCTGCCATGGTGGAAGCCGCGTTGTTGATGATGGGCGAGAAAACCTTGCCCGACCGGCTCGAGGATTGTGTCCGGCGCATGCTCGGCTGGTATGCCGGTGATGGCGCTTACGGCGATGGTGAATTCTTTCATTTCGATTATTACAACAGTTTTGTAATCCAGCCAATGTTGGTCGACGTCTTGACAGTGTTGCGGCAGAAGGACAGCCGTTTTGGACCGGTTTATGAACTCGTTCTGGAACGGGCGCATCGGTACGCGGAAATCCTGGAGCGTATGATCGCCCCGGATGGGACCTTTCCCTCGCTTGGCCGGTCGACGACATACCGGTTTGGCGTCTTTCAGGCCCTCGCGCAAACCGCGTTGCGGCTGGAGCTGCCGGCACGATTGCCGCCCGCGCAAGTGCGCAGTGCCCTGACTGCGGTCATCCGCAAAATGATTGAAGCGCCCGGGACTTTTGATGCCTCGGGCTGGCTGCAAATTGGTTTTTGCGGTCATCAACCTTCGCTGGCCGAAAATTACATTTCCACCGGCAGCCTTTATCTCTGCAGCACCGTCCTCCTCCCGCTCGGTTTGCCTCCAGCCGATTCGTTTTGGAGCGGGCCTCCCTCTCGCTGGACTTCCCAGAAGCTTTGGTCCGGTGAATTGTTGCCGCCTGATCATTCCATTACTGACGTCAAAAAAATCGAAGTGCCCGCGCTGGAGCAGTGAAGGATCAGAAAATCTCCGCGAGGTCGACAGCCGGTCGAAGCACGCACGGAAACTTAAGATTCCTGATCAGTTTCCTGGGCGGGGTGAAGGCCGAACTGGACCAGTTTCGCCTTCATCGTGATGCGTGAGATGCCGAGCCAGCGCGCGGCCTTGGCCTGATTACCGCGCGCCTGTTGAATGGCGCGCGAGAAGAGTTCCCGTTCGGCAGCCTCCAGCACACGGGCATGAACATCCGTTATTTCTTCCCGCCGCGCGGCGGCCAGTAAATCATCCATGTATTCCCCGAAAGAACTCGTGGCGGACAGCTTTTCCTTGTTGTCGCGATTCAGCGCCGCGCGGACGTGGTCAAGATTGATGGTGTAACCCTGCGCGGAGAGCAGTGCCTTGCGCACCACGTTTTCCAACTCGCGCACGTTGCCCGGCCAGGGTTGTGACTGCAGGAAATCCACCGCCTCGGCATGAATTGAGGGGCTGGCGTTGCCCAGATCCGGGCCGTGCTTGGCCAGAAAATAACGCACCAGATCCGGGATATCCTCGCGGCGGCTGCGCACTGGAGGCAGACTGATGGCCACCACGTTCAGGCGATAATACAGGTCCTCGCGGAATTGCTTCTCGCGAATGGCTGCTTCCAGATCCCGATGGGTGGCGGCAACCACGCGGACATCCACCGAAATGGTTTCCTTGCCTCCAAGTCGCTGTAACGTTTTTTCTTGGAGCACGCGCAAAAGTTTTGCCTGCGTGCCGAGGGTCATGTCGCCAATCTCATCGAGAAAAATGGTGCCGTGGTCCGCCTGCTCGAAACGGCCGATGCGCTTGACGTCAGCCCCGGTGAAGGCCCCCCGCTCGTGGCCGAACAATTCGCTCTCGAGCAGCGTTTCAGGTATCGCCGCGCAATTGATGGCGATGAACGCCGCATTCGATCGGTCGCTGTGCTGGTAGATGGCACGCGCGATCAGCTCTTTGCCGGTGCCGGTTTCGCCACGGATCAAGATACTGACCGGCTTGGCAGCCACACGTCCGATTTCCTTGTAGATATTCTGCATCACCTGACTTCGGCCCACCAGTGAATCACGGCTCCGGCTGGTTTCACCGAGGCCAACCGGTTCTGACATGCGGCGATTGCTATCGGCAGCGCGGTGCACCAATTCGATCAACTGCGGAATGCTGAACGGCTTCAACAAGTAATCATAAGCACCAAACTTCATCGCCTCGATGGCAGTCTCGGTGGTGCCATAAGCGGTGACCAAAATGATCGGGAGGCGTGGCTTGACCGTGTGTAGTTGCCGGATGAGATCCAGGCCGCTCAAGCCCGGCAGTTTTAGGTCAGTGATCACCAGGTTGAAGGACTCCTTCGCCGCGCGGGCCAATCCGTCGTCACCGCGCCGCTCAATGACGATTTCGTGGCCTTCGGCCTTCAGCAAACGTTCCAGGGTATCGACGATTCCTGAATCATCCTCAATCAATAAAATTCTGGTGGCGGCATTCATGAAGTCGCTTGCGGGAGTACGATACCAAATGTCGTGCCGTGGTGCACCTGGGTTTGATATTGAAGTGTGCCACCGTGCTTTTGGATGATGCTCGCCGCGATCGACAACCCCAGGCCGGTGCCGGTGTCTTTGGTAGTGAAAAATGGGTCAAAGAGCCGTTTCTCAATTTCGGGTGTGATGCCTTTGCCGTTGTCGGCGACTTCGAGGATCACCACGTTGGTTTCCTCGTTGGTGATGCGCTTGCGGTCCCGGCGCGCACGCAGTTTAACCGTTCCATTTTGTTCGATGCTGTCCGCGGCGTTTTGCACGAGATTGATCAACACCTGTTTGATCTGCGCCGCATCCGCCATTATTTTTGCTGGTGCGGCGGCTTCCAGGATCAGCTGGATGTTGAATCGCGCGAGTTGCGGTGCGAGAAATTTCTGGGTTTCCGCCAAAATCGTTTCCACGGGTACCATCGCCAGTTCCGGCTCGGTCGGCCGGGCGAACAGGAGAAAATCGTTCACGATCCGCTCCAGGCGGAGGATCTCACGTTCGACCAGCCGGGCATCATTGGATTCGTCTGAACCGGGCAGGAATTTTTTTTGCTGTATGAACAGGGCGGCTTTGATCGCGGTCAGCGGATTGCGAATCTCGTGTGCCACCCCGGCGGCGAGCATGCCCAGGGCCGCGAGTTTCTCGTGGCGTTCCATCACCGTCTGGCTCTCCACCAGTTTCACACGCAAAGGTGCGATCATGTCGCGATAAACCACGCCCGCCAGCGCGACCCCGAACACGAATAGCAAAGAGAGCGAACCGACTACCAGCCAGCGGAGTTGGTCGAGGATCCGGTTGGCTTGGTTCAGCAGCTGCTTTCGCGAATCATACAGCGCTTTCCCGAGGTTTTGACCCAGGTCGAAAAGGTGCTGCGAAGCCAGGCGCAGGGGAGTGAAATCGGCGAGCGTGGCGCTTTGCTGGCCCAGTGCTTGGATTTTCAAATGCAAATCCTGCGCCACCTGCAGATAATCGGTGTAAGCCCCTCTGATCTGCTCCAGGGAATCTTTCTCTTCCGGCAATGTCAACTTGGATTCTTGTTCGTCGATCCATACCCCAAATTTTCGGCTGGCCAGGAGGTAATCATTCCAAATGGCCGGGTTATGATCGGTTCCGTAACGTTGCATGGTGTTGCCCAGCCCGCGCAATGATTCATGCAATTGATCGACGATCTGGAAACTCTCCTGATCTAATTGGCTCAATCGCCCTCGCAATTCCGCAGATTTCCATTGAGAATTCAAGGTGGCCAGCAGGATCAAGACTCCCATCAGAGCCACTACCAAACTGAGCGCCACCAGTCTGAAAACTATTCCTAATTTCATACACCGGCCTAAAATTTAACAAATGTGGAGTGAACTGAACACCATAACCAAATCCCGGATATGCAAACTTTGGCAAGCATAAACCATGCGCAAGACGGCCCGGTCCGTGGAAATTTCCGGATTGAACGATTCATACGAAAAAAGCCGCTTCAACAACAGTATCAACCTGATCCATGCCTATCCGGCTGCAAATCAATTTAGCTCTTTAGCACAGTTGCTTTGCATCCCAACCTTCGTTTGCAATCCCGCAGGTCACTTTTAACGCCCAAAATTACCGATAATTGAAGTTCATATCGCCTAGACCGGCATTGGCACGGCTTACGCTAAAGCCAGCCTGTGGCTTGAAATAATCCGCTATGAAAACCACAGATTCCTTGAGCGATCATCCGTCGAACCCGGCTCGAAATGTGAAACTGACCAGAAACCGGATTTTGGTGGTGGACGACGATTCGTCCGTCCGCGAAATGCTGACGCGCGTCCTGGTCGGGGAAGGCTATCTGGTCTGGTCGGCGGCGAATGGTGCCGCCGCGCTCGAACTCGCTGCCGCCAACAAAATTGACCTGGTGTTATTGGACTTGAACCTGCCCGGAAAAAGCGGCTGGCAGATTTTCCAAAAATTTATGGTCGAGAATCCCTTGCTGACCGTGATCATCATCACGGCCAGATCGAACCAGCTTTTCACGGCCTTGGGAGCAGGCGTGGCGGCGTTACTCGAAAAACCATTCAATTTTCCCGCTTTGCTCCAGACCGTCGGCCGGTTGCTGGCAGAACCAATGGAGATGCATCGCGCACGCACGGCCGGCCAGCCATGTGATTTCCAATACCTGCATGCACAACCCGGGGAACCGGAAGTGAATCATTGATGAAAACGCGGCTTGCCAGAACGAATTTGGGATGCAGAGGCGGGCGCCGTAAATCCGGCGGCAAATCTGGCGCCGAATCCTTTAAGCTCTACCTCAGTAAATTCATGGTGTGCAATTTTACTGTGCCGGTCCGGCACCACTTGCTGCCACCCTGGCGGCTCGCTTCGAAAACCCTCGGTCACAATGGTGTCGAACGGCAGGGAAGTCTTTAGCGCCGGCGCCGGATAAAATCAACTCAATTGACGTATTCCCAAATTCACTTATCGTTTCACCGGCTTCTCACGTCGAAAATGAAATTAAATGGATCCTAACATGTTTGATGTACCACCGCCGAATAAGCGCTCCGATGAATCTTCAAACGGGCCGGCGAAACCGGCGCCCAGCCAAAAGCACGGCCACCGCTCGGGAATGTTTATCGGATTCGCAATTTTAATTATTGTCTTTGCCGCCATCGTCATCCTTTTGCTCCACCATGGACCATCGCCGGCGGCCGGTCAATCCGGTCACGGACACGGCCGGGCAGGGGGCGGATTGGGGCCGACCTATGTCAGCACCGCGACCGCGCAACTGGGCGATATCGGAGTTTACGTCAACGCCCTGGGCGCAGTAACGCCGCTTAACGTGGTTTCGGTAAACAGCCGCGTGATGGGACAGATTACGAAAATCAGTTATCAGGAAGGTCAATTTGTCAAAAAGGGGGATCCGCTGCTCGTGATCGATCCCGGTCCTAACCAGGCAGCGTTGCTTCAGGCCCAGGGGCAATTGGAACGCGATACGGCGTTGCTTGACGATGCGAAGCTGGATTTGGAGCGTTATCAGGAGGCATTCGCCAGTAATGCGATTCCCAAACAGCAGTTGGACACACAGGTAGCCACAGTCCATCAAGATGAAGGCACGGTTAAACTGGACCAGGGGGAACTCGACAACGCCAATGTCCAACTAGGCTATTGTTACATCACCGCGCCGATTTCCGGGCGCATCGGGTTGCGGTTGGTGGACGAAGGCAATATTGTTCAGGCGGGCAGCACCAACCTGGTGGTGATCACCCAACTCCAGCCGATCAGTGTGATTTTCGACGTGTCGGAGGATTTCCTTCCGCAAATTGAACAACAATTGCACCAGGGCGGGCAAATGGTCGTGGATGTGTTCGATCGCGCCATGCAGACCAAACTGGCGACCGGAACCCTGGAAACGACGGATAACCAAATCAACCCCGCCAGCGGCACCCTCCAGTTCAAGGCCATTTTCACGAACGACGATGAATCGCTGTTCCCCAATCAATTTGTCAACGCGCGGTTGCTCGTGAATACCCTGCACAATGTCACCTTGTTGCCCAATACGGCGATCCAACGCAATTCCGATGGCGCGTTTGTGTACACCATCCAGCCGGGACAGTCAGGTCAAACCAATCAAGACCAGACAGCCACCAGCCAGATGGCCTCAAGCCCTTCCGGTGCGAACGATTCAGGCGCAAATCAAATGGGCGCAAACACGGGCTCCACCAATCAAATGGCTACCATCACGATGCAAACTATCACGGTGGGTACGACGGATGGCAACGTCTCGGAGGTGAAGGGAATTGATCCGGGTACGATGGTTGTGGCTGACAATTTCAACAAGCTTACCGACGGGGCGAAAGTGATCGTACGACCGTCCACCGGCTCCACGAATGAGACCGGAAATGTCAGGACACATAAACGGAAAAAGAAAGTGTCGCAGTGAGTCCGTCTCGCCCATTCATTTTGCGTCCGGTGGCGACCTCGCTCCTGATGGTCGCCATTCTGCTGACCGGCATCATCGCCTATTTCATGCTTCCGGTTTCCGCCTTGCCCGAGGTGGATTATCCCACGATCCAGGTCGTCACCTTTTACCCGGGGGCGAGTCCCGATGTCACTGCTTCCGCCATCACCGCGCCACTCGAACGGCAGTTCGGCGAGTTGCCCGGACTCAACCAGATGACGAGCATCAGTTCCGGCGGTAGCTCCATCATCACCTTGCAGTTCGTGCTCAATCTGGACATCGATGTGGCCGAGCAGGAAGTTCAGGCGGCCATCAACGCAGCCCAGACTTATCTCCCGGCAGGCTTGCCCTCACCGCCCGTTTACAGCAAGTCCAATCCCGCGGACGCTCCGGTCTTGACGCTCGCCATCACTTCAAAAACCTACCCGTTGTCGCAGGTCGAGGATTATACCGACACCAGGTTGGCTCAAAAGATTTCCCAGGTCACAGGCGTCGGGTTGGTGACGATCAGCGGCGGACAGAAGCCCGCCGTCCGCGTGCAAGTCAACCCGACCCAGCTTCTGTCTTATGGACTCAATATTGACGATGTGCGCACCTCACTGCAGCAGGCCAGCATCAATCAGGCGTTGGGAAATTTTGATGGCGCGCATCAGTCCTATGAGATCAACGCGAACGACCAGCTTTTGAGCAGCACGGATTACCAGTCGGTGGTGGTGGCTTATCGCAACGGAGCGCCAGTGGTTCTGTCCGACGTCGCGAAGGTCATCGACGACGTCGAAAACAACAAACTCGCCGCGTGGATGAACGATACACCAGCGGTCATTGTGAACATCCAACGCCAGCCGGGCGCGAACATCATCCAGGTGGTGGACCGGATCAAAAAGCTGTTGCCCCAACTGAAAGCCAACCTGCCGGCGGCCGTGGACATTACCGTGTTAACCGATCGAACGACCACCATCCGCGCCTCGGTGCGCGATGTTCAATTTACGCTGATACTCACCGTGGGATTGGTCGTGTTGGTGATCTTCCTGTTCTTGCGTAATTTGTGGGCCACCGTGATTCCCGGCGTGGCCGTGCCACTCTCCCTTGTCGGGACTCTGGGCGTCATGTATTTGCTCGGGTACAGTTTGAACAACCTTTCTTTGATGGCACTGACGATCTCCACGGGTTTCGTGGTGGATGATGCCATCGTCATGATCGAAAATATCTTTCGATATATTGAGCAGGGTGACCGGCCCCTTGAAGCCGCATTAAAAGGCGCCGAACAAATTGGATTCACCATCATTTCATTGACCATTTCCTTGATCGCCGGATTGATTCCACTGCTCTTTATGGGCGACATCGTCGGACGACTGTTCCGTGAATTCGCCGTGACCCTGAGCGTGACCATTCTCGTGTCTGCCTTCGTATCCCTGACGCTTACTCCGATGTTGTGCTCGCGCCTCCTCAAAGCGAAGGCGGATGAGAAAAAGCACGGACGATTCTTTGTGACTTCAGAACGGCTCTTTAACGACGTGATCGCTTCCTACGGGCGCACGCTCCAGGTGGTTTTCAGGCATCAGACGGCTACTTTACTTGTTGCCCTCGGGACGCTTGCGGTCACGATTTTGCTTTATATGGCCGCGCCCAAGGGCTTTTTCCCCGTGCAGGACACCGGCGTGATTCAGGGGATTTCCGAGGCCGACGAAACGGTATCCTTTACCGCGATGGCCGAACGGCAGGAGGCACTGGCCCAGGTGATCCTAAACGACCCGGCGGTCGACAGCTTGTCGTCATTCATTGGGGCAGACGGCATCAACACCACGCTCAACAGCGGAAGAATCCTCATTAACCTCAAGCCGCTGGCGGAACGAAAGATCAGCGCTAGTGCCGTCATGCGTCGCTTGCAACCCGAACTGGCAAAAGTGGACGGTATCACTCTTTACATGCAGCCGGTACAGGATTTGACGGTTGAAGACCGCGTCAGCCAGACACAATACCAATACACTCTGGAAGACGCCAATGCGGATGAATTGAACCAGTGGACGGCTGAGCTCGTGGCCAAAATGCAGGCGCTGCCGGAACTCCTCGACGTCGCGACCGACCAGCAAACCCACGGTGCACAGGCGATGTTGGTGATTGATCGCGCCACGGCGTCGCGCCTCGGCATCACGCCCACAGCGATTGACAACGCACTCTACGACGCATTCGGCCAGCGCCAGATTTCCACCCTGTTCACGCAACTGAACCAGTATCACGTTATTTTGGAGACACTGCCGGAGTTTCAACGAAATCCTTCCAAGTTGAACGATATTTACGTGCTTTCAACCTCCGGCACTGCCGTGCCATTGAGCACCTTCAGCCATTTTGAATCCGGGACGGCGCCGCTGGCCATTAATCACCAGGGGCAATTTCCTTCTGTGACCATTTCCTTCAACCTCGCGCCCGGCGCCTCGCTGGGGCAGGCAACAAAAGCCATCGAGCGCGCCCAAAATGAGTTAAACATGCCGGCGAGTGTGCAGGCATCTTTTCAGGGAACCGCGCAAGCTTTCATCGCGTCGCTGACCAACGAACCTCTGCTCATTCTCGCGGCGATCATCACGGTGTATATCATTCTCGGCGTGCTCTATGAGAGTTACATTCACCCGATCACCATCCTGTCCACACTGCCGTCCGCCGGTGCCGGGGCGATCCTCGCGCTGATGATCACGGGCACCGAACTCGGGGTGGTTGCGCTCATCGGTATTATTTTGCTGATCGGCATTGTCCAGAAAAATGCGATCATGATGATTGATTTCGCGCTCGACCTCGAGCGAAAGCATAACAAGCCTCCGCAGGAGGCGATTTATGAGGCGTGTTTGCTTCGGTTTCGCCCGATTTTGATGACGACTTTCGCCGCCATGTTCGGTGGATTGCCTCTGGCATTGGGAAACGGCGTCGGTTCGGAACTGCGCAAACCGCTGGGAATCGCCATCGTCGGCGGATTGATTGTGAGTCAGGTCCTCACGCTCTACACGACGCCGGTCATTTATCTTTTCTTTGGCCGGCTGGCCAAAAAGGTTTCGCCCGCCCGTGAATCCGTTGTTGAGGATCAGGCAATTTCTGCTCCAACGCAGCCATGAACATTTCTGCGCCATTCATCCGCCGTTCTGTCGGCACGTCGCTATTGACCGCGGCGATTGCGCTGGCGGGAGCGGTGGCGTATTTCCAGCTGCCGGTGTCGCCGCTGCCCCAGGTGGATTATCCGGTCATCGCCGTGGGCGCGGCGTTGCCGGGTGCCAGTCCGGAAATCATGGCGTCCTCGGTGGCAGCACCTCTGGAAAGGGAGTTTGGACACATCGCGGGAGTCAACGAAATGACTTCGTCGAGCGACCTCGGGTCGACGAGTATTACGCTGCAATTTGACTTGGACCGTAATATTGACGGAGCGGCTCGCGACGTGCAGGCGGCGATCAATGCGGCGCGTGCCAATCTGCCAGCCAACCTGCCGAGCAATCCGACCTATCGAAAAGTCAACCCGTCTGACGCGCCGATCATGATCATAGCACTGACCTCAGATATTTACGATCGCGGGAAGCTGTATGACGCGGCCTCCACCATCATCCAGCAGAGCCTTCTGCAAATTGAAGGGGTTGGCCAGGTCAACATTGGCGGCGGCGCGCTGCCCGCCGTGCGGGTGGACGTGAATCCGACCCAGTTGAACAGCTTCGGGTTAAGCCTGCAAGATGTCGCCAAAGTGTTGGGCCAGCAGAATGCCAACTTGGCGAAGGGTCAACTGGCGGACGATCACTCGACTGCAGACATTGAGGCGAACGACCAGTTACTCGAGGCAGAGGATTATAAATCGCTGGTGGTTGGTTATGACCGGGGCGCCGCCATCCGGCTTTCCGACATTGCCAATGTTCAGGACGGAGTCGAAAACATCCGCGCGGTCGGATATGTGAATGGTAAGCCGGGCATCCCGCTGGTCATCTTTCGCACGCCGGGGGCGAACATCATCGATACCGTTGACCGGATCAAAGCGGCGTTGCCATCGCTTAAGGCTTCAATCCCGGCCGGAATCAATACCGACGTGGTGCTGGACCGCACGACAACCATCCGTGCGTCGGTCCGGGAAATCGAACGCACGCTGATGATTGCCATCGCGCTCGTCATCCTGGTGGTCTTCCTGTTTCTGCGGAGTCCGCGCGCCACGCTGATTCCTGCCATTGTGGTACCGGTATCCTTGATCGGGACTTTTGGTGTGATGTATCTCCTCGGTTACAGCGTGGACAATCTGTCGCTGATGGCGTTGACGATTTCGACGGGTTTCGTGGTGGATGACGCTATCGTGGTGATTGAGAATGTTACACGCCATCTGGAAATGGGTCTGACCCCGACGCAAGCGGCGTTGAAAGGCGCACGCGAAGTCGGTTTCACGGTTCTGTCAATGAGTCTTTCCCTCGTGGCGGTTTTCCTGCCGCTGCTACTCATGGGCGGGTTGGTCGGCCGTTTGTTCCGCGAATTTGCCGTGGTGCTTTCGACGGCGATCATGGTATCGCTGGTCGTTTCGCTTACCACCACGCCGATGATGTGTTCCCGCCTGTTGCGCCATCGCCAACCCGAGGATCATGGTAAAATCTATCTCATGAGTGAACGGCTGTTCACGACCTTGTTAAATGCCTACGATCGCTGCTTGAAGGTGGTTTTGCGGCATCCGGCCATCACACTGACGGTGCTCGTGGCGACGGTGGCACTCAACATCTTTTTGATCTTTGTCGTGCCAAAGGGCTTTTTTCCGCAGCAGGACAATGGTACCATTATGGGCGGCATCCAGGGTTCACAGGACATTTCCTTCACGGCTATGCAGGCCGTGACCTTGAAATTTGTGAATATCATCAAGACCGATCCGGCGGTGGCCAACGTCATCGGCTTTACCGGTGGCGGCGGGGCGGCCAACGGCGGTTTTATTTTCATGTCGCTGAAGCCGGTGGGAGAACGCAAGATCCGCGCGGATCAAGTTATCGCCCGGTTGCGGCCAAAACTGAATTCCGTGCCGGGTGCCTCCTTGTTTTTGCAGGCGGGCCAGGATTTGAAGATCGGCGGGCGCGGAAGCAATGCCCAGTACCAATACACTATCCAAAGTGACAATCTTGACGACTTGGTCACGTGGGGGCCAATCCTGCTCGGAAACTTGCAAAAACTTCCGGGTTTCGCCGACGTCAATACTGACCAGCAAAATCAGGGCCTGCAGGCCTCTCTGGTCTACGACCGCGCTACCGCCGCCCGGCTCGGTATTTCGGCGCAATTGCTCGATAGCACAATCTACCAGGCATTTGGCCAGGCGCAGGTTTCGACTATGTACACGGCCATGAATCAGTATCACGTGGTTATGGAGGCGGCCCCGCAATATTGGCAGGGACCGCAGGGACTGGACGCCATCTATCTGCGCGCGACCAACAGCAGCGTGGTGGTGCCGCTCAGCGCCGTCGCGCACTACGAGCCGACGACCGCGCCGATTGCCGTCAATCACCAGGGGCAATTTCCCTCGGTCACCCTGTCCTTCAACCTCGCTTCGGGGGTCGCCTTGAGCGACGCCATCAAAGAAATCCGACAAATGGAGCAAAGAATTAAACTACCAGGTACTGTGCACAGCAGTTTCGCCGGAACGGCCCAGGCTTACCAACAATCTCTCGCCAGCGAACCACTCCTGATCCTCGCTGCCCTCTTGGCCGTTTATATTGTGCTGGGAATTTTGTACGAGAGCTATATCCATCCAATTACTATTATTTCAACGCTACCGTCGGCCGGCGTTGGTGCGTTTCTCGCCCTGTTGATCGCCAACCGCATTTCCTTGAATTTTGGCGGGCAGGAAATTGATTTGAGCATCATCGCGGTCATCGGGATTTTGCTGCTCATCGGTATCGTGAAGAAGAATGCCATTTTGATGGTGGACTTCGCGATTGCCGCCGAACGTGAACAGGGTAAGAATTCGCGCGACGCAATCTATGAGGCTTGCCTGCTGCGTTTTCGCCCCATCTTAATGACGACCATGGCGGCGATTTTCGGTGCACTGCCCTTGATCCTCAGCAATGCCACTGGCTCGGAACTTCGCCGTCCCCTTGGCATCACCATTGTCGGCGGCTTGATCATGAGCCAGGCCCTGACCCTGTTCACCACCCCCGTCGTTTATCTTTACCTCGACCGCCTCAGCTTGTGGTGGAATCGGACGAATAAGCGGAAAATGGCATCGCGCGCGGTGCTACAGCCGGCGGCCATCATCGCGATGATAGGCTTCGCTCTGTTTGCCACCGGATGCAGTTTTGCGCCGAAATACGCCACTCCTTCCGTGGAGACTCCCGCGGCCTTTAAGGAAATGACCCCGGAGCAATCCAAAGCCACTGAAGGCTGGAAAACCGCCCAGCCCAAGGACGATGCAATCCGCGGCGAATGGTGGCAGCTATTCGGCGACACTAATCTCGATGCGCTGGAGGACAATGTGGATGTCTCCAACCAGACGGTCGAGTTGGCGCTGCAAAACTTCCTGGCCTCGCGCGCGGTGGTGAAACAAACCCGCTCCGAATTCTTCCCGACCGTCGGCGTGGATCCCTCAGTGGTGCGGGCGCGAACCGCCGCCATCAACGGGACGGGCAACCAACCCTTCACCGAATATACGCTGCCGGCGGAGGCTTCCTGGCAGCCGGATTTTTTTGGCAGTATTCAGAACGCTTACAAATTTAACAAATATAGCGCCCAGGCCTCCCTCGCCGACCTCGAGAACACCCGCCTCACCGTGCAATCCGAACTGGCCTCGGACTATTTCCAGCTCTGCTCGCTGGATGCGGAAATCAAACTGTTCAACTCCACTGTCGGCGCTTACCGCGATTCACTGGCCCTGACCCGTGTTCTGAACAAAACCGGCATTGATTCCGACCAGGATGTCGCGCAAGCCGAAACCCAACTCGACACCACCGAGGCGCAGGCCACTAATCTCGGCATTCAGCGCGCCCAAATGGAGCATGCCATCGCGCTGCTCATCGGCCGCCCGGCGTCAACTTTTGCAATCGCCCCCAATTCGCTGATGGCAAAGCCCGTGGCCATACCGATTGGCGTGCCTTCGCAGTTGCTTGAACGGCGTCCGGATGTTGCCGCGGCCGAGCGCAGCGTCGCCGCCGCCAACGCGGAAATCGGCGTCGCCCGCGCCGCTTATTTTCCCACCGTCACCTTGAGCGGCTCGGTCGGTACTGAAAGCACCAGCGTGGCGGATCTGTTCAGCGGGCCGTCATTCATCTGGTCCATCGGCGGGACACTGGCCGAAACCGTTTTTGACGCGGGCAAACGCCGCGCCGTCACTGAGCAAGCCTGGGCTACCTATCACGGCACCGTCGCGACCTATCGCCAGACCGTGCTGGCAGCCTTCCAGGAAGTGGAGGATAACTTGGCCTCGCTGCGCATCCTGACCCGGGAGCTGCAGCAGCAGGACGCCGCCGTCGCCGCGTCCCAGCGTTACCTCAACCTCGCCATCGCTCGTTACAAGCTCGGTGTCGACAGCTATCTCAACGTCATCACCGCGCAAACCACCCTCCTGAGCAACCAGGTCACCGCCTTAAACCTGCGTGAGGAACAAATGGCCTCGAGTGTGCTGTTGATCGAAGACCTCGGGGGCGGCTGGGAAGTGACGACGAAGACGACAGATAATCACGGCCATTCCTTAAGCGTCAGTCATTGACGGAAGACCGGGTCGCGGTGCGTCAAGAAAGGGAGGTGTAAGTTCTATTCCGCCGCGAACGCCAAGGATCTTCTAGCACTTAGTGGTGTCGTGTCTGACGCAAGGTTGCTTGGCTTCACAGAGAGCGATTTATAAATCCTGATGTCCGTGGGCAAGCTTCATACCAGATTTAGCCTGACAAACTACGGGCTCAAGACCAGGAAAAACTGCTGCGACCCCATGACGGAATTGGTCACGGTAAATTGTCCGCTGACGGACGACCAAACAGGTGATTCAAGATTTGTGCTGGATTGCAATATGAAACCAGTTTCATTGGTGTGCCATGTCACAATAATATTTGTACCTGAAAGAATGATGCCCAGTAGGGGGGCAGTTAAGCCGCGGCTGGCATAAGATATTGGGCCTGCAGGGTCTGAGTAATTGGATTCACCACGCATGGTCCTTTTCATGTGAATTTCTCTTTCTGTTTCGGATTGATCTGAAATGTTTCTTGGTCCTCTTCCTTGCCGGCCCGGGTTTTGTGATGTCTTCAAAAGACCATGAGTCTCTTCGCTATCTCCTCATTTGAGTTGATCGGGCACGGTTCCATTTGCTCCTCGGAGCCCAATCTCTCCACCCAATCAAACCAAATCCCCCAGCCAAAGGCGCAACTCGAATGTACGTGCAAAAATTTTACCCTCAGCTTCTCTTGACGAACAACGGGTGGCGGTTACGGTGCGATGCATGGGCGATGAAATTGCGCTCTTGGAATAGGCTTGAGCTGCGTAAATCAGGATATCGTAAACCTGGGAACCTGGTGCGTTAGGCTCGAATCCGTGGAGTGTCTTACCTCGATTCCAACCATCGCATTTAGAATGAACCCGCTAGACTTACTACCATCAACTTCCAGGCAGGAAGCAGATCAACTTTTGGATTTGTCGTCGATGGCCTTTCTTTTCCTCTAATGGACCGCAACCCTGTAATACCTCCCTGGAATATTCGGCACCAGCGTGTCGGAAAGCGACGCGTTTCCGTTTACATCGACCGTCGCAGACGTTATCGGGACCCAATTCTTCAAATCTGGAGACGCTAGAAGAATTGCTGTTGAGCCGGGCGTTCCCCCCGTCAAGGGCATTTGGATGGTGCCTGATGAGAAATTAATTGCCGGCGTCGCAAGGCGCGGGACTGGTGGAGGTGATGGCTGGTCACTGCCCAGGATCGTTCCAGAAGTGCCCACGGCGATGAACTGACTCTCGCCAAAGACCACGGCATTGAGTTGATTGCCCGCCCCCGAAGCACGAGACGTCCAGGTGCCAAAAAGGCCGGTCGGTGAGGTGAGAATCTGGCCATTTTGCCCCGTCGCCACAAACGTGCCATTGTTGAAGGTGATGCCCGTCAGATCCGAATAAGGAGTGAGACCCGTGTAAGCCACCGACCAAGTGTTGCCGTCCGGCGAAGTCATGATGACTGGGTAGTAAGACGATGACTCGCCCACCGCAACATAACTGCCATTGCCATAGGCTACGCCGTAAAGGGTGGAATTTGGACCGGAATTGGCGGCCATCCAAGTGACCCCGTCAGTCGATTTGACGATTTCCCCGCCGGATCCAACGGCCACGAACAAACCTCCGCCGTAGGTCGCACCGTACAAAACGCTGGTGGTGCTGGAAGTTTGCGGCGTCCAATTTACTGCGTCCGGCGACGTTAAAATGGCGCCATGAGATCCAACAGTCATAAACTCGCCGTTGCCAAAGATGACGGCATTGAGGGTGTTGATGCTTGAAGAGGTGCTGTACGTCTGTACCCAATTAACACCATCGAGCGAAGCCAAAACCACCCCATTTTGACCGATGCTATACGCGGAACCTGCCGCCACAAAGATGGGAGCATTCTCGACTTGGCCGTAAGCGATGCCGCTAACCACTGTTCCATAGGAAACAGAGCCATTAAGTTGGCCTATGCTCCAATTGATGCCATCGGACGAATAGAGCATCGAACCGGTGTTTCCTCCCAGCATTCCGCCGCCCGCTACAAATACACCCCCTGGATAGGTGGAATTGACGCCATAGGCAATAGCATTCAGCGGCTCACTGTTGCTGGAAATGGTTTGCGTGATCCAGTTTGTACCGTAAGGCGAAGTGGAAATGGCAATGCCACCGTTCGCGCCGACGGCGACGAATGTCCTGTTGTTGCTATTGTAAGTCAAGGCGTTGTAAAGCGCGGTTGTCCCGGCGGTACTCGGTCCTTGGACTTTCCAATTTAACGCATCTGTCGAGGTGAACAGCCCCGGCTGCTCCTCATTGTCCCAGGCCACAAAGAGGTTGTCGTTGTTGTCAAAGGTGACCGCACCCGCGGAATACCCGGTCAAGGCACTCCCCCAGGCAATGCCATTAAACGAGACTAAAAAGATGGACTGCCCCACCGCAGCCCAGACGCCGTCACCATATGCGACGCCGGCAAGGACATACGGTGTGCCGGATGTGCTTGCTGTCCAAGTTACCCCGTCGGACGATGTAACAATTGTACCCCCGCTTCCGACAGCTACAAACAGGCCGCCCCCATATGCGACGCCGTCAAGCGTGCTCCCCGTATGCGATGTCTGCAGTGTCCAATTGTTGCCGTCCGGAGACGTCAGGATCGTCCCACCGCTTCCCACCGCTACAAACTGGCCTCCGCCATAAGTGACGGCAACCAACCCCAGGCTGCCTGATGTTACAGTGACGGGCAACCAAGTACTGCCGTCACTCGACGTTAAGATCGCGGCATTGCCGCTTGTGGAATCCGACCCAACGGCGACAAAGGTGGTGTTGCCAAATGCGACACCGGTCAGCGTGATGTTGGGTGGACATGTTTGTTGATACCAAGTCACACCGGCTTGGGAAGTGAGGATGGTGCTGTCGAATCCAACCGCTACAAACTCGCTGGTGCCGTTGACCACCCCGGTCGCAACGCTGCTCAGGTAGTTGCCCGTCGGTTTGGGGTTGCGCCAAGTCCAGGTGTCCAGCGGGCCAGCAACGGCGACCGGCACAAAATACAGTGCCAGCAGGAACAGCGTAATTTGAATCGGCATGCATGTTCTTTTCATATGGTTTTCTCTTTCTGCTTCGGACTGATTTGAAATGTTGCTTAGTTGTCTTCGATGCCGATTCCGGTCTTTCCGATGACTCGCAAAGACCATGAGGCTCTTCGCAACTACTTCATTTGACTTGATCAAGCATGGGTCCATTTGTTTGCCGGAGCCCAAACTCTCCACACAACCAAACGGGATCCCCGCGTCAAAGGCGCAAAAAATTTGCTTGTAGCCGGAAAAACAGGACAGATGGAGGTTTCGAATGTGGAGCGCCGCACTCCGGCTTAACGCCGTTGAGCTTGCATCTCGCGTACCAGCCAGACTTTTGCGTAAGCCCAGTAATTGTCTGCAGTTCGGTCGGAAATTGATAACACTTGCGCGGCTTCGGCGAGCGTCATGCCGCCGAAATAACGTAGCTTGACCAGATCGGCTCCGATTTTGTTCTGCCCGGCAAGCTTCTCCAAGGCGTCATTCACCGCAAGAATCTGGTCGTCGTTGCCGGGGGCGCTGATTCCGGCTTCGTCAAACTCCACCCGCTTCTGGCCGCCACCGTGGCGCAAGGCGGATTTCCGTCGTGCATGATCCACCAGGATGTGGCGCATGGCTTCAGCTGCGGCGGCAAAAAAATGTGTGCGATCTTCGAATCTCGCGTCGGCGCCGGCGAGTCGCAGCCAGGCCTCATGAACCAAAGCGGTCGGTTGTAAAGTATGGTCACTGCGCTGGCTGGACATTTTGGCTGCAGCAAGTTTGCGCAGCTCCTCATAAACAAGTGGCAGCAACGCTTCGGCCCCTTTGCGGTCGCCCGGCTTGAGGTTTTCCAAAATGCGCGTCATCTCGCTCATAATCTTTCGCGGTGCTGGATTCGCGCAAAATCCTCACATTTGCCATGAAGCTTGTCAAAAGATGAAATCAATGCTGCGTTGGACCTCACCTTGATCCAAAGTCAATGAGTGCGGTTTAGTGCTCATTGGGTGCTGGCTTCCGTCTCCGGATCCAGCGTTGCCTTGACCCCTTCGATCGGATTTCCCCGTGCGTCGACCAGCCTGATTGTGCCCCCCCAACCGCCTTCTTCATTCACAACTTTGAAAACCAGCACGTTCAGACCCTCGTTCAATGTGATGCCGGGAACCTTATCCTGCTCCGGAACACAGATCCGCGTCTCCACAGATTTGTAAATCTCTTTGCCGTTCAAATACACTTTTGACTCATCGTCGCTCCCCACCAGCATCTGGAGTCCCTCCAGCAAGTTTTTTGATCGCAGATAGCAGACAGCATAGGCCACGCTATGCTCCGCGGGCCGCCCTAAAATGTTGTCGAAGGAGATGAGATAATCATCCAGGACTACTGGACGCCATTTTAACTCCTTGCCCGCAATGAGGACCGTCTCTCCGGCCTTGGGTCGGAGCAGGCCTTCGCCCTTGATCTGCTCAATGTCCAAGCCTGCCGCTCCATTCTGACCGGCTGCGAGGGAAAGCGGCGCCAGAATCAGCCACTGCTTGATGGAATCGCGCGTCCGCACGATGCTCAAATGCTGCTCCTCGGCAGTGCGCTCGCGCTGTTTCGCGTCAAGAACCTGGGCCGCAATTCGTTCCTCTTCTCGCCAGACTGCGACCTCATTGGTGTCCGCCGCCAGCCAGATTCTCGCCATTGAATCCCTGCTCCCGGTGGCGATCCTTTGTCCGTCCGGAGAGAAAGCCACTGAAAGTATCCGGTCCGTATTGCCTTTGAGTGTGAGCAGTTCCCGGCCGCTGGCTGGTTCCCAGATTTTGACAGCTTTGTCAGCACCTCCGCTGACCAATCGCCGGCCATCCGGGGAAAAAGCTACCGACCTGATTTCCCCGCTGTGCCCTTTGAATGTGAGCAACTCCACACCACTGGCCGCATCCCAAACTTTCGCCGTCCCATCGGCACTGCCGGTGATTATCCGCCGTCCGTCCGGGGAATATGCGACTGCCCAAATCGCATTGTCGTGTCCTCTTAGTGTGAATAGCTCCCGCCCGCTGGCCGCATCCCAAACCTTCGCCGTCTTATCCCAACTGCCGCTGACAATCCGCGTTCCATCCGGGGAAAAGACCGCTGACAGAACCCTGTCGCTATGCCCCTTGAATGTAAGCAGGGACTGCCCGTTGGTGGCACTCCAAACTTCGGCTCCATTATCGCCACCAATGACAATCTTTTGGCCGTCTGGCGAGTAGGCCACAGACTCTATCGGACCGCTGTGGCCCTGAAGCAGGCAGAGTTGTCTGCCGCTCGCTGCTTCCCAGACTTTGGCCGTTCCATCGAGACTCCCGGTGACGATCCGCTCGCCGTCCGGGGAAAAAGCCACCGACGAGATGGAACTGCTTTGGCCCGCGAGTGTTAATATTGGATTGCCACTAGCTACTTCCCAGACTTTGGCCGTCCCGTCGACACCCCCGCTCACGATCCGTCGACCATCAGAGGAAAAAGCCATGGTAACAAAATCACCACGTTGTCCTGCGAGCATCAATTCCTCCCGGCTGCCGGCCGCATCCCATACCTTCGCCGTCCGATCCCAACTGCCAGTGGCAATCCTGCTTCCATCCCGTGAGAAAGCCACGGCCCCGACGTGCCCGCCATGCCCTCGAAGCGAGAACAGTTCCTGGCCTGTGCCTGCATCCCAGACCTTGGCCGTCTGATCCCAGCTGCCCGTGACAATCCGCTGACCATCCGGAGAAAACGCCACGGAGTCAATGCGATCACCATGTCCCCTCAATGTTTTTAGTTTCTCGCCACTAACCATGTCCCATTCCTCGGCTGTGGTGTTTTCACCGCCGGTGACAATCCGGCGCCCATCCGGAGAAACGGCTAGCGAAGTGATCGGTGTCCCTTGTCCCTTGAACAATTGTAGTTGCTCGCCGCTGGCTGCATCCCAAACCTTGGCCGTTTGGTCCCAACTGCCCGTGACAATCCGCTGACCGTCTCCGGAGTAAGCAACAGATGAGATGGCATCACTATGTCCCACCCAGGATCGTAACTTCCGGCCATCGGCTGCCGCCCACACACCGAGAGTCCCGTCAAGACCGCCGGTGGCGATGCGCTGGCCGTCTGGCGAATAGGTCACAGACAATATCCAACCATGGCTGCCATTAATCTCAAACAGTTGGCTTTCGCTGGCCAAATCCCATACCCGGGCCGTGTTGTCGGAACTGCCGGTCACAATCCGCTGACCATCCGGCGAAAAATGCACCGAAAGAATCGGACCTCCTGTCCCTCCGAATGATTGCAGCTCCCTCCCGTCGGCCACCTCCCACACTTTGATATATCCATCATTGCTTCCCGTCACCAGCCGCCGGCTGTCGGGCGCGAAATCCAGGCAATTGACATAATGGAGGTGTCCCCGGAACGTCTTCAGGGCCAGGTGGGCTTGCCGGTCCCAGTAAAACCATTCGAAACCGCGAAACGTGGAGTCTTGGGTGTCTTCCAGCAACTGCCCCAGCCGGTCGAAGTTGTCCTGATCCCAGGCCTCCTGCGCCAGGCTCATGTTGGCCTCGTAAAGGAGGTGGTCGGCTTCATTCTTCTCGGCGTCCATCAACAGGCGAGCCTGTTCTTCAGCCTGTTGTGCGCGCTCAGCCTGGCGTTCCGCCGCCTGGGCAGCGAGCCGTTGCTCACGTTCGGAATTCCTCGCCCGGTTGGCGGCTATTGCCTGCCAGCTGCTGACCGCGATGCCTGCCACTAATACCATCCCCACCACCGCTGCCGCTGTCAATGCCAGCTTGTGGCGCTGCCAGGTCTTCTGAAATTTGTAGGCCGCGCTCGGCGGCCGCGCGACGATGGGTTCATTGTTCAAATGCCGTTCCAAATCCATCGCTAGTCCATTAGCCGTCTCGTAACGATGGGCGCGGTTCTTTTCCAGACACTTCATTACGATCCAATCGATGTCACCTTTGAGCAGGTGGATCAGTTTCGGCACGTCGCTTGACCGCCGTTTGGCTGTGGTGGTTAGCTCCTCTCCTCCAAGCATCGCCAGGCGTGTGCTCGGCCTGACCGGCTCCTCTTCGCTGAGAGTCTTGCGCATCGCCTCAACGCCGGAATCCACCAGCTCCTTGGTTCCAAAAGGCGTGCCTCCGACCAGTAGTTCATAGAGCAGCACCCCCAGGCTGTAGATGTCGCTGCGGGTATCAACATCCACACCGGTCATCACCGCTTGCTCAGGGCTCATGTACGCAGGCGTGCCCATGAATTGCCCGAAGGCCGTGAATAATGTTTGATCCGTCAAGCGGCCTTGGGTCGCCTTGGCTATGCCGAAATCAATGACCTTGGGCACGGGAACGCCGCTATTGACGGTCACCAGAATGTTCGAAGGTTTGATGTCGCGATGGATGATGCCCTTCTGATGCGCGTGTTGGATGGCTTGGCAGACTTGGATGAACATCTCCAGCCGCTGCCGGGTGGTCATTAAATTCTCATCGCAAAACTCGGTGATTTTGATCCCATTCACCAGTTCCATGACAAAGTAGGGCCGGCCTGTCTCGGTGGCGCCCGCGTCCAGGACCCGCGCAATATTGGGATGATCCATCAGCGCCAGGGCCTGGCGCTCCGCCTCAAACCGGGCAATGACCTGCCGCGTATCCATGCCGAGTTTGATGACTTTCAGTGCAACCCGGCGGCGGATCGGTGTTTCCTGTTCGGCCATGTAAACCACGCCACAACCACCTTCGCCGATCTGCTGAAGCAGCTTGTATGGGCCGATCCGGTCACCCGTTTTTGCTGGTGTGGGGTCCGGCTGTCGGGCGCCTGCAGTTGGGATTGCCGCCACCATCAAACTTTCATTGGCAGGCCGTTCCAGGAATTCACCTGCAGCCTCATCCACGTCAAGTAGTTCGCCGAGGCGGGAGCGTAACACGGAATCGCCGGCGCAGGCCCCATCAAGGTACGCCGGTCGTTCGTCCGCCGGTAGCCGGCGGGCAGCCGCAAAGATGGCCATTTCGCGTTCCGTGATATCGTTCATTAATGGTGCGGCCTGTCCAAAATACCAAACAAAAAACCAGTTAAAAAGACGAAAGCCAAATCATCCGGCCTGGGCTGTTGGCAGAGTGAATTTCATAATCTGTGGCCTGGCCACGCCGTAAAAAAAATGCCTCAATCACGAAATTTCGGCATAATGAGAATTTTTCTGCGGCCGGCACGCATCATCTGCCGCATCACCTCGACCTCGTTCTTGTCCTTGTCTCGGCATTTCTTGTCAGCCACTCGATCAGCGTCGCAGCCGGCTGTGGACGGACATTAAGGTGTGTGTTGCAGGGTCAACTGCAAGGAGCAATCCTCAACATAGGTGCCGGAGACATTGACCTGTTGCGCAACCGTTTGGTTGACCGCCTGCGCGTTGCCGTTTTGCAGTGGCACGGTAAACTCCAATTCAACCCCGTCGTTGAACTCCGAAAAACAATCACCCGATATCCCCAGAAGATCTGCGGCCACCAGTGATCCATAAGGTGAAGGAAATTCCCAAGTTTCATTCGCCGAGCCAAATCCGGGTAAGGGGAAATCAAAAGTCGCCGTGGCTGCTCCGCCACAAGCGTTCAGGAAGAGACTGCAATTCTCGGCAAATGATTGTCCGGGCGCCAGTGGCCCTGCAATGGGCGGAACAATTGAAAGATCATATTCCCCGGACACATAGTATATAGTTCCGCTGCCTTGCAAGTCGCTAGTACTGGTGGTTGAAATGCTTATTGGGAACTGCCCTTTAGCCTCGATGTTGATCGTATTATTCAGGCCAACCGCGCTCGCGGTGACATCCATTGTCAATTGGAAATGGAGGGCACCGCCCAGCTCGGCAAGCAGCGGGCCGTTGTCGCCGCCAAATAACTCAATGTTTTTGGCGATAAAGAAAATGACCTCGGGCAATGTATAATCGTGACTGTTGATGAATTTGTTTAGATAGTAGTTTCCCAGGTCGACCAGATCGCCCTCCGCGATAGCTCCCAGAATGGAAGTGTCGACACCATACATTCTACCCTGGTCTACAAAGGCAGTGGTAACCTGAATGACCACTGGAGCATTGGCTGGAAATTTTCCATATTCTGCCAGGACGAAGTCGACTTTGTTGTACATCTCACCTCCTAAGAGTTGTTCAGCCTGTGAGAGCGCATCCATCTGAAGCAGGCTGTTGCCTAGCTGATTTTCCGCGGCCGCTGCGGATAATAACCGGTTAAGCACATCGTTTTCTTGCTGGAACAGGGTGGCATAGTACGCGCTCGCCGCCGCAGCCGCGCGCGCCTGTGACGCGGGATCGCAAGTCCACTCCGCATCCGGTACCGGAGGCGGAATGGGAGGATTGTTCTCCAGGGCCTGGGCATCATTTTCGGCCTGTGTTAACTGTTGTTTAAGCACAGCCGCGTTGTCCGCTATCGCTTGCAACTGCTGGCTCGTGGGGTCGGTTGCCGCCGCCGAGCTGAAATGAAAAAGAGTGGTCGAATAGGTGTTGGCCTGGTTGGTAGTCTCCACCAGGCTGATATCGCTCCCATCCTCAGCGACGGACATCAACGATGCGTTCGTTCCGAGCGCAACGGGAGTGGTCAAAGTGAGCGTCACCCCGTCGCAAAAACGGATCCCGTCCGGATCCAGCAATACGGCGGCCGAGGCGGGTAGCACCGCGTTGCTCGCATTGATGCTGGCCACCGGGGTCATCGTGATTGATTGCGGCGAGAGCAACGCATCGGCAGGCAGGTTAAGCGTCCATACATTGCCCACCGCGTCGGTTACACTCAACGAAGCGGGATTTCCATCGGACGCGAAATAAAGGGAGGCGGCTCTTGAGGTGTCGGGTGTGAACTGATAGTTGCCCAGGAAAAGCACGGGACCGTCCTCGAGCTTGAAACTTCCCGATTGGAATCCGGCCGTTGCCGAATTCGTGGTATAAAAGAGACCAGCAGCCGGGGACGTAAACACCAGGCGCTGATAGTTCGTGACGTTCTGGCTGTCGACCATTGTGAGGAGGGCTGTGCCGGGTGAGCTCTTTGTGTAAGTGTAGGTTTCTGGGCTGTTCGCCAGGCCTGGCCCGGCAATCATCTGACCGCCGTTGTCGGAGGGATCGACGATCTGTTCAAAGAACCAGTTGGTTGCTAGGGGGGCGCCGCCGGCGGAGACGGTGAAGCTTAGCGACTGGCCGCTGATCGTTGCCGGCGCAAAGTCCACGGATGTGGTCCGGGCGCGATCAAAACGGGACCCCGCTCCTGTAAAATTGGTGTCAGTGAAGGAATCTGTCAGACCTGCCAACCCTAGGGACGTCAACGGCGACCAGTTCAAGAGATTGCTTGAAACGTCGATCTCGTACGTCGCACCTGCCTGTCCGCTGAGATAACTTTGAAAATTGGAGTTGGTGAGTCCGAAGGAAAAAAACAAAGGGGAAGTCACCGAAGTATAATTCGAGACGATAAACAAGGCGGTCTGGTAACCCGCCGTTCCCTGATTGGTCCAGGCAAGCTGTCCACTCGAGGGCGAGCTAAACTGAAGGGAAAGCGAGGTCTGAAGTCCGGACTGCGCATCCAACAGCGACGCGATGGCGGCGTTGGTTCCGGTCTTTGTATAGCTGTAAGTCCCTGAGTTCAATCCTCCTTCAGCACTACCCAGGATGGCAAAATTAGTCCCGAGCGGCATGGTGAACAGCGTGTATTGGCCATTTGTGCTGAACGGGGCGGTGCCGGAAAGTACCGTGACGGTGAAGAACTGTGCGCTGAGGGACGGAGGCGTGAAATCTTGGGCCTCAGCGCAAGTGCAGAACACGCCAGGGCCCGCGATCACGGCCGGCAGAACCGCCAGTTTAATAAGTAATATTTCAAGTTTGGTTTTCACTACAGTTTAGGTCTCTTGCTGTTGTGCCTACGCGTTTCAAGTGTTCGTTTCCGAATCAAAAGAAGCGCGTAATTTCTTGGATGCTCCAGCTAACCAAACGAAATCCACGACCCAGAGACGCAACTTAAATGCGCGTGCAGACAGAAAAAAATTTGGTCTGATCTTCGCCTGACGCGCAATGAGCGTGTGTTGAACCGGTGGTCGATAGAGTGGCTTAAAACCCAAAGCCACACCCAAATTCGCTGTCTATTAAGGATCGAAACTTCTGTAAACCGGCCTCGTTGCAAGCTCGTGAAAAAGCCTCACCACATAGGGTTTTTGACGCCAGGAACGAATTCATCAAATTCTAAAAAGGGCCTTTATCCTCCAACGCCGGCAGACCGCTATCAGGGACAAGGTCTTTGATTCTATCAGTGCATTGGCTTGGCTCGAAACCCAGGCCAAATAGTTGGCGCGCGTGCCGGAAAAACGACCCCAAGTCGGCGCAGGGAATTCATTACCGCTTGGAATAAAAAGCAAACACACGCCAAAAGAACCTGATCTCATGGCATACTAAAGTATGACTTGGGGTTAAACGAATGCATTCGTGACGGTTCGTATCGTGCCGTGTAAAAATAACGGCATGCTCACCACTGCCTCACTTGTCAGCGCTATCCTGTCTATCACGGTCAAGACCATTCAATACGCCCCCACCCGCGTAGCGCGGAATGAGCCCTGCGCGCAAAGCCAGTCTCCTTTCAGTGCTGTCGGTGGCAGTTCCAAAGAGCACCCCCTGCTGCGAACACATGCGGTGTGGCTCGTGCCAGTCCTCTCCGCCTTTTGTCTTGCAAGCCCATTGCCTGCGCAAATCGCTG
>JBEKMT010000160.1:0-12407 GCA_050008355.1 Verrucomicrobiota bacterium
GTGAAAAATTCTGGCGAGTAGTGAGGAATTTAACTTTATTTTACAATGCTTTTTGCTATTTTATGAGCGTTCCGATTCAGGTTTACAGACCGTGTACATCTGTGGTTTATGACGACTTCGTCTGATTGCAACTGCGGTATTTAGTTACCGCCCCGTTTTGGCGTAATAGTTTTTGATTGAACATCCCGTTTAACAATAATCGGCGCGTTCCTGATTGCGTCGGCCCAGGCACGACTTCTCCCAATGGCAGCACGAAGCGCTATTTGTTTATTTTCGATTCTTTTAAGATTTGCCAACAGATCACTCGTTTTCTTTTTAAGATTCGCCATGAGACGACTCTGCGCCCGAATAATTCGCATACCAAGAACAAACCTGGATTATTAACTTAAACTTGGGTTAGGCTGTGCTTCGACAGGAAAGACGTCAGCAGGCACAATGAGAAAGACTCGGATGATTTCGCTCTTGCCGTCGGATACGCTGATGTTTGGAGTGTGCAGTTCGATTCTGCCCCCGTGATCACCTCCATTAGGATGTGTCGCATGGCGACCCAAAGTTGCACGGCTTTTTGCGCATCCTCGTCCAGCGTGTCCCGGCGAATGTCGTTCCACCTGAGCTCTCCAAGCCCCAGCAAGCCGCCGATTGAAAAACGCAAATGCCCTTCCAATTGATCGTGCTTCAATTGGAAAGTGCAGTGAAATTGATTCAAGGGTTTTCCGCCGAATTCTAACCGGGTCACCAAATTCCAACCGCTCACCGCTTCGACTATCTCGTAAAGCTCCCCTCCGCGTAAAGCGGGAACGATTTTCGCTTTGCAGGCATCTCTAAACCGCGCCAGAAAATATTTTCTAATTTCAGCTTTCCCGACGGATTCCTCAGTTTGTCGAATCAGCGCACCAAATATGTCGGCCCCCTGCAGTTCCCGGTAACGATCTTCGTCGAGGCCCAGGTCGAGAGAAGTTGGCTCTAACGACATGGAGTCCAGTTCATCGATCGTCCACTTGGACATTCTTAGATGAAACGCCTGTTTCAAAATTTGCTCGTGCCCTCTTCCAGAGGCGCTGCTGACGGCGGTGACGAAAGCCAGCGCGACCTCCATTCTTTGAGTCAATGGGATCGTTTGAAAGGTGGCAATTATCCGATATGCATGGACGCTTCTATTCAGTCGCAGCAATGGAAAGTCCTCCCTTACCTCACGCGTTGCCAGCCGGACCCGGTGAATACGCAGATTGCTTTCCAAAGCTTGTCTCAGATTTCTCATAGTTGCTCATTCGATTATGGCCGAGTAGACCTCTGCACCCTTTTACCATGGCCGGGGACAAAATCCAATAATACAGCGCCATCCGTTTTACCTAGGTCGCGTGTGCATAGGGACCCGATGGCATTCAGGCAACTGTCGAATTCGCGGCAGTTGGTTGGACTAAGAGTACTGACGGACAGGTATACGGCTGCAAGAGTCCGCTGCGTTAATCGTTCCGTGGCCTGGATCAATGGCTTGGGTTCGTAGTGGCTAAGGCTTCCCGAGAGTGGTCGAGCAGTTAGTGTCGGTGCAATCGAGCCCCGTGGCTGGCATGGGGCGAGCCAACCGCCGTTGGCGCTGGCCGTTTTCCACTGGTCTCGGCGCACGTTTTGAAACTTCGTGCCTGAACGATAGCCTTCGGCAGAACTTATCGCGATATTTCTGGCGCAATGCCGCTCGTGGTCATGGCGCATCGCAAAACCGCCAGCCCACGGGATAGCCGGAAGGAGCGAGCACAAGTTTTGAATCAGGTGTAATCGCAGGCGCCACCCAGCCGCCATCGAGGTGCACTTTGGTCACATGACCGGCCTGAATCACAACTGGCACCCCCAACCAGAAGGCGTCTTTGGCGGGAGATTTGACTAGATATTGTCCTGGCGGCAGCGTCACCACCCGCGGGGCCTGGGCATAGTATCCCACGGTATTATATACGTGCCAGAGCTCATGTCCTTGCCGGTCATAGATATAATAATCAGCGTGTTGATACCATGGAGGATTGTTGCCTTCACTGTGTCCCTCCAGTTTGGAGAACACTTCCAACTCGCCACTGGCCGACTGGCTTTGCAAGCCCGATGGATTGGGGCCGACAGGCGGCAGAGTGGTGGCGGCCGTTGCGCGGCCAACCAACAACGAAGCACAGATTGCTCCCAGAATTAGGACGTAATAGGTTCTCATATTTTGCCTTTCATTTCGGAAGAGGGGCGGGCAAGACGGCCTCGCAACTTTGCGAAACAATCATCCGACGCAGGGTCCAATCCGGCCCTGCTCAGCCCGGCGTTGACGCATCTCACCACGTCTCTCCGGCTAATTGAGTTGACGTTCCGAAGATGAATTTCAGATGAAAACCAGATTAAAAACTGTAAGGCTTGGCAAAGGTTGGTAAATTTTAGGGTTTCGTCAATCCATGTGACGCCAATGGGTTAGGCGAAAGCGTCTCAAATCGCCAATGTTTGCCTGGCGGACACAATTCCCTATAGACTCTTTGCGCAAGGATCAAGTCTGGTTAATGGATTGTTTTCCCGCTTTTTCGGGATGCGCTTTATCGTCCAATTCTTGCTTTTTATAGTACGCGCTACCGAGTGGCTTGCCTTTGATCTTGCGTCCGACTGATTTTGCTAACCGTTTGCGTGCTTCGCAGAAAACAATTCACAATCGTAATGAAAGTGGTAAGAGACAGCACCAAGATTGGTCGCATGGCAACCACGACCTGACCAAACGGAAACACAGGAACCAGTTCCGGCAGCGTATCCATCAATCAGTAATTCTCGAAAACAATAGAAACCGAAGCCCCGTCGGAATCCCAGCAGGACTTTTGAATTAGCTTATCTTCCACAAGGCTTTTGACGACATTTCACTTATTTCCCATTGCTTGTTGAAACTATGTAACATTTCTTCCGGTGTTTGCGTATTTAATAGCAGTATGAAGGCCAATAAAATCATAATTCTAGCTACGGCTGCCGCAATCATTGTCGGCGGGTTAACCACCACAAGAGCACTGGCGGCAGAAGATTCCACCCCAGCGAGCATGCCGATGCGTGGACAAATCCTCGAGCGCATTGCTGTGGCACTAAATCTGACTGACGAGCAAAAATCGCAGATCAGAGCCATTTTGAGTGGGGAAAAAGACACGCTCAAGACACTTTTCGCCCATTTACATTACGCACGAAAGGATATGCGTGCGGCCATACAAGCCAGCGGTGCGAATGAAGCTTCCGTCCGCGGCGCGGCTGCCAAAGTCGCCGTCGTCGAGGCAGATTTGGCGGTTGAACGCATGAAACTTTACGGCAAAATTGCCCCTGTCCTGACCGATGAACAACGTCAGAAAATTTCCGATTTCACGCAGCACGCCGATGATTTTGTGGACGACGCCATCGCCAACCTCGGCAATGGGCTGGCGCAATAAGTCAATTGGAAGCCTGGTGAAAACTAAACCGTGAGCGATGACACCGAATTGCTGGAGCGAATTCGAAACGGCGCGACGGACGATTTCACGGAGCTTGTGCAGCGCCATCAGTCGCGGGTATTTGCCATTTTGTACCGTTATGAACGCGATGCTCATAAAGTTGAAGACCTTGCGCAGGACACTTTCGTCAAAGTGTGGCGGGCGTTGGGACAATATGATGGCCGGGCGCCATTTGAACACTGGCTTTCAAGAATCACAGTACGTGTCGCGCTCGACCATCTGCGGAAGGAAAAATGGCGCCGGAATGAAATTGGCCTGCCTGAGCTCGGCGAAGACTCGCTGGACTGGCTGCGCAGTGGCGATGAAAAGAACGAACTGGATGCTCGCGCCGCCTCGGAAATTTTGGATTTGGCGATGCGTGAACTTTCACCTGCAGATCGTATTGTAATCACGCTGCAGGAAATCGAAGGCCGCAGCGTGAAGGAAATTTGCGAGGTTACCGGCTCGTCAAGCGTGGCTGTGCGCGTGCGGGCATTGAGAGCGCGGGCAAGACTGAAGCAGGCTTTGGAAAAGCTGGTAAAACCATGAACGAACAAAAATTAAAAAAGCTTTTTACCGCAGCGCAAAACGAAACCGCGCCTGTGCCGCCAGCACATTTTGCCGGAGACGTATTGCGTGCGATTCGCAGCGAAAAACAAAATCCGTTGCCGGAAGCCTTCTCCGTTTTGGAACAGTTGAACCGACTTTTCCCGAAATTGGCTTGGGCAGCGGTGATTGTCATTGTGGTAGGCGTGGCCACAGATTTCGGGCTGACGACGGCGGGTATTCCAAATTTGAGCGACGGTATTTCGCAAATTTCGTCGCAATGGCTATTCGCTGGGAACGGATTCTGATTATGAAACTTCTCAAATCATTGCTATTGTTGGGGCTGTTTTTTTTTGCAGGTTTAGTCGTCGGCATCGTGGGCACACGAGCGGTCGTGCGGCATGTGGTGCGGGAGGTGATCTTACATCCTGACCGGGCACAGACATTCATGGAACGAAACTTGACGCGCAAGCTCCGACTCGACAACGGACAACAAATAAAACTCCATGAGATTCTTTCGGATGCTCACGGGCAGTTGAGGGATTTGCGGCGCGAATATCAACCGCAATTCTTTGAAGTTTTGAGCAATGCGAGCGTGCAAATCAATGACATCCTGACTCCGGAGCAACAGACGGTATTTGACAAATTAAAATCTGAAAATCAGCCGCTTGTGCAGGCCATTCAACAAAACCGCTGATTCATCTTTCCGCGGATAATACCGAAAGCGGACTTCAAACCGGGCAGTAGTTACGTCAGCCTGTGGCCGATTTCCCTCAATTTGATCGGTTCAAATGTGGGCAGCACTGGGTTTACAGACCCAAAGGCCCGCATTTGACTCCATTTTTTACGAGGCGACCAATTACAATTCACGTTACGAAATGTTTTATTTTCGCCGGGCCATGTACCTTTTGCCGCGATGGTATGCCAATGACGGCGAATGGAAGAGGCAATCATACCCTTTGTCGGCTAGGGATATGATGTGGTGCTGGATTTTTCGGTTCCGCCTCATTTCCTCGGCTTCGCCCGAAAAATCCTCAAAGAAATCCAGCTCGAATACGTTGTTCTCCAGCCCTCCGAAAAAGTCTGCGCCGCCCGCGCCGCCACCCGGACGGAGGGCGCGATCAAGGATTACTCCCAGTACGCCGAGTTTTATCGGCTCTTTAACGAGTACGATCAGTACCGGATAACCGACGATGCGGTCACGCCTGCCGACCTCGCCCTCCGAATTAAAGACGGATTGAAAACCGGAAAGTCTCTGGTTCCGTAATAGTTTTTGTTGGTTGGCTTCCTGGCGGTGCAATTCCGGGGCCGAAGCCGGAAGAATGATCCTCCGGCTGTAAATGCAGAGGAATGAACGCACACAAGCTTCTGAACATTTGGTCTGGCGACGTGGTGCCGCAAATCCGGGAGCGTGCATTTCTAAAAATGCAGTAAATGTTTCTCTCCGGGCATGCCGCTTAGTTTTCGCCTGAGTCTAAGACAACAGTTTTTAACTGGTTCTGACTGGCGTAAACTTGTGGCTAAAACTGTCGCCAAGAAAAGTTCAACATCTGCCAACTGGCGGTTAGACAACCAGTCTGAGTGAGGCAGAGGGTGGGATAGCAGAGGAACCGGAGATTTGAGTATGAAGTCCAAAATGTCTCCAAAGGTGAAAGTGACGGAAGCGGGCATTTCGCCAGCATTACTGGTGGTTTTGCTCATATTCCTGCCGCTGTTGGGGGGCATAGCAATGCTCATCGGTTCGGCCATCGGGATTGTCGCCTATTTGATTCTATTTCCCGGGAGCTTTCGCGCTCGCAATGGCTCAGCTCGTATTGCGATGGCGTTTGCCGCGGTGGCCGCAGCAGCGGTTGCGTCGTATTTACTGCATTGGCACTGGTGAACCGGCTTTCAAATCAAAAAATGACCGTATGAACTGCGGGATAAAGACCAACTGCGAGGCTTGCGAAGGCAGGGTACTGGGTGTGCTCGCGGCGCTTGAGAAAATCGACGGCCGATATTTGTGTCCGGCGTGCGCGGAAAAAGCCAGGAACCCGGGCTTCACCAAATGCCAACATTGCGATGAGTACATCAGCAGCAGGGCCACCAGTTGTACCAAATGCGGTGCGCCACAAATGGTCCATGAGCAGGCAACCTGACCTGACCAGCTTTGTGACCACTAAACTCATAAACAATTGGGCCGGTTCAATCGCCATCATCTGGATGATGGGCTCGTTTCTGATGATCCATTATTTCATCGTGCCCGGACATATTGTCATTGGGTCATTTTGGTTGTGGATCTTCGGCATCCTGGTCATTCAATTGGTTCCCGGCCTGGTTTTTGCCATTTCCGGATTGCGACGCGGGACGCGCCCCGGTCGGGTCTCTGCGTTCCTGGCTATTTTTTTGTGTCTCCGGTTTGTCTGGTATGGACTCGTTCCGGTGGTGTCGATGATTTGGCAACTGAAACACTGACACCGCGTAATTACCGCTGCGGTGGGCTCCCGCAACATTGAAGATTGTTACGCTGCCGGCCACGCATGCATCATGAGATTCGAGCTAATACTTTTGGCATTGGTCCTTCTGCTGACCTCATGCGGCAGGCATGAAGCTACGCTCAGCAGGCAGTTGGTTGGTACCTGGACCCGTGATGATTTCAGCACGATGACGATCGGGCCAAACGGTAGTTACTCTTTCACGGTGCGGAGACCCAACCAGACCAATGTTTTCGCCGGGACCTGGCGGATTAAAGGTGACGTCTTTATCATGACCATTACCAATGCCCCGGTCATCCGAGGTCGTTCTTTTGTCGGTAGCACGGAGCGGTACTCCATTTTGATGGCGCATGACCACCAGTTGATATGCGCAGAGAGCGGACAATCATTTACGTTAAATCGCTGATGGAACCTGAAGCGCGCCAACACCTACGCCGGCCGGTGCCGGGAGCCTTTACGCTCGTCGTTCTGCTGTTGGTCATCGCAATTGTGGTTTCACTGGCCGCTCAGCTGCTGCCGTCCCTGGCAAGTGCACCGGAGAAGGCTCGTGGTGCGGTCAGCCGCATTGGCCTGAGCCAAATAGGCGTTGAAATGCTTGATTAATTTTGCCTACAGCCGGAGGGAAGCTCGATTTGCGACCAAGGAAGGAGATGACGAACCCGGATAATTGCGAGCGTGCCGAAGTGCAAGAATCAAGCAACTGGTTGAGTTGGAAAAGGACCGAAAGAATGCCCAAGCTGGCGGCGAGTCCACAGCGGGCGAATCGGTTGGTGTTTATCCGTGAATGAAATTTGCCAGGCGTCATCCAACCTGCTGCACCGCCTTGTGCAGACTGACCTTGTCGCCATCTTCCTTTTTCAGTTCGCGGAAAACCAGGGAAGAAAGAACGGTCATTCCGCCGAGGACAAGAAACGCCTGGTGAATACCATGAATCATATCTGGTGCGCTGCCATGAAAGCGGTCGGGAATAAAGAAGGCGGTAAGCAACGAGGCGATCGCTATGCCGAAACTGATGGACATCTGTTGGGTTGTGCTGGCGATGGTGCTCACACTGCTGGCTTGTGCTTCGGCGATATCGGCATAAACCAGCGTGTTCATGCTCGTATATTGTAGCGAGGTAAAGAACCCATAGACAAACACCTGCACCACAATGAGCCAGACCGGTGTGCCGGCCCCGATCGTCGAAAAGAGCACGATGAGCACGCCGAGGATTGTCGTATTGGAAATCAACACCTTGCGATATCCAAAGCGCTGCAGAATGAGTGGCATCGTCGGCTTGAGGCTCATGGCCGCCAGCGCCTGAGGCATCATGAGGAGCCCGGATTGAATCGGCGTAAATCCCAGGCCAACCTGATAAAGCAGCGGAAAAAGGAACGGGATTCCGCCAATGCCCAAGCGGGTAAAAAAGCTGCCACTGACCGACGCGCGGAAAGTCCGGATCCGGAACAACGTCAGCCGCAGCAGGGGAAACTGGATCTTTGACGCCCGGTAGCCGTAACCCGCAAGTGAAATCGCCGACGCCAACAACAGCCCTGCGATCATCGGGCCGCTCAAAGTATGGTCGCCAAAGACCTCGAGTACGTAGGCGAGGAGGGAAATGCTGCAACTGAACAGGATAAGTCCGCTGAGGTCGAGCGGACGGGAATGTTCTGCGCGATAATCCGGCAGATGACGATAGACCAGGTACAAACCGATCAGTCCGACCGGCAGGTTGATGAAAAAGATCAGGCGCCAATAAAAATAGCCAACGATCAATCCGCCGGCGATGGGTCCGAGCATCGGGCCGATGAGCCCTGGTATGGCCACGAAACTCATGGCCCGAATCAATTCGGATTTGGGAAACGTTCGCACCAAGGTCAGCCGGCCCACCGGCACCATCATGGCTCCGCCGCAGCCTTGCAAGATGCGGCAGGCGACCAGCAGGTGGATGTTGCTCGAAATGCCGCAGAGAAGTGATCCCAGCGTAAAGAGCCCGATCGCCGATGAGAAGACCCGGCGGGTACCAAACCGGTCAGCCATCCAGCCGCTGATGGGAATGAAGATGGCCAGACTCAGTGTATAGCTGGACAATACGGCCTTCATGCTGAGCGGCGCCACACCCAACGCCTTGGCAATGGTGGGTACGGCGGTGTTGAGAATCGTGGTGTCCAGCGCCTCCATGAAGAAGGCCACCGCCACCAGCCATGGCAATATTCGCTTTGCCGATGCCCCCGGCACTACCGGAGGCGCGGGGACCTGATTTTCAAAGCTTAAAGTCATTCTTGCCATCGGGGCATGGTTGCCTGCATGGCGCGGAAGATGATACTTGTCTCCACCTCCAACCACAAATGTTGCACCACAATAAAATTCCCAGCCAAAACCGGTCACCCTGACCAGCAATCATTGGTCGCATTGGGCATCGGGCACTGGAGTAAAAGATTTGAATTGTCATCTCGGCGTACACGACTCAAACCGTCCTTCAATGACCACCGACAAAATGAGTCCGGTTTGCGCCGCAATTGAGGTGAGCCCGAATTTATTTTCCAGTTGCGCTTATTAACATTTGGGCGTCTGATATCGTCTGTTATGCAGGCTTATCTTTGCTTGCTCGTGGAGAAGCCGAAGGTCCGGGAAACGACCCATGTCAACAGAAGCGGAACAAGTAACCCAGATACTCGACGCGGTTGGGGCGGGAGATCCTCAGGCAGCGGAGAAACTGTTGCCGCTGGTTTATGAGGAGTTGCGCCGCTTGGCCGCTGCAAGGATGGTAAATGAGGCGCCGGGAAATACCCTTCATCCTACCGCACTGGTGCATGTAGCCTGGCTTCGCCTCGTCGGTTCCAGTCGGGGAGACTGGAATAGCCGCGGACACTTTTTCGGTGCGGCTGCCGAGGCGATGCGGCGCATCCTGGTGGAGAGGGCAAGGAAAAAGGCGCGGGTCCGGCACGGGGGCCAGTTGGAACGAGTGGAGCTCGACCACGTGAGGCTGGCCGCCCGGGACAATGACGACACAATTCTTGCGATCGACGAAGCCTTGGAGAAACTGGCGGCTCGATCGCCGCAAAAAGCCGAGGTGGTCAAACTTCGATATTTCGTCGGGCTCGAGCATGCCGAGATCGCGGAGGCCCTTGGGGTTTCTGAGCCGACCGTGCGCCGCCACTGGGCCTACGCACGTTCCTGGCTCTATGCGGAGCTTACGTTGCAGATCACAGGCGAGGCCAAGGGCACCGTATGACACCGGATGCTACCGTTATTTCTAAAATATCATCACTTGCGTTTGAGATATTCAGATCGCTGATCGTTTTACCTTCGAAAAGGCGCACTGAAGGCGGGAACGATTATCCCGTTCGGACACGACATGAGTGATGCCAATCAGAGCCTCGAGGAGTTGCTCTTCCAGGCGGCCTCGGAGAAGCTCACGCCCGGGGAGCGCGCTGCCTTTCTGGACGAAGCGTGCCGTAACAATCCCGCACTCCGAGCGCGGCTTGAGACGTTGTTGGAATGTTATTTTGGGGCTTCAGGCTTTCTGCGCGAGCAACCTGCACCCGTTCCGGGAAACAAAGGGCCCGGCGACCGCATTGGCCGTTACAAGTTGCGCGAGAAAATAGGCGAAGGCGGCTGCGGCGTGGTTTATGTGGCCGAACAGGAGGAACCCGTCCGGCGGAAGGTCGCCCTGAAAGTTATCAAACTGGGTATGGACACCAGGAGTGTTGTCGCGCGTTTCGAGGCCGAACGCCAGGCCCTGGCGCTTATGGATCATCCCAGTATCGCCAGGGTGCTGGATGCCGGGGCGACGGAAACTGGTCGGCCCTACTTCGTGATGGAGTTGGTGCGGGGGATTAAAATCACCAACTACTGCGACCAGAATCATTTGTCAACGGTACAACGTCTGGGGCTGTTCATCCAGGTTTGCCAGGCTGTCCAGCACGCGCATCAGAAGGGGATTATTCACCGGGATCTCAAACCTTCGAACATCCTAGTAACCGTCGACGAACCCGGCGCGCAGGGTGTGCCCAAAGTGATTGACTTTGGCATCGCCAAGGCCACACAAGGGAAGTTGACGGATCAGACGCTCTATACGGCGTTCGAACAATTCCTGGGCACACCGGCGTACATGAGCCCCGAACAGGCCATGATGACCAACCTTGACATTGACACCCGGAGCGACATCTACAGCCTTGGAGTGTTACTCTACGAGTTACTGACAGGCAAGACGCCATTCGAGCCCCAGGAACTCCTGGCCGCCGGCTTTGATGAAATGCGCCGCACGATTTGTGTGAAGGAGCCGGCGCGACCTTCGACACGGTTGAGCACGTTGTTGGCCGGAGAACTGGCCTCCACGGCCAAGGCGCACCAGGCCGAGGCACCCAAACTGATCCACCAAGTCAAGGGAGATCTGGATTGGATCGTGATGAAGTGCCTTGAGAAGGACCGCAAGCGCCGTTACGAGACGGCCAATGGTCTAGCCGCTGATCTCCAGCGACATCTTGAGAACGAACCGGTCGCGGCTCGCAAGCCCACCATGGCATACAGGCTCCAGAAGGCATGGCGCCGCCACAGTGTCGCGTTTGCGGCGACGGCGGTTGTAACTGCGGCACTGGTTCTCGGAATCGGTGTCAGCATTTGGCAGGCTATTGCGGCCAGCCGGGCGAGGGATGCCGAAAGAGAGCAGCGGGTCGCGGCGCAAGTGGCGCAGCAAGCCGAGAAACAGGCTCGCCAGCGGGCTGACCATCTTCTCTATGACTCCGACATGAATCTGGCCCAGCAGGCGATCAAGGCGAACAATCTTGGCTGGGCGCGCGAACTTCTTGATCGGCACCGGCCAAAGCTGGGCGAAACAGATCAGCGCGGCTGGGAATGGCGTTATCTCTGGCAACTGACCCGCAGCAGCGCCCTGGTCACGCTCACCAACCGGCCGGTGCGCGGATCCTCCGTCAGCATGTCCCCGGACGGCAAACGTCTAGCCGTGGGTTGGTATGACGGCCGCGTCGATTTATGGGATGTGCCGGGCCGAAGGTTGGTGCGGGCATTGACCGATCACGAGGACGTTTCCCCGGGCCACGTGGCCTTCTCGCCCGTGCGCGATCTCCTGGCCGCCACCTCCGGCTCCAATACCGTTACACTGTATGATCTGGACTCCGGCCACGAATCCATCATCTGGCGGGAACCCGATGAACGCCAGTGGGACGACATTGATAGGAAAAATTCGCCGGATGCTTTCAAGCGCTACCCCAATCTGGCCATCGGGACGAATGGGATTGGTGTCCATGACCTCTCCTTTTCGCAGGATGGGTCCAAGCTGGTGCTTTACGCCACGTCCGCCGACACCCAAAATCCACGAGATGCAGTCTGGGTTGTTGATGTGTCCTCCAACCGGGTCGAATGCTGCCATCCGACCGATGCAGCCAATAGTGAATTTCACGGAGCTGCCCGGTTGTCCCCAGACAACCAGCGGCTATATCTGTCACGTTATGACTATTGGACCACCCCAAACTCCTATAGCATCCAGTGCCTCGACCTCACCACGGGCAGGGAAATCTGGCAAACCGAACACTTGGCAGACGATGGGCTGACTGCGCTGGCCGTTTCGCCGGATGGACGAACGCTGGCTTCAGACTCGGGATTTGCTGACCCGAGCATCCGTGTCTGGGATGCCACCACAGGCCGGCTCGTCAAAGAGCTCGAAGGACATACCAGTTGGATAAGCAAACTGGTATTCACCCAGGACGGAAACCAACTGGTCTCTGCGGCTGCCGATCAAACCATTCGTTTCTGGGACACGGCAACGTGGAAGGTTGCGAGAGTGCTTCGTGGCCACCAAGACGAGATTCATGCCGTCGCTATCTCGGAAACCGCGCACCTTGTGGCCAGCGTGAGCAAGGACGGGGAGCTCATGTTGTGGAACGAAGAAGGACAGGCAGCCAGCGATGGCTACTTGCGCCTTGCGGGA
>JBEKMT010000161.1:0-12383 GCA_050008355.1 Verrucomicrobiota bacterium
CCGAATGAACTGATCGAGAAGAAGACAAATCTCCTCCTGAAGTTTCTTTCTTATTTCTGGGGCCCGATCCCATGGATGATTGAAGTAGCGGTGATTCTGTCGGGGGTGGTCCGTCACTGGCCGGATTTTTTCATCATCCTCCTTTTGCTGGTAACCAATGCGGTAGTCGCATTTTGGGAGGAGCGACAGGCGGGCAACGAAATTGCTGCCTTGAAAGCGAGGCTCGCGATAAAGGCACGAGTGATCCGCGACGGCAAGTGGATCAACCCGCCGGCGCGTGAGCTGGTTCCGGGTGATGTCATCCGTCTGCGTTTGGGCGACATTGTGCCGGCGGACGCGCGTTTACTGGCGGGCGATGAAATTTCTGTGGATCAATCGGCGCTGACCGGTGAATCGTTGCCCGCCACGCGCAGGCCGGGTGAGGCTGTGTATTCCGGTTCCATCGTCCGCCGAGGTGAAATCGGTGGAATAATTTACGCCACGGGCGAGAAAACATATTTTGGCAAGACGGCGCAACTGGTGCAGGAGGCGCTGACCGTCAGTCATTTTCAGAAAGCAGTTTTAAAAATCGGCAATTACCTGATCGTCCTGGCGGTGTCTTTGGTGGCAGTGATCATCGGCTTCGCGATGTACCGAGGTGACCATATTCTAACTACGCTCCAGTTCGCATTGGTGTTGACCGTGGCTGCGATTCCGGTGGCCATGCCGACGGTGCTGTCGGTAACGATGGCGGTCGGCGCGCGGTTGCTCGCCAAGAAACAGGCGATAGTGAGCCGGTTGGTGGCCATTGAGGAACTTGCGGGCGTGGATGTGTTGTGTGCGGACAAGACGGGCACGCTGACGCAAAACAAGTTGACCTTGGGCGAGGCATTTAGCGTTGATAATATCCCTGCGGAGCAAATCATCCTGTCTGCCGCGCTGGCTTCCCGCGCGGAAAACAATGACACGATTGATCTGGCGGTTCTGGGCGGCCTAAAGAACAAAGAAGTCTTGAGGGAATACCAGGTGTTGCATTTTCTCCCTTTTGACCCGGTGCATAAGCGCACCGAAGCCACGGTCAAGGGCAAGGATGGAAAGACCTTCAAGGTGACGAAGGGCGCGCCACAAGTGATCTTGGCTATGTCGGCAAACGCCGGCGTGGCGAAGAAGGCGGCGGAAAGGGCGGTCAATGATTTTGCGGCGCGCGGTTTTCGTTCGCTGGGTGTGGCGAGGGCCGAAGGAGACGGGCCGTGGCAATTTCTCGGCGTGTTACCCATGTTCGATCCACCGCGCGAAGACGCGAAGGCCACGATTGCCACCGCCTTGACCATGGGCGTGAAGATCAAGATGGTTACGGGCGATCAACTGGCGATCGCCGTGGAGACGGCAAAAACTCTGGGAATGGGGACAAACCTTCTTGATGCCAGTACGCTGGGCGATTCAAAAAAGCAGGAGTCAGCCGCAGTGATCGAGTCTGTCGAGAAGGCAGACGGCTTTGCGGAAGTTTTCCCCGAGCACAAGTTTCACATTGTGGATGTGCTGCAAAAGCATGGCCACATCGTCGGTATGACTGGTGATGGCGTTAATGACGCCCCCGCGCTGAAAAAGGCTGATTGCGGCATAGCCGTCTCGAGCGCGACGGATGCGGCGCGCGCGGCGGCCTCCATCGTTCTGACCACGCCCGGTTTGTCAGTAATTATAGAAGCGATCAAGGAAAGCCGGCGGATTTTCCAGCGGATGAACAGTTACGCGATTTACCGCATCGCCGAGACACTGCGCGTACTGCTGTTCATGACGCTGGCGATTTTGGTGTTCAATTTCTATCCTCTGACAGCCGTGATGATTGTAATGCTGGCGTTGCTTAACGATGGTGCAATTCTGTCGATTGCCTACGATAATGTCCATTACAAGAACAAACCCGAGTCGTGGAACATGCGCATGGTTTTGGGCGTATCGACAGCGCTGGGGATCATCGGAGTCGTCTCTGCGTTTGGCTTGTTTTATCTCGGCGAGCGTATTTTCCACCTTGACCGATCACACATCCAGACGCTGATGTATTTGAAGCTCTCCGTCGCAGGCCATCTAACCATTTTTCTCACGCGCACACGCGGACCTTTCTGGTCCATCCGGCCGGCTAAGATTTTGTTGATCGCCGTATTCGGCACTCAAGCCGTGGCCACGTTGATCGCGGTTTATGGATTGTTCATGACGCCGCTGGGCTGGGGTTGGGCCGGGTTTGTGTGGGGTTACGCACTGTTATGGTTCCTCGTGAACGACCGGATCAAATTACTAGCGTACCGGATTTTTGACCCGATCATGAAATCCGATGCCACAAAGGCTACAAAGCTTGAATCCCAACCTGACCTTGAATCTGAGGCTAAACTGGCAGCCAAGGTGGGATCTCAGGGCGGCGATCAAGCCGGTCCCACCGCTGATGCCAAGCTGGGAGACAACCATAGACCCAAAGCTGAACCAAAATCCGCACCGAACGGTGACCCCAAGCCCACCGCAGAGCCTGGCATAAAAGTTGGCGCCAATTCAGACGCAAAAGCTGGTCCTGGCCCCGAACCAAAGGGAGAGAAAGAGCCCGTCAACGGTGTCGGGATGGAAATAAAGCCCTTAGTCGCGTCAAATCAGAATTCCGGCGCCAAAACGCTTCCCGATTTGACGACGCAAATCGCGGTCAAGGCATATGAAATCTACGAGCGTGAAGGGCGTCGCAACGGCCAATCGGCGCAGAACTGGGATAAAGCCGCACAGGAAATTCGCGCCGCTAACACGAAGCCTGAGTCCCAACTGGCAGACAAAGCGGGAAACGAGCCGGAAACCAAAGCCAAATTAGACTCCAACGTAAATTCTAAAGACGAGCTCAAAGTTGGGGTCGAACCTGAGGCCAGTGCCCATGGAAATTCCAAAACAGAATCGGAAGCAACAGTCCCGACGCCACTTGCCAACAGCCCGCCATCGGACGTTGAAGCAAAAATCAATGCCAAACCAGCCGACAAGGTTGAGGTTAAACCGGTTGCCAGCGCAAAGACCAAGCCGGAACCAAATGAGACAGGGCCGTCCACTGCAACACCGGAGCTCGTAAAGCGCGTGCATAAACTCTATCAACAGCTTGGACTCGAGGACGTCCTGGCGGTTCAGGAATCGGATGCGGCGGAACAAAAGATTCGAGAAAAAGAAACTGGAAAATAGTCGCGCGGAATCAACGTGGAAGACGTCGCCAAAGGAATAGAGATGAAAATCAACCCAAAGGATTTCAAGGTGCGGCCCGGATCGAAAGTGAATCTCTCGGAGTGGCCGACGCTAGTGAAGCCGTTTTGCAAATCGAATAAACAGTATAAGCAACTCATAAGTAAACACGTGGAGGTTTTGAGCGCGCTCCAACGTCTCCATTACGCCTCGGGCCGTTATGCTTTGCTGTTGATTTTTCAAGGCATGGATGCCGCCGGAAAGGACGGAGCCATCCGGCACGTCATGAGCGGGATCGATCCGCAAGGCTGCGAGGTGTTCAGTTTCAAACAGCCCAGTTCGGAGGAGTTGAAACATGATTTTCTCTGGCGTACGACCTGTCGTCTGCCGGAACGTGGACGGATTGGCATCTTCAACCGTTCCTATTATGAGGAAGTACTGGTGGTCCGCGTCCACCCGGAGCTCCTCGTGGCTCAAGGACTTTCGGAAGAGTTGCGCGATCAGAAAACCATTTGGAAAGAGCGTTATCGGTCCATCACGGATTTGGAGCAGCATCTTCATCGCAACGGCACCCGGATCGTCAAATTCTTTCTTCACTTGTCGAAGAAAGAACAGCGAAGCCGATTCCTCGAGCGCATTGACGAGCCGGAGAAGAACTGGAAGTTCAGTCTGGCGGACATTCACGAGCGGATATACTGGAAAAAATACAGGCATGCTTACGAAGCCTGCCTGGCTTCAACCAGCACGCACGAATCGCCCTGGTTCATCGTTCCCGCCGATGATAAAGACAATGCCCGGTTGATCATCTCGCAAATTGTGCTGGGCGCATTCCATGATCTTAAGATGACTTATCCCGAAACCACGCCGAAACGCCGACGGGAATTGAAATCAATTCGACGACAGCTTTGAGCAGAAGCCAGCACGCTATGATGTCGGTTGCGATTTTGCCCACCCCGTCATTCCTCCGGGTCATTCTATAAAGTTATACAAGTGTATTGATATTTGTGGATCATTAGTTTTAGTTGGAAATATCAAGATTGTCGTGGTCGCAAACATGTTTGGTAAATGCCGAATTGAAATCATGGCTGAAACTAGCAAAACCAATATTCCTTGCAGTTCGCGAAATCTTTAACGCGTGATGGTCCACTCCGCAATTTTGCCCCGTCTCAAGTTCGTTATGTCCTGTTTTTACCGTCAACAAACTGGGCTGGTTGATTGCCGTCAGGAGAACACCCCATGGCTTTTGCCGAGCAAATGGTTTATAGATGTTGCGATGAGAAAAGATACTTTGCAGGCTGTAAATTCTGCCAGCAACTTCGGCAATAGCTGCCGATTTATTGCCGGCCATTTGCCTGCAAAAGCGGTAAACTCCAGCAGAAGACCGGTTGGATTTGGTTGGTATTGTTTATGCTGTCAGTTTCCAGTTTATGAGAGACCAACTAATCAATTGTGAGGTCATTGCTCTGGTCATCGCGAGCTACTTGAGTTCGCTGGGAGTCTTAATCCTGTTGGAGGTATTTGCATCGCCGGCGGAAGACAAGGCGGCGAGAGCATGGGAATATTATGGTTTTTTATCCTTGGCGCTGGGACTTATTAGCGGGAGTGTTTTTTGGCTTATCCGCCGGATCATTAATAGAATTTAGGTCGGGCACGACTTTGTGTCTGGCACGAGTGCATGTGTTGGGACGTTACAATTTATAAGTTTCCTCGGGATATCGCGACCATTGAAGAATTGCCGGAGAATTTCAGGCCATCCGCCCTTGCTCCGCGAGCGGAAGTGGCGCAATCGTTGAAGAGGCTTTTTCCCAATACGGATATTTCAGATTTAAGCTGGCTGGTCCTGGACGGCGACGAATTCAAGATCGAAATCAACACTGGTCGGAAAGAGCCTTGTGACGGCTTGACCCTTCACGTCCGCGGCAGCAACCGGGCACTGGGCGCGGTCAATATGATTGCGACGAATTTTGAGGCGCGTGCGTTTGACATGACTGCCTGCCAGTTTATTGACCGGATGAGCGACCCCACCAGCGGATTCACGCAATGGCGCAAATACGCCCGAAGGGTTCCCGGCGCGGCCCAACAAACTTGCGTCTGAGAAATCGGTTCTAGCTTGCGGCTGACTTCATAATTCTGAATTCCAATTCAACTGATACCATGCTGAACCGTAGGTTCATGCGTGCGTGAACGCGGTATCGGTGTGGGGTAAACACCCCATGGAGAAGTTTTCCTCTGACTGCTATTCTGCTGGCATGAATCTATTATTAATCATCCTGGTTCTCTTACTGTTGTTCGGCGGCGGCGGCTTTTACTTTGGCGGTCCGATGATCGGTGGCGGTGGCATTGGCCTCCTTCTGGTGGTCTGCCTGATCATTTATTTCATGGGCGGGTTCCGCACGAGAGCTTAGGGGCATGGGCTTGACAGTGCGACGGCGGTTATTCACCAAAACTCCAATGACGCCATAGATTCCTGCGGAGTCATAAATGGAACCTGGTTGAACCCAAGATGAAAGCGCCCGAAGATGTATCTTGTTAGGAATAAAACCAGGGATGTGCTAGAATTTGGCAAATGGAAAAAGAAAATCTTTTAAATCGATGGCAGGTCCTGCTTAAGGCGCCCGGCGACGCGGAAGCGACGCGTGGCGTTTTGCTGGAAAGACAGGAGATTTTGCATCGACTCAACGAGCTTGGCGAAAAGGACATTGCCGGTGTCTCGATTGTTGAAACATTAGAAGCGACAAATGCCTCGCTCCGGAAAATCGACCGCGCAAGTGCCGGGGTTTGTTTTTAACTCCGGGCGGTTAGGTCTTGCGTTAGCGGGCCGTAAGTTGCAATTGGTAACGCGGAATGATCTCGACGCCCTTAAGAGCGGCGATGCTGTCCGCATTTCCGAAGTGTGGCCGGGCATGGTCATCCATATAAACCGGTGCGTCTCTGCGCAGTGGCAGGATGGCAATCCGAAGGTCGCCATTCAGAATTCCTGAAGCGTGGCGCCGCAGTCCAATGTCAAAAGCATTTCCGTTATAAAAGTCGTCGGTGATCAACCGACCGTTCAACATCACGCGGGCAACATCGCCGACGTAATGGACACGAAGGAGCGGATCATTTTCAAGGTCAACACCCGCCGGAATCCTGACGCTCCAAACCGCTGCATTTGCAAAGTCCTGATCCAAAGGCGCCGCTGCAACAGGGTTCTCGATTTTGCCGAGCGGAATTTCCCGCAAAGGGCCGGCGGATTGAATACTCTCAATATCGACTTTGCATCTGGCCGCAGGCGGAGCTGGCGGAGTGAACCGTTGAAAAATACCGTCGCGGTGGTGGCTAAGCTCGCTCCCGTCGTAAACCAGAGAGTTGGGGGCAGGATAAATATCCAACTTGAGTTCAGGCGGGTCGGCAGAGGTCAGGCGCACATTGTTTCCATCCAGAACGAGACCCGCTTCGGTGAGAAATGCCCGATCGCGACCTTGCAAATTGCCTTGCCACAAAGCCAGGGAACTTTTTTCGTCCAGCAAGACGATTTGGATTAAGTGGCCGTTGGGCAATTGCGCTCGTGCCGCCACCCCGGTGCCGGACCTGATCTCACTTAGAATATTCGCGTTGCCGCCACGGGCGAGATGACCGGAAAGAACTTCAATGGTCGGGCCATTCGTGTCGAACGCGAATTGCGCGGGAACACCTTTAGTTTCAGCGAAAAAGACTGTGCGTACATTGCCGTCTTCAATGGCTGTCAGTGGCTGCGCCGTGGCCCAGACGAGTCGCAGTCCCCGCCCCAGATCGAGATTGAATGGCCAGATCAAGCAGGCATCCGAAGGAATGGTCACGGGATGTTGCGGAAAGGCGAGCGAGCCGCACGGAAGATTGATCAAGAATTGCACATTTGTTTTAGGAGGCAGCTCTTGGGCGCGTTCGTAATTATTCACGAAAACGAATCCGCTTTTTCCGTCCGAACGAACGCTCCAGCGTAAGGTTTCAAAATCATTTTTACCATACGGACGCTGATCCGGCATGGTTGCCGGCATGTCCGCCAAGGATGAGCCCCACTCATGCAGGAAAAGATGGAGTCGCCGCAGGAGGTGGTATTGCGGACGGATTTGACCATACTGTCCGAGCGGTGCCTGAAAATCATAATTCTTCACGGGCATGTCATTCCAATAACCGGTGGCCTGCGATTCCATGAGGGTGGTGAGTTTGCCCTCAGGATTCACGCCCCCGTGATACATATAGTAACCCGTGAGGTTGCCGCCGGAACCCAACTTGATCAACGTGGTGGCTTCGATGTCTTTCGGATTGATCAAAATGCGACGGTGGTAGCTGTTCATCATGCCTCCGCCGATTTCGCAGGTAAGATAGGGATATTCCTGGACGCCTTGCGGATCCGGCGTGCCTCCTTTACCGGGAATTCCGGCGAAGGTGGCATCATCCACCCGGAAAGTTGAAAATTGAAAGCCCTTCCAATAGCCCGCCGGCATGGAGGCCAGCGTCCGATCCCAAAACCCTTCCGCATAAACGCCATAAAGGGGAACCAGTTCGCCGAATGGCATGGACCCCGAAGGCTGATTCCAACCGGTGCGCGTATAAATCGGTGCGTCGAGACCGGCTTCCTGTCCAATATGTTTGAGCGCCAGAAGATGTGCGGCTGGTCCGCTGTATTCGTTTTCAAACTGGATGCCGATGACCGGTCCGCCGTCTTTCCAGAACAACCCATCGAGTTGTTTGGCGATCTCCCCGTAAAATATCTTCACCTGATTCAGGTAATTGGTGTCGTTCGAGCGCAGTTTCCAGCCCTGGTTGAGCAGCCAATCCGGAAAACCGCCGTTGCGCACTTCGCCGTGATCCCACGGCCCGCACCGCACGCATGCTTTTAAACCAACATCCTGGCAAGCTTGAACAAAGCGGCGCAGATCGCGGGAGCCAGACCAATCAAATTGGCCTTCGATTTCCTCGTGATGAATCCAAAAGACGTAAGTGGACACAATGTCGATGCCCCCCGCCTTCATTTTGAGCAATTCTTCCCGCCATTCATCCGCAGGGTAGCGCGCGAAATGGAATTCACCCATGACGGGTGTCCAGGGCTTTCCGTCCAGCAAGAGGCTGTCGCTATCCAACGTCAACCTGGTGCCGTCCGGGCGTTGCGCATCCCCCATTTTGAAACCTTCAGTCACCGGCGGCTTAGGGCTGGCGATGGTGACGGAAGCAATGTCGGCAACGGCGATCGCCGGAATGAAAAGGAAGAGGCCCGCCGGCAGCACGAGTTCCCTTAGCTTTGTGAGGAAGCGGTTCATGGATAAAATCGTAGACGAATCACGAATATTAAAAAAGCTGCAAGCGGGGGCACCGCTTGCAGCCTCTTTGATCAAGGCGAAGGTTTTTACGGGCTGCATTTATGGGTTGTAATCATGGGCTGGACAGGCGGAAGAATTTTTGCGGCCCGGTCGTGGGCACTGGCAGCGAATAAAGCCCATAGGAGCCGGGCACGTCCTGCCAGCCCAAGTTGCTGTCCAGGTTGGTGGAACTCTGCAGTTTTACCGCCGGGTTGCCCACCCACGATAAATTGAGGTTACCGTCGGATAGTGGACCGGTGTTGATGCCGCCCAATCCCGACCCGGTGATTACAAAATTACTAAAATTAAAGGTTCCGCCGCTTCCCGTGGTGACAAACACCAGGCCGGCTCCGGTCATCACGCCCTTCAGGTTGACAGCTGATGGCGAACCGACAATTCCGCCCGAACTGGTGACGGTCAAATTATTCCAATTCGCCGCGCCGGGATTAAAGGCTGTGAGGTATGTGGAGTACGTGGAACTATCGACCGCGGTTGGCACCGGCAGCGGACTGGAGGAGGCATACCAGTCGTTGTCATTGAGCTGCACCGCCAAATACGCCACGACATTGCTGGAGTCATAGCTGGGCGCAATATCCACCGAAATACTCAAGTCCGGGTAAGACGCGATATCGATGTTCGGGAAGGGCAGACCGGACTGATTGGTGTCCGTGGCCGTGGTCGCGTAATAAACGGTGGTGCTCGGAGTGCCCGAATAGGCAAAAACCGCGCCCTGACTTGTCTCTGTCGTCACCTGGAAGAGGGCATTGGGGGCGTTGGGAACCGCTTCCACCCAGCCAACGCTACTGATGGGATAATTACCAGCGACTGGTCCGACGAATGGAAACTCCTCCGAGTAGAGCAGCCCCACGGGAGCGTTGGTTACCTCGAGCGCGGTGGGACCATAAATACTATCGCTTTCGTCAACGCCGGCAGAGTTGGTCACAAAGGCGACGATCTGCATATTATTGTCGTTGCTGTTCAGGTTGGCGAGGGTCAGGGTCGGGGTATTGGCGCCGGAGACACCATTGCCGTTTTTGACGGAGACTCCGTTCGTGGTCCAGCCGTAAGTGAAAGGCTGCGAACCGGTGGCCGAGACGCCAAAACTGGCCCCTCCGCCGGAAGCAACTCCCACAGCCAACGGAATGTCAGCACCAATATAAGGTGGCGAGCCAACGGCTTCGTTGGTCAGGATCTCGAAATCCTGGAAATTCATGTCCGAGCCGCTGGCGGTGTTGTGAGCCACCACCAAACCGGCGCCGGTAATATCCCCGGTCAACGCGCTGGTAGCCTGACTGCCAATGGTGGCCCCGGTGCTGGTAATGGTCAGGTTGTTCCAATTGGTCGCCGCCGGGTTGAAAGTGAGCTGATTGACCAGATACGGACTCAGCGCGGTCAAGGTGATCGGGATGGGCTGCGCGGAGGCGTACCAGGTTCCATTCATGGCCACCGCCCAATAAACGCTGATGGCTCCAGTGACCTGGCCGGCGGCATTTCCCGGAACAAACCCGGCCTGAAATGAAATGGCCGGATAATCGGCAGGATTGATTTGCACAAAGGGCAGTCCGGAGAGCCCGGTATCATTGGTATCCGTGGTGTAGTAAGCGTTGGTGGTGGCCACCGGCGAATAGGAAAAGACATCCCCGAGTCCGGGGCCGGGTTCGTAAATGCCGACGGAAGTACTGGACGGTGCGGCGCTCAACCATCCGACGCCAATAATCGGCAGGTTGCCATTGGGGCCGACATACGGGAAGTCTTCCGCGTACAGAAGTCCAGCCGGCGCGGGACTGACATTCAAGGCGAGGCCGGAGTTGGTGGCGCTGCCGGCCACGTTGGTCACGATCACCGAATATGTCACCGAGGCATCATTGGCATTGATATTCGTGATCGTAAGCATATTGCTGGAAGCCCCCAGGTATCTGCCCCCGTCTGCCAGTGGAACACCGTTGGTCTCCCAGATGTAAGTTAAGGGAGGTGTGCCGGCAGCCAGAACCAGAAACGACGCGCCTCCGCCAACGTAAGCGTATTGCGGAGTGATGGCTTGCGAAGTGATGGTGGCTGGACTCGGCGGCGGCGGGTTGGGGGCATAGGCGGAGACGGTCAGCTCGTTGTAGTTGAACCCAGCGCTGGTGGGCAGTTCAACGATACCGATGCCGGTGATCGCTGCAGTCAAACTCGGGCTGGCCACAGAACCAATGGTCACGCTGGTAGCGCCAATCGTCAGGCTATGCCAGACTGTTGACGGGTTGGTATACACCAAGGTAGCGTTGGTAAACACCGGGTAACTCAGCGAACCGGAATTGGCCAACTGGTAGGAAGTGGCCACGTACCACGCCCCCCCGACTTGAACTGCGAAATAATTGGTGTCGGTTGGGTTGCCGCGACATTCGACGGAAAATGCCAGGTTCGTGTACAACGTTGGATTGATATCCGTGAAGGTGCTATCGCCGCCAGATCCTGCGCCGGCCGTGTCGGTGGTGTAAAACATGGCCGGCGCGGTTTGGTTCGGTAGCAAGGTCGTTAAATAAACCGTGTTCGCCGGCAAAGGATCACCGCTACCGGCATCGCTCGCGCCATTGGCCTGGTAAATTCCGAGATAAGGACCGGCGGTCTGGGAGGTGGCAACGCCAGTCCAGCCAACTGTGTTAATGTTGCCGCTCCCGGTTACGGAACCGCCGCCGTTCACCGTTCCCCAGTCTTGAACGTAAATATTCGTGCTGCCCGCCAATGCGATGCGGAGTACGCCTAACAGGATGGCCACTGATAATATTTTTTTCATGGATTGTTGGGTTTTTTGGTTGTCTGCCGATGTTTAAAGTGGATGGGCGATCGGTGTGAGCGATTCGGACCGCAGTGGTTTTGATTAGTTATAACTTTTTAACCAGGTCGGCCAGAGAGTTGGCCCCTTGGTCGGATCGAAAGTCTTGCTCCACGGCAATTGCCACAGTTGCCGCAGACCCACGGAACTGACGGAGCCGTCGATGAAACCCATGTTGACCGGTGATTTGCCGGTGTGGCGGGGGATGCAGAAGGACGGCAACGCCGCGTCCACGGCACAATCTCCCGAGGCCGTGGGCGGTTGATCGGTTGGCTCCGGGTTGGAGCCCTGCCACACGCAATCTCCAAACAATGGCGCGTTTGAATACCGGCCGGCCGTGGTCAGTTTGCGCCAGTAGCCTGGCGCCATCGGATCGCCGGCATCCGCCGCGGCCGGCGGATTGGCCATCCAGCCGTTAAACCCATAGCTGCCCGCCATGCCGGCGCGGCCCCAAACCGACGTCCCGCCGGAAGGATCCGGGCTCGATCCAATCGCATAACCATTGGTGCCCATTCTGCCCCAAGCCAGGGCGGTGCAGCCGGTGGTGATCCAAAAATTGGGAAGCGTATCCCGGGTGACGGTATTTGCCGTTGGGCAATAGCACATGGTTCCGCCGATGTTCGCCCCGGGGATGTAAGGCAGCAGCGCCACCATCCACATCCCGTTGGGGTCGTACCAACCCGCCGGCATGCTATCACTGTTATCCGGGGCATACATCTGGAAACCCAAGCCCCACTGCTTGAGATTCGCCACACATTGGATGCGTTTGGCCCTGAGTTTTGCACTGGCAAGGGCCGGCATCAGCAGGGCGGCCAGAATGGCGATGATGGCGATTACCACCAACAATTCAATCAAGGTGAACCCTGTCTGCGATCGCGGTTTGGTCTTAGGCATCAGGTGAATGGACGAGATCATCCGGATCCAATCGTTTTCCAAATAAACTGGAATGACAATTCGGCGCATGCGTGGTGGAGTCGTTCATTTAAAGTGGTTACTCAACACATTCTCACTCGTTTCTCAATTTTGCCAAGCCTCACAAAGGTATGGTTCTGATGGACGTGACACCGTCAAATCAT
>JBEKMT010000162.1:0-13189 GCA_050008355.1 Verrucomicrobiota bacterium
GGTCGTATCTGCGAGGTATCCGGGGATTTGATGTTCAGACGGCATACCACTACATGCTGAATAACGCCGATACTACGGAAGGTAATCGGGCCAGGCCTTACAACAAAGAGTATCTGGCTTTAGGCTATGTTCCCGAAGCCAATATCACCCACCCGGTGACCGAAACCAAATCAACTGCCGGCACTACCAAGACGCTGGAATATGCCTATTCCGATTACGCCATTGCCCAGCTTGCCAGGGCGCTGGGCGATACCAATGTCTACAACCAGATGATGAAGCGCAGCAAGAACTACACGAACGTATTCGACCCGGAAACGGATCTGATGCGAGGCCGCCTTGCCGATGGAACCTGGTATTCGCCGTTCGATCCGTTTTATCCCTACTATGAGTTTATGTACCGCGAGGCAAATGCCTGGCAGGCATCTTTCTTCGTGCCGCAGGACCCGCACGGATTGATCAACCTCTATAAAAGCCCGGCGGAGTTCGAGCGGAAGCTGGACGACCTTTTCACCATTCCCTGGAAAGGATACGCGGTGGACAACCTGTCGTGTTTTCTAGGGCAATTCTGCATGGGCAACCAGCCTGACTTCAACTATCCTTACCTCTATTATTTCCTGAGTAAGCCGGAGAAATCGCAGGCAGTTCTCACGAGGCTGCTCTCCGATTATTTTGGCATGGGTCCCGAAGGCCTCGCCTTGCCGGGAATGGACGACCAGGGTTCACTCACCGGATGGTATGTCTTCAACGCCATTGGCATATTCCCTTACTCGCCTGCCGACCCTGAATACATCGTATCGGTGCCGATTTTTGATAAAATCGCAATAACCCTAGGCAATGGCAAGACCTTCACCATCGTCAAAAAGGGTAAAGGTACAAATATCCGTAAAATCACCATCGGCAGCAAACCTCTCGACGGATGGTTTGTCAATTACGCCGATATGCTTCAGGGCAAAGAGATGGATATTTATAGGAAATAGCCAGAAACCGGCCACATTTCTGTTCACATCAGGCCCGTCATTTGAAGCTTTAACCCATGTGCCGAGCTCGACATAAAGGCTGATTTTACGGGTTCCGAAGAATGCCAAGCTCAATGCAGCGAATAATAAATTCTTAAGGAATCTCCCCTTTTTGATTTTTGCGACTCAGCGCAATCCTACTTGGAAAGAAGACGTTTGAATCCGTGGATTGGGAGGAAAATCATGAGATAAGACACGCGCTAGTCATGGACATAAAGCAAAACGGGAAATCCCTTAATAATTCCCCAGCCCCCTTCCTCGGAAATGTTGTGTTTGATGACACACGCCCAGTCTGTCATCTTGAGAACTATGATGAAGACTTTGATGTTTGCTCTCTGTCTTGCGTTTGCGTGTGGCCGTTTGGGCGCGCAAACGAATCTCTGGCAACCGTCATCAGGTCATACTCAGGTGCCAATATGGCCGGGGGCAGTGCCGGATCCCCAGCCAGTCTCCGGGCCGGAGAACGCCATCACATCAACAGACCTGATTGCTGGCCGGCCAGTAATTGTGGTGAATAATGTCTCGCAGCCGACGATGACGGTCTATTCGGCAAGCGGAAGGAATACGGGGGTTGCAGTCGTCGTGTTTCCCGGCGGAGGCTACCAATGTCTGGCAATGGATCTTGAAGGCACGGAGATTTGTGATTGGCTGGCAGCCAGAGGCATCACTGCAGTGCTCTTGAAATACCGTGTGCCAGTCAAGAGAGTGGGGCCCTATGGGGAGTCACCACCGGCGTTGGAGGATGCGCAGCGGACGGTGGGGCTGGTGCGCTTTCACGCCGCCGAGTGGCAGATTAATCCGCATAAGATTGGAGTGATCGGCTTTTCGGCCGGCGGACATATGGTGGCGGCGACGAGCACGCATTTTGACAAGCGTTCGTATCCGGCGGTAGATGAGGCCGACAAAGCAAGCTGCCGTCCGGATTTTGCGATTGCTCTTTATCCGGGACATCTGTCGGCCCAAAAAGATGAACCGGTCGCATTGAATCCACATATCCGGGTGACGAGCAAGACACCGCCGACGTTTTTGGTGCAGGCGGAGGATGACCATGTGGACGGTGTCGGACAGGCGCTGGTTTACTACCTTGCCCTGAAGAAGGCCGGGGTACCTGTAGAAATGCATTTGTATGCGCAGGGCGGACATGCGTTTGGGCTGCGACGCACGAAGTTTCCGATTACGGAATGGCCGCAGTTGGTGGAGAAGTGGCTGGGAACGATCGGAATGATTCCGGAGTGAATCACATTTGAGGCGCAAATAAGGCCGAGTAGAAAAGTCTAAAAAGCGCGATTCCTCAATGTTTCCGAAGAATCGCCACGTGTGCTCGGCATTATCTGTTACACGGCACAATCGGGCTGAGGCTGTTTGATTTTCCTTGCAGATTTCTTCTGATGGCAGATTTTGACCCCCTACCCGGCCATAACCTCGGTTTTTCTCACCTCTAATTTTACTGTACAACCGAATTTGTCCCACAACGCTGCTCAGCTGATCGCTCATTATTGCCATCTTTTATGAAAGACAAGCGGATATGGGATGGCTGGATGACCTTGCGCATCACGGAAAATATGAAAGTTCTGGCTATTGAGCCAAAAGCCGGAGGTTATGTCCGGTTCGAGTTTCATCTCCAGGATGCACGTTCTCAGCCCGGCATCGTAATGGGGTCTATCCGGAGACTCCGGGGTGGAATTCTTCCATGCGGTCGACCAGCTCCACGAGCCGCCGGACATCTTTTTGCTGAAAGTGACCTTAATTTCGTAATCGCCGCGTGGAACGTCTTTGGTTCCAGCTTCCGGAACGGTTTTGACCACCACCGGAGCGATGGAATTAACGTCCTGCGCGGCACTCGAATCCGTTGGTCTGCTTCTGAGCGCAGCAAAGGGCCGGAGGAATTATCGGTGGCCACCCAATCCGTTCCCACAAACCGCATCCTACGCGGGCCGCCTTTTTTGCAATTCTCCATGCTGCTCGTGGTCACGTCGAATCAGATCGGCAATATAAGCAAAGTAGTTTGAACCGAATCGCTTCTTCGCCGCCAAATTGTCCGCCCATCCCGCAACGACGATTGATACGCTGAAGCTCTTGGTTACGACTTCTGATTTCAATTCTTTCGTTAGAGCGAAAGATTGCCCGACTACTCCTGGTCAGAATTTCATCACCAAATCGTCGACCGCCTTTTTCGATTTGGCGACACCGACTGTAGGGATCTGGCGGTCGCAGTGCTTAGCCAAGGTTTTGTGACCGGTTCGGGCCAACCGCTGGACATGGTCTTGGTAGCCCGCGATTCGGCGGCAATAGTCCTGAGGCACGCACGGCCGAACTGCCGTCTACGGTAAGATGGACCACCACAACGGCCAGCACGGTGAGTCCGCCGAAGATCCAAAGCCAGTCCATAATTTCTTCTGAAGAAATCAATATTTCACTGCTGGTTCTTTGCGAAGACCCATCGTGATTTTCTCACGATACGCTTCTTCGGGTACGGGTTCGCAAGTTATTTTACCTTTCTGCCACCGATGTTACTCTAGGAGTGCCCCCGGACGCCATCGAGAAGGCCGTCTCCTGTTAACTTAGTTTGTATTCTTAGATACGATAAGGCATTCACCTAGTCCAGGATAGGCTTTTCTGTTGACAACAAGCGTAACGGGTCGCTACACGAAAATTTAAACACTTAGAGTTGCCAAATTCGAATAGAGTTATTATCTTTTGGTTTAATCTAGAAGTTGTCCCCTTAAACCAATTAATGAAAAAATTACACACAATAGCCATTGTGGCCGTCATTGCTTTGTCGGCCTTAACCTCAAAAGTAAACGCGCAGACCAGCTTGACCAACGTGGTAGTCAAATATCCCTGGGCCAACAGTGTCACTGCCGGCTTGACCCTCACCCGCGGGAACAGCCAGTCGCTGCTGGCCTCGATTAAATATCTAGCCACCAAAAAAACGCCGGTCAACGAATTTGATCTCGATGCCGACGGCACCTACGGTTCATCCAGTGGTATAGCGAACAACGAGACCATCCATGGTTCCGCCCAGTGGAACTACCTGGTAAGCGACCGCTTTTACGGTTATATGAAGGCAGACGGTCTGCACGATGGCATCGCCGACATCAAATACCGCTTCACGATCACGGCGGGAGCAGGCTACTATTTCATCAAGAGCCCCCAAACGACGCTGGCGGGTGAAGTGGGTCCGGGTGTGGTGACGGAACGTTTGGAAGATACCGACGACACCTTTGCGACGCTGCGACTGGCTGAGCGCTTTGAACATAAGTTCATTTCGAGCAACGCACGAATTTATGAATCAGTCGAACTTCTGCCGCAGGTTAACAAGCTGAGCAATTACCTCGTCAACTCCGAAGTCGGCGCGGAGTCGGCCATCTCCAAAAGCATCAGCCTGTCAATCTGCCTGGACGATTATTACAACAGCGAACCGGCTACCATGCGCAAGCGCAACGATATTAAGCTGGTCAGTGGTGTGACTTATAATTTCTGACACCGGACAGATAGCCCGGCGCTGAACGAGAAAGAGGAATCCGGCATATCGGGTTCCCGCTTGTTTTGCACCGACCATCAAACCAATGAAGGACTCATGCAAAGGCAACACGGGCCTAAATAGGATACTTCCTGGAGCGGCAGGTTTTGCCTGTGCAATTTCAGCCTTGGCGCAAATCATTAATGGACACGTCACCGTTGGCGTCAGAGCATTCCCCGGAATCACGTGGCGTGCGGCTTGCCTCGAGCGAGAAGCGGCGTCTTCGGTTTTCCCCATCGTTTCTATTCGATCGCAGGGCGTTGTGGCCATGCTTCCTCGTCGAAGCCTCGCCATAAATCAAAAATCCTCGCTCCGCACCGCTACGTGATTTCTAGCGATGCTCTAGAAAGAGAGGATTCTGTCAAACTTACTACGTTACACAGGATTCCGGGGCATTTTGGGTATTTGTCGGGATGAAGATTGCGATTTCCGTATTTCAGCTCTACGCCGCTTTCAAAAGCGATCGATAAAAATCGGTCTCTTTCACCCCCCAATGAACGGCCAGTCCAGCACCCAGCAGAGGGCACAGCCGCTGACACTGTTCATCCCATGTTTTCCAGATTAGCTTCACAAGCCTTTGCTATTAACTTATAATAAAGCCATATAAAAAAAGGCTTTCCTCTATGTCCAACCAAGGGAAAAAGGCGAATACATCGCGTGAAGGCAAAAACCGTCTCTGCGGGTGGCTTTCGACAGTCGTTGGGGACAGGAATTTCACGATTCCAAGATCACGTCTGATGCCTGGCTGTTTGGTTGCCGCGAACTGAGTTAATCACAGGGCCTGACCGATCTGGGTGAGAATCAGGTGAACGATGGGCGGGCTGGAAAGAACACAGAACACTCGATGGTCGCGCCCATGCGGCAAACTATCTTCAGCCGGCTGGCTGGCTACGCAGACACTAAAGACGCCAAACGACTCCCGGTTGATCCCTTGATGCGGCCGGTGGTTGGCGGGCGAGCCACGGAACACAAGGCAGCCTCCACCGGCCAGATGGGGACGTTCGAGACGATTGTGTTCACGCAATGCGGTGACCTGGCGGAGTTGACGATGTTGCCAGGGAAGTGGAATGCCCGGCTGCGGGAATGCCAGCTGATGCGGGAAATGTTCCCGGACCTGGACAGTTCCGTGAGAGCGACCTACGGCGAACAGGAAGGCACTGCCGATAACGGACATTTCGGCTGCACCTGCCATGATCCGCAGTTTTGCTTCAATCAGGGTGGCGATGTAGAGCAGTCCCGGTTGAGCGATGGCGAGGTGCATAACGCCAAAGATCGGCAGCCGAGGGTTTCGAGTATGCCAACCACGGAGGCGGTGTCTTCATATCCGGCAGAAACCAGGCATTGGAGCTAAAAATGCCATCGAAACACCTCCGCACCATAAGAATGGCCGCGGGCTGCTCTCCATGGAAAGCCAGTGGCCATTCTGAAATCGGGGGTCCAGCGAATGGTCAGGCCGATGCCACGACTTTGTCAAATCGTCCATAGTTCCGGCTTCTTGAAAAACTTTTGATACGTTTCGTCATCGACCAGACGGTAAATCGGAGGTTTAGCCGTCGGACCAATCGTGACCAGCTTCGCTCCCCGACGCGCGGCAAATGTTTCAGCCTCGGAAAGAGTTATAATGCCAACATACTTGCCGGTCACATCCATCAGACGCACACTTTGCTCCGGATCAGGCTGAGAGCCTGGAGTTTTGCCGTTCCCGGCGGACGATGAATCATCTCGAATCATAATGGTCGCTCACTGACTAAAGGTGAAAGTTGAGCCACTACCGCCTAAAAATCAAGCTAACAGAACAACCATTTCCTTCCCACCCAAATCGCGGTCGTTGAGGGTCGGGCTCCCAAAAAAACATTGTTCTCCAGGGATGATCGTGCGGGCGATTTTGTCCAACTCTTTCGTTTAGCTCGCCGCATGAATCACAAGGCCAGCAATCAAAAACAATCCGTCCTCAAAACATTTGTTGCCGCGCGGCGGGCGGCTATCAGGATAATCATTTTCTGGTTGCGTTCACAACTTACAGGATGGCATCAACGACCAATTGAGGATCCTCGCGCTGAATGTAGTGACCGGCCTAAGCGGCAGTCAGGTCCGGGGAGTTCGATGAGAGGCGGCACAAATCATTCTGCCATTCATCCCAGGATTGTTCGATCTTGTCAGATACGTCCCCTGGCAGCCCTACCGCGAGCGACTCCGGGGTTTCTGAAGGGGGGCGCAATTAGATCCTAGCCACTTCGGCCCGGGGAGGTTTCCGTCAGGCCAGCTTTTCGTTCCGCTTCAATGGCCAGGGCGATCTTCCGGCCCACGGCGAAATAATAAATCAAACAAGCAAGGCCGATGCCGACCGGAACCAGCGCATATAAGGCGACGTCGCCGCCATCATCCATGCGCGATACGGTGAAATGAAGAGCGATATATAAAGTGAGGCCCAGGAACACCAGGATCAGACCGGACAGCAAGGTTCCATGCTGGGTGCGCCGACGCGATTTGCCACCATCTTCGTGGAAAAAATCCTCCGGTAACGGCGGCAGTTCGACTCCTTTGTCAATGGCCGCCATGCGTTCCTGGTGATACAAAGCGAACATGTCCCGGCGCTTGCGAAAGTTAAAATAAATGCTGAGCATGCCGGTGCCAAAGATCATCAAGATGGCCGAGATAGGAACGAAGGCAATGAGGATATCGGGAAGTGTATTGAGCATAATATTTTATTGGATTAGCTGGTTTTACTTTTTTAGCAGCCGCCGATGTTGAGCACCCTTGACACGGCTACCCTCTTCCGACTATGGCGGTCCGCAGATTGTTTCAAGAATGTTTATTTTTTTTGAAACCGGGACGGCCCCGGTGCAGTATAAAGAGTGCGCCTGAGACCTGACGGTGTTTCCGCCCGGGAGGCTGCTATTAATGGAAGAGACCGACATCCGGCGACATCTGGAAGCCTCGCGATATGATGAGGCTTTTAGCTTGCTGCATGAACAGCTCAAAGAAAAGGTCTTCCGACTTGCTTTTAGCATATTGCGCGACGAGGCCCGGGCCGAGGATGCCGCCCAGGATGTTTTTGTGAAGATCTGGAAAGGGCTTCCCGCCTATCATGGCGGCGCCTCCCTTTCCACCTGGATTTATACCATCACCCGTAATACCTGTCTGACTGAAATCACCCGCCACAGTCGACGGGCCACGATATCCTTGCACGAACCAGGAATGGAGGCTGTCGCCGATGACATAAAATCACTGCAATGGCTGCCAGCGGAACCCGGGTCGGAAATGGATGTGAAAGTTCTTTTGGCTCAATTACCAAGCCATTATCGCCAGGTCATCACCCTGTTCTATCTGGAACAGAAAGCTTACGAGGAGGTGGCGGCCATGCTTGGCCTGCCGCTGGGCACGGTCAAGACCTTGATCTTCCGGGCCAAAAAGGAACTATTGCGAATCAATGCCCGTCGGGCGCAATCGGTTTCGACGACAGCAGGCCCATCGCGAACGAATTCAAAGCCAACTGCGAGTGCCATCGGGATCATTGATTTGCTTGAATCCACTTGTTGAAACAAACTTAACTGACTGTGATCTATGTCGTGTGAAGAAATTGAAAATAAAATCCTGGATTACCAGGAACACCAGTTGTCAGCGGCCCAAAGAAAAGTAGTGGAAATCCACCTTGCGGGTTGCGCCGGGTGCCGGACATTTGCGGAGCAGCTGCAACGACTCGATGCGGCGTTTTCAGCCCGAATGATAATCCCGGCATTATCAACCAAATTCAAGCGGCGGCTGCAGGACCGGATTCAAAGGATGCCGGCGGTTTTGTCCGAGGCTGAGCGGGCCGAACGCAAGCGGCATTTGCAGGATGAGTTTGAAACCGGGCTGGCGCGGATCCGCAGTGGTTCATTCGCACCCGGCAGCGTGCTGAAGCATTTATTCTGGCCAGCGTTTGCCTGGGCGGCGGCTTGGCTCGTCTGGTGCTTCGCTTCGCAAATGACGACGCACCTCAACACCCGAAACCTGGGCGGGCTAAATCCTGATATCCTCCGCTGGCTGGCTGCCAGCGCCGTTTTTCTAGCCATCGCCCTGGCCGGACCAATCCAAAAGCATTTGAAATTCCCCAGGGTTTGAAGGGATGCGATCGAATTGGCGTTAGAGAGCGTCGCCAGACACACCTGGTTATTGGCCGGTTCAAATGTTTTGGGTGGGCGCAGATTTTCCCGAGCGAGCCAATTGTCGCACCTGTGAAAGAGCGGTGAAGTGCAACAAGATGAAGATGGGGACGAGATACGCCGGGATGAGCACCAGCGGTAATCGTGCCATCGGGCCCGTGGTGACGGTTCCGGGGATTCCGGAGAAGAAGCCGGAACAGATTGTCCCCATTAAAACGGCAACAATGAGGTCAACGATGCCCATGATATTCCAAATTACATGCCGCCGGCTGGTTGCAAAGGAAGGGTGGCGAATTAGCCCGAGCACAATCCACGGCGCGGCGATGCCAATGGCCATGTCTCCGAGGCCGGCCGGGAGAGCGAATAGTCCGGGCAGAATGCCCTGGGCATAGAGCGAGAGGAAGCCCAGACCAGCCCATCGCCATGCCTGAATCGCGGCCAGGAGCCGGAGATCGACGGCGAGGACGAACGCCCGGAACGCGCTCCATCCGAGATAGGCGGTAAAGAAGACTACCAGGGGAATTCCGAAGCCAAAAGCAATCGGCAGAGGTGGCGAACCCACGTTCCCCACGAATGATCCCCGGTCGCCGAGGAAAAAGATGAGCCCAAGCCACAGGGCCAGGGCCGCGGCCAAGACCCGCTTCACGCCCGAGTGCCGGCCATCAGGTTTCGAAGTCTCGATGTCCGGGAGCCGTCCCGCAATTTCAGTTTTCGCGTTCATCTACCATTCCTTTCTCTTGGGTGTTTAAATTTGCGGTCTGCATTTGTTTTCACTAATGTGATGTGCATATACACTTTTGGAGGTCAAAAACAGTGGTCATTCCGAAGGCAATCGCTCTTTCAATTTCGCGACCACGTCTTCCAAATCGCGGATAATCGCCGACCAGCGTTCCCGCCCCAGAATGGCGACAACTTTGTCCTGCGCGGAGCGCCACGCTGGCAGGGAATTGGCCAAAGCGGTACGTCCCTGTTGGGTAATATTAACCTGCACGTGACCATCTCGTCCGCCGCTTTTGGCAGACACCAAGCCGTCGCGCTGCAAAGGGCGAAGATTTCGGAGCAAGGTGGTGCGCTCCATGCCCAGCCAATCGCTCAGGTCGGCCATGCTCCATCCGTTTTTGGCCCGTAACGCTCCCAGGATCGTCGTTTGCGTGGGGCGGACGCCGTGGCGGCGAACCTGGGCGTCAAAAAACTGGGTGATCGCCCGGGACGTCCTGCGTACATTAAAGCACGTGCAGTTTTCCACCGACGTCAGATCCAAGCGTTTTTTCATACTGTGTATATACACAACCAAGAAGATTCTGTTAACGGACTTTTTTGCAAGGGGCAAGCCGGGGCACAAGAAACCCAGTCCAAACGGCAACAGATCTTTTTGAAACGCTTTTGAACTGATTGATCAACTTGATTGAACCCGGGTCAGTGATGGTCGTCATCATGGTGGTCGCCGCCATGGTCGCCATGATCCGGATGCCCCCAGTCTCCTCCGCCGCCGCCGACCGGGACGATACACCCGGAGGCACCCAGCAACGTGGCAGCACATATTATTAGCAAAATGATTCTCATAGCCGCGAGTCTCTCTCTTCCTGAGCTCGGCAACCATGGGGTCTTACCCTACCGCTCAACTAAAATGATTCGATTGGATCATTATACGCATGGTTGGTGGTGAACAAGGACAGCCATGTTTTCATGCCGGCTGACAGGGCTACTGCGGGGTAAGAATGGATGGCCCCAAAGCCCGTGGAGCGCACTCGTGGCCCGTGGGAAAACCAGGTAGGGACTAGCATAATAACTTGCAAATGCACTGAGCCGGAAGAAAATCACAAAAAAGATCACACTGATCTCCGGCTGGAAACTTTATGTTAAATCCCGCACAAAATGCATTGCCAAGGCAAAGCCTAGAAATCCAAGTATGAAAACAAAGTTAAAAGCCGCCGCGGCCCGCATTTGGGAATTGTCTCTTGGATTGAAGAGCAACCTCCGGGCTCAGTTCCGGCTGTTAACCGTAACGTTGCCCGCGTTGCTCGTCTTGAAAGGTGCCAGTGCCAGAGCGCAAACGACCATCAACGATACGGATTCCAGCATTATTTACTCATCCGTTGGAGGGGCTCCAGCCTCCTGGACTTATGGTACTGGAGATAGCGGCGATTATAGAGGTGATGAGCATTACAATGATTATTTTCAGGCTTCGGGAAATCCGGCAATCATGGGACCGATAGCGGTTGAGAATTTCAGCGGAACGGCCATTACGCTTCTGACGAAGAAAGGTCCCAACTTCGGCATTGGCGCGTGGTCTTTAGATGGAGGCCCGTGGACAACCGTAGATGCGTATAATCCGACACTGCTGCATCGGCAACCTCTGGTAAGAGTTACGGGACTATCGTCTGGCGCGCATGTCCTGGCCTTCCAACAGACGGGCAACAAGAACCCCAGCTCAAGCAATATTTATCAAGTTGTTGACGCTTATGAAATCGCCGGATCCTCACTTTCCTTGGCATCTGCGTCGGTAGGAAATAAAGCCAATGGCCAGGCAACGTTCACAGGCTCGGGCTGGACTTTCGGGTCAAAGGTACCGACAAATCTAGGCGGTGTTCACGCCTGGTCCGGAATGGCGGGTGATGCGGTGTCGTGGACCTTTACCGGGAGCCTGGTAGAGATATTTGGGCGCCCCGATACAGGGGATGGCCTGTTTGACGTTTACATTGACGGAACACGCGTCGCACAAAACGTTGACGGCCATTACGGGACTGTCGATAACGACGCATTGACTGCTTACATGCTCTGGGCCGCCAAGCTGTCATTGAATGGTCCGCATACGATTAAAATCCTCGTGGACGGTAAGGAGGATGGCCATAACGGATCGGAAAATAGCGGCCAAAGGAACCTGGTTCAGTTCGATGAGTTCGCAGCGTGGACGACGCCTCCCCCTGCGCCTGCCGCTGTTCCTGTCAGGTAGCCAGCCCAAGCAGAGCGTGGACCCCGCGAGGAGGGAAAATTTTCGTGGCCGCGTGACATGCAATCCGGAAAAACTACGTTTTGGACCATGCGTATTGGTTTGCCGTGGCCGGCCCGGCTGTCGTAGAACATCTCAAAGAATGGTGAAGTGGAGTGACGAGGTGCCCGATGATCGGGACCGCCCGCTGAGCAGGAACGCCTCATGATCGATGACGGGACCGAGTTTCTCCCCGGCGTGTTCGCGGATGCGGGTTGTGCGATTGCAGTAGCAGGTCTTTAGAGCGCCCCCTCAGGGCTTTGAATCTTTGCGGTTTGGATAACCAGGGCGGTTGCCCTGGGCTGGAGTTAGGCCGCGCCGTTGGCGTTGGAATATCCGATTTCTGCAGAGAGGCACTTTTGCCTTATTAGTTAGGGCATTTCCAGGTGGCGTCTGTTGCCAAATGGCGGCGGATTACGGTTTTGGGTTTGCAGAATCCACCCAGCTTTGCCAATAGGCCGCGGAGGGCTAGCTGCAGAAACGCCAAGGCACAGAGGTTGGGTGTTGCGAGAAGGCCTCGAGGACGACCAAGGTCGTTGGAAAAGTGGGTGGAATTAAGCTTGAAATATTACAATATCAAGAACCGCCCCCTTTATGACCGCCGGGCGCGCAGCGCCCTTCCTTGTCTCTTTGTAACATCTCAACTGAAGGTAGCTACCTTTCAACGGCTCAACCGGCCCTTCGACACGCCACCAGAACCGGCCCTGGACTTACAACTGACCTTGGACAGCATCCAGCCCTAAACCGCCTAACCTGATTTTGAAAAATGAAAATGGGACTCAGAAACCTCAACAAAATCAACGGTTCAATCCGTCCTTTTTGCCTGTTTCGGATAGCAGTGGCCGTTGGAGGAATGGGGCAAACTGTTGGGCGACGTCCCCACCGCCGGCGCGATCTTGGATCGTTTTCTGCACCACGCCCATACCATCGCCATTACCGGGAGGAGCCACCGGCTCAAAGACCACGCCACCGTTGCAGGGAAAGAGGCTAAAAAAAACGAAGATCAAATCCAAGCCCGACGAACATTCGACCGCAGAACCGGCGAGCTGAATGGCTCGCTATCCGGTTCTGCTCGTTTTATCTCGTTGCTTACGTTTTATGGAAAACGCTCGATTTTTGCCACAAGTCGGCGATATTGATCGATGGTTTTTGTGTTTCAACATGCGAACTGGCCAGTTGATCAATCTCGACAACCACTTTCACCATGAAAACCCAAATTATCAGTCGCTGGAGTATCGCAATGCTACTCTTTGGTGTTGCGATTTGGTTCTACGCCAGGACGTATTTTCGGCCGAACTGGGGATGGCCCTTGGCCCTTGTATTTGGTGTCATTTACCTTCTGGTGCTTATTTATATCGTTCGGGGGGCGGTTGGGAAGCCGGCTCCGTTCCAATTGGTTTTGCGCATGGCGAATGATAAAGGCGGCGATGAAGACGACGACAGCACCTTTAAGAAATTATACGAGCGTTTTAAAAGCGTCCTTCCGGGCTCTGGGACTATTCGCTTTGATGGATTC
>JBEKMT010000163.1:0-12312 GCA_050008355.1 Verrucomicrobiota bacterium
GGATTGGACAATTTGGTTTTTCGACTGGAGATTTTCAGGGCGTGCCGGCGAACAATTTCCGTTCCTCCGGAAGCAGCAAATTTGCCTGAGCGGCTTTTTCCAGGTAGATTTTGGATCGCCGGGGATGACTGGTGGCTTTAAGGACGATTCCGTAATAACCGGCCACTTCGGGATCTTCGAAATCCTTCTGGTTGAATTGCTGAAAAATCTTCAGAGCTTCCGGGCTGCGGTTCTGCAAATAAAGGGAGAACGCGTAAGTTGAGGCGTAAGAAATATTTGTCGGATTTTCTTCATAAACTTGCTGAGCCAGATCAAACGGATTTTCTTCTTTCGCGTTCAACAACAGCGCCGTCATGGCCAGGTTGTTTTTTGCCTGGATATCAGACGGATCTTTTTGCAGTTGCTGCGCGCTGAACATCATCAGGGCCTGGGTACGCCCGCTGGCGACGAGATCATTGATGAGAGCCAGCGCGGCCCATTTTTCTTCTGGATGGGAGCGGACAATAAGCCATAGCAGATTCTCCTTTTCTTTGGGCCAATTCCATTGTGAGGCCAGTTGGAACAAGGTCGCCAAGTTTTTTACCCCGCTTCCTCCGCTCTGCAGTGCCTTGTTCCATTCGGCAGTCATGCCATCGGGTGAGTTCTCCCCGTTAAACGCCCGGGCTTCAAATGCGTGCCTGACGAATTCAAAGTCCCCCCATGATTGAGTTCTCAAGCTCTGGTCAAGGCCGGGCCAATCGCCCTGTAACATCCGGCATTCGGCGGATAGCAAGGCGACCGGCTGGTTGGATTGCGTTGCAGGAGGCAAACGACACAACCACGTCAGGGTTTTTTCCGGAGGGATATTTTTGATTTCCCAAGTGGCGAGTTCAAAAATGCATTGCGGATCCTGACCGGCGACGTTCTGGCAAGTATCCAAGGCGGCGATGAAATCCGTCTGATTAACCTGCTTCAAAACATCGAGCTGGAGAATCCGGTCAGTAAACTCAGAATTGGTCTCGGCCAGCAAACGGCGGGAGAGCTGCAGCGCGTTGTCGAATTGGCTATGAACATAAGCATCGGCGGTCAGCTCCCGCAAGGCCTGGCAGCGAAAAACCGCATTGGTTCCTCCGGCTATTTTTATCAGCGTAGCTCTAGCCTCACCTGCGGCCACAAGGTTTGTGCTGTGCAGCCGCAACACTGCATAGTTCAACAGCGGTGCCAAACTGTTGGGAGCCAGCAAGACAGCCTGTCGAAAATAAGCTTCAGCCAGAGCGGGTTGATGTGTGGTGATGGCCAAGACACCGGCGTCATTCTGGTATGAAGCGGTTTTCTGGTAAGTCGATCCGACTTGAGACAGCGAATTCGTGGCTAGGGCAAAGTCCCCGGCTTTCATCGCAGACGACGCCAGCGCAATGAGATCGATCGGGGAATGCGGATCCAGCTGAATCACCCGACTGCGCCATAAAAGGGCGTTTGCCTGCCGGTCGGAGTCGGCGAGATCGGCCATCAGGCGGGTGGCTTCGACATTGCGGGGATCCATGCGGAGCACTTCCGACAAGCTCAGAATGGCACTGCGCTCGTCTGACTGATTGATAAATCGGCGCGCCATTCCAATCAATCTCGCCTCTTTCGATTTGGAATAACTCAAAAAACAGGCATAGCCCAGAAAGAGGAGTACCAAGCAGCCCAAGCCGATCAGGAAAATTCTTCGCATGTATTCTAATTGGAAAGATTTCAGGAAACCGGCTTAGATTCAAGCTCAACCACCGATTTTGACAATGCCGGCCTGGGGACAATGATTTGTTCACTGCTGATCCACTCACTGATTTCGATGCCGCCCTGGTGAGCGAGGTTACAGACCGCCTCGCGCGATTTCGGAGTGAGATCCGCGGTCACGATGATCCCGGTGATCTTGTAAGTGGTGATCAGCCGGGGCAAATCCTTGCCGCCACCCATCACCAAGTAACCGTAGACCCACCGCGAATGAAGGGATTCATCGTCATCCACCATTCCTATTATCGTTCGCCCGCCGATATTTTCGGATTTGCTAAAACCCAATTCCCTTAGCAGGAGCCAGCAGCGGGCTCCGGTGCCATACAACAGGACGCGTCGTTCATCCGGTCGCGTTTGCTCCTTGGACCTCGACCAGCTAACCAATTCCTCCATGAGGCGGTAGGCCACCCGCAAGAAAATAATGGTTGGGTGGCCAATCGCAAATATCACCAGCGTATAGAGCATTGATTTTTGGATCTGACTATAAGGGTCAATCACCAGGGCCAGTCCCAGGCTGAGGAGCAACCCTGCCTGAAGTGTGAGAAACAAGATCAGTACATCGCGCATGCGTGCCCGGCTCCAGATGGTGATGTACGTGCGTGAAACCGCCAAAAGAGCGAAGGTCGGGGTCAGCCAGACCGGCAGGCTCAGAAACCAATCATACCAGAAGCTGGGGGTGTAATCATCTTCCGACAACCACTTGGCGATGGCGACTGCCCCGGCCATCGCAGTCATATCCCAAGCCGGATAGCCCAACGCCTTAAAAGTAATTGGAGTGGGACGTCGGAGCCCGCGCAGCAATGCGGCGCCCGTGTCGCGCAATTCAATGATGGCCAGATGGCGCATCAACACGTAAACACCTGCCAAAAGAGCGATTAAAAAAATTCCAGCAGCATGCGATTCAAAGGTCGTAACCATCAGCCCGAACAGGACCAAGCCGGCGTTACCCACGCAGAGCACGATCGCCACCCGTCGCGTGCTTAGCCCCGCCTTTAAAAGGCGATGATGCAAGTGGTCTAAATCCGGCTGCATGATGCCGCGCTTCCGGCCGGAACCTCCCCCATCATCCTGGACCCACATTCGCCTGACTGACCGGCGCCAAATGGCAAGAATGGTATCATAGATTGGCACCCCCAACACCAGCATTGGGATCGTCAATGAAAGCAGGAAAGTGTTCTTGGTGCACGTATCCAGGGAGATTGTGCCTAACATGAAACCGAGGAACATGCTGCCGGTATCACCCAGAAAGATACTGGCAGGGTGGAGATTATAACGAAGAAAGGCCAGGCAGGCACCGATCAGCCCCATCAGCACCAGGACATTGCCCGGCAGCTTGCCGATGATAAAGATACCGCAAAGCCCGACTGCTGAAATGCACGCCAGACCGGACGCCAACCCATCGAGTCCGTCGATCAGATTAAAGGCATTAATTACGGCCAGGATCCAGATCACAACGAGGAAGTGATCGAGCCACGCGGGAAGATGCATCCCGAAAAACTGTCCGAACTGGGTGCCGCCATAAGTCATCAACAATGCAGCTGCGGCTTGTCCGGCCAGCTTTATCAACGGTTTCATGCCGCGGACGTCATCGATCACTCCCACAACCAGCAGGACCATGGAAGCGGCCACAAAACGCCGCCACCAGTGCAAATCAAAATCTCCGGCCATATCCGGCCACGGGAAGTAGAGCGCCACCAGACAGGCCGCCTGGACCCCCAGGACAATGGCCACGCCTCCCCCACGGGCAGTTGGCTGTTTGTGCGGACGCCTTTCGTTGGGCAGATCTATCACCCCGTAGCGCCTCGCCAGAAAACGAACCACCGGGGTCAATAGGTAGACCACCACGAATCCGGTAAGAAACACCGAGATATATTTGTCAAAATCACCGAACACAAAGTTCTTATTTGGTTGTCATTCCATACTTAATTACGAGTGCCTGCGTTTTCCAAAACTTTTACCAGACCCGGCAGCAGCTGTCCGGTCGAAAATCTTTCAGCGACCGCCACGGAGCCACTTCGCGGCGGCTTGGAACTCATGTCTTTGATCCGCAAAATGTGCTGCACCACCAGGTCCGATTCACCGTGATTTGCGGTTGCCCAGCACATCTCGTGGTCAACTTTATCAAGTATCCGGGAGATGTGGCTTGGCTTTGGCCCCACATATAATAGCGGAGCGCCCACCCGCATGATATTATAAATTTTGCAGGGATGCACCATTCCAACAAAAGGATTGCCCATGACCACAACATGAAGGTCTGCTGCGGACAAGGACCCCGCGAGTTGATCGATGGGCTGGTACGGCAGGCACACTACACTGGCGAGCCGGTGTTCCTGGGCAAATTTTTTGACCCGCGCAAACTCGCTGCCGCCACCGACGAAACAAAATGCTATATCAGGGCGACCGGATAATTTTTCAGCCGCTCCCAAAATCGTGTCGAGCGGATGACAAGGGCTGTGGTTGCCCGCATACATGATGACAAATTTATCTTCCAACCCATGGGCCTTGCGAAAACTGGATCTCCCGACAGGGTCGAACCGGACGTCTGAGTCGTGAGACCAAGGCGGAACCACGGCAATTTTTTCCTCCAGGATTCCCTTGTTCAGGATCCGGTCGCGCATGAATTCGTCGAGCACCACGATCCGTGAAGCCGTGCCCAAACTGAACCTGGAACAGCGTTCCAAGAATTTGGTAGTGAATGAATTAGGATTAAGCCAACCCGCGGCCACGGCTTCATCAGGATTGAGATCCATGACCCAGTAACAAAACCTCCCGCCCCGAATCCTCGCGAATAGAGCGCCAATAAAGGAAATGATGGGGGGCGACGTCAGGGCCACGACAAGGTCTTGCCTGGGCAGCCAACAAAGTCGCCAGCAACAACTTAAGATAAAGGTGGCGAAATCAACGATCCGGGTCAGCTTGGAACGCTTGCCGAAGCCGGTGTTGGCGACGCGATATATTTTGATGCCCAGCCAGGTTTCACGCTTTGGGAAAAGCTTTTGCGGGCTGTCATACGCCCGGCGACTGGCCACAACGGTGACATCGTGGCCGCATTCAGCCAGTCGCACCGCCAAATCCTTCAAGTGTTGGCCGCTGGATACCACATCCGGATAAAACGTTTGATTGATGAGGGTGATTCGCATCTTCTGTTAATGACAAATTACGTGGTCTTGCCGACCGCGTTTCGGGCGACTTCAGCCCGCAATTACGCCCTTTTACTTACCAATAATGCCGGGTTGCCCCGGTAAATGCCGCCCGCTTCCAGATTTTTGGTAGCGACGGAACAGGCAGTTAAAACTGATTGCTCGCCGACCGTGACACCGGGCCCGACCCAGGCACCAGCCCCGATCCAAGCCCCTTCACTCAGCACAATTGGCTTCGTGATCAGGTCAAAGGTCGGAAGTTTAAAATTATGGCTTCCAGTGCATAAAAATGACCGTTGTGAAACGCAAACATTCGATTTGATGATGATCTTTTCCAGGTTCAACAGCCAGCACTCCTCGCCTAACCAAACAAAATCCCCGACTTCAAGCTTCCAGGGGAAGGTCACTTTGACTTGTGGTTTGATAACCACGCCCCGCCCGATTTTTGCCCCGAAGAAGCGCAGGACTGAACACTTCAATGCTGAGAAACTAAACGGGCAAAGCCGGAATAGCAACAAACTTACCACCAGCCAGAGCCCCTCCTTAACTTTGCCTGCTCCGCGATCAAATCGTCCAACAGTATAAGCTGAAAGGTCGGTCATAAGCACTTTTGCGTCCAGAACTTAACTGAGCCGAACGGAATCCGGTTTGGGACCGATTTTTGCGATCCAATCATAAACACGCATCATTTCCTTTGCGACCGCCGGCCAGGTATACGAACTCGCGACCAATTGAAGGCCATTGCCACCCATTGACTTACGTTGAGCCTCGCTTAATTCGATCAATTGGTTTAATCCTTCAGGGATGCCAACCGGGCCAGCCCGCACTTCAATGGCACCTCCAGCGGTTGCAAGTTCAGGAAAATTGCATTCTTTGGTAAGCAAGACGGGCAGTCCCGCTGCTGCCGCTTCCAACACCGCCATGCTGAATCCTTCACTGAAAGAAGGGAGAGCAAAAGCGTCTGCGGCCGACAGAAACAGACGTTTCCTTGGCCCATAAGCCGGTCCCATAAAGTGGATATGCTGCGTGATTTCCAGCTCAGTGGCAATTTTAGACAGTTCTGATTGGTGATTCAGTTCATCCGGGCCAACCACCAGCAAAGACCAATTTTTATCAGATGCCTTGACCTTGGCCCACGCGTGCAATAATTCAGGCAGGCCTTTTTTCGGATGGACGCGAGATAGAAACAACAACAATTTTCTCCCGCGCAAAGCCGGTTGTTCAGATAACAGATCTTCCTTATCCGGTCCTGGTTCTGGTGTTTCCAAGTCCACGCCATTGGGTATGACCGCAATGGGATTCCGCAGACCATATCGGCGGAAGTTTTCCGACTCACTATGGCAAAGGGCGTGAAGGCAGTCGGCTGTCCGCAGATTCCGGGATTCGAACAACCAACCCGCCAGACGCTTTTTCCATCTGGAATTCTGGAGCGCCCAAGGTTCCAGCATTCCATGGGGTGAGACGATCCGCCTGCATCCCACGCTCCGACCAAGACGATAAGCCATCCTGCCGGGGTACGACCATAATCCATGCACATGCAATAAATCCGCGGATCTGACTTTTGCTTTGAGCAGGCGATACAGTTCAGGTGAATAACCGATGGCCTGAGGACCGCGAACCGCTCCGCCGAGGACGGGAACTACCTGGTTCCCGCAGTCGGCCTCGAAATATTCGTCTTTCAGACCGGAGACCAATGTCTCGCTTCCCAGTTTTTGCGTCTGCCCCGCAAGTGACCAGATCACCGGAGGAATACCGCCACCGGACCGTGACAGGGGGGATGTGACGTGAATGATTCGTCGGCTGTGGCTTTGGCCGGTCACGTGCTCACCCTGTCTTTATGTCGTAAAAGCAGACTTACTTGCAGCCAATCCACGATCGATGCTTTCGCCGGCGTGGATCTCATGGCGGTTTCGGCGGCTTGTTTCAGCCCATTCGCAAACCGATCCGCGCCCCAGTCGGCCACGAGTTTTTCACTGGCCCGGCCCATATTCAGGCGTTCGATGGACTGGGCTGAACAGCGAAGCATCAGCTCGGCCATTTGGTTCACATTCAGTGGATCAAAACTATAACCATTGACGCCCTCCTGAACCAAATCCATCGCGCAGCCGCATTTGTTGGAGACCAGCACCGGCAGTCCGGACGCCATGGCCTCGTTGACCACCAGGCCCCACTGTTCGGTGGTGCTCGCGTGGATAAAGACTTTGGCCAGACCATAATAGACCGGCAATTCCTCATATTGCTTGAACCCGGCCATAATTACATGCTGTTCTAAATGCAATTCCGCAATTTGTTTGAGAATGGATTCACGCAGCGGACCATCGCCGACCAACACCAGATCCCAGATTTCAATGTTTCGTTCCCCGTTTTTGGCTTTTGCCGCCAATTCGCGGTAACCAGCATAGGCTTGGATCAAACGTGAAAGATTCTTTTTCTCGACAAATCGAGCCGAGGCCAGAAAATAATTCTCCGGCAATTTATATTGTCGTTGGAGTACCGGTGCCTGGCTCCTGATTTCGGCTGTTCTGGAGGTAAAATAATAGTTGTCAACGGTGTCATAACCCAAAAAAATTTTACTCCGGCCAAGTCCCAGCTGCTCCAGGTATTCCACATGCGCACGACCGCCGACCAGTCCCGCCCCGCATAACCTTACTAAACGGCGCTTCATGTGTTCTTTCAGCCAGTTTCGACCGAAATCCCATGCGTTGGTTTCAGACATCATCACCACTGGGACCCCATTTGATCCGCACCAGCGCAGTGCTGCCAGCGAACACCGGTCTGACCACCCAGGGACTGCCACGACTTGAGCGTTGATTTCACCGAGCACCTCGCTCACCCGGTTGAGAATACGTTTGCCGGACAAACCCTCGACAGCTTCTTCCGAAAACAGCGTAACACGGTCGAACCCGTCCGCACCGTGGAGTTGGTCCCATTGGTACATCGAATCAACGCGGGAAAATTCAACACCGGTGACCTTCATTCGTGAGCCGGCGGCACCCAGCCTGGCGTGGTGATACGGCCCCAATCGGTGGAACAACACCGCCACACGCGGCTCCGTCGACGACGAACCAGAGGTTTTATTCGATGCGCTCTTGTGGATCTGACTAGAATCTAAACTCATCCCGGGTATTCCTGGTTTCTTCAAGAGTGATTTAAACAACTCTTTTAGAATCAAACGCTTGCCGCTTTTTTATCAGAGAAAACGTTGGCTTTTTCGGGCGGTTTTTCCAGGCTAAAAGGCTTTCCTTGTGGGTCGGTGTCATGGTCGCCTTTGGTTGAGTTCTTTGGCTCGCCTGAGGGGAAGTTGAATGTGAACGGCGAGAATCAATCCACCAAATAAGTAAGGCACCAAACACAAAAGGATAGAGGGTTATCAGTGTGATGTCGCGGCCGAGATTGAAAGTCAGAATGATACCCAGCGCATACAACGGCAGACGCCCAAACTCAGTCACCTGTAGATCCAGCCGGGCAAGCCAGGCTATCCAAAAACTCATCAGGAGCGCGGCAAACGCCGGTCCCAGAATGCGGCCAAAATTTACCACCCCTTGACCGATCATACCGGTGGAAATGGTGGCATTTACTCCGGCTCCGTCCGCCGAGCCTCCCCCCTGCCCACGAGCGATCGCGTAGTCAATTCCTATAAGCGGTTTTCCGTGCCACAACCCGCGCGGGATGGGATTGACCAATTCTGCAAAATAGCGCTCTCCCCAATTGACGTGATATCTGCCGTCGTCGATAAACGTACTGATCCAGCACAGCTCCTCATACATATTGAGTCCTTCATTGTGGACTTTCTTTTGCGCCGCCAAGTCCAAACCCTTTTCATGAAACGCAGCGGTGATGGTCGTTTGAGAGCGATTGGCGATGATAAACTTCATCCAGAAATTAATCACAAAAAAACAGGTCAGGAGCACGATGACTTTTTTCCACATGCCACCGCGCAACCGGAGGAACACCCAGCACAATATTGCCGGGACCACCATGGCGAGCATCGTGTTGCGAGTGCGACCAAAAATGAAGAAAGGCCAGGCCAGCACGCACAACACAAGGGCATAGCAACGAACTTTGCGATTCGTCGCCAGGGCCGCCACCACACCGAACATGGTGGCGGAGAGCAACTGCAGATACTCCCCTAAGATGGAAAAACAATCAAAGCCGGCCCCAATCCGACCGTGCATCCAGGGACTGGCGTTGTAGCCCAAAAACGGAAAGATATAATAAATGACTTGATCCTTCAGCACGAGGAGGGCGACCGCAAACAGTACAATCCAAACCGCTGCGCAACCGCTGAACACGGCGTTGAGCTGCCTTTGAATCGTCGGCTGCTCAATTCCATGTTTGAATATTTGAAGAACGCCGCTGCTGCGCTGCCGATAAGCATGATTGAACCACTCGTGGACGACTGGCGTAATCAGGACCAGGACCAGCACAAACCAGGCTACCTGCCACCAGGCGCTGCTGAGAATATCCGGGGTAAATATCTTGGCATGGTTGGAGGCGTAATCATTGTAAAACGCGTCCCCAACATACCAAGCCGTCACAGTGCTTAGCACAACGAGCATTGGCAGGCCTGTACCGTCTTTAATCTGCCCCACGGCCAGAATGGCGCCAACGCCCAGCAGCACTATCACCACCCAGAAACTGAGCGGCAGGATTGAAAGTGTCTCAAGCATGATGGGACAATCCGTTTACAGCGTCAAAGGGAAGGGACACGCCTCCGGCACTTGGCGTCATTTCTCGCCTTTTTGAGATCATAGCTTGTTGAATAATGAAACCTCCAAATCATGGAGGTTTTTAGCGAGATGCTCCAGCGTAAACTGCCCGGCTTTTTGCAGCGCTGCTATTCGCTGGGCAGCAAGCAATTCCGGTTCCGCTAGATAACGCCGGAAGGCTGTTGCCAATGCTGCCGGATCCCGCGGCGGAACCACGATTCCGTCCACCCCGTCGCTGACCACCTCGCCGCAGCATGGAGTCGTGATCACCGGCAAACCGTAACTCATCGCCTCCAATTGTGTGATGGCAAAACCGTCGGACAATGTCGGCAAAACAAACAAATCCGCTTGGCGATACCAATTGGCGGCTTGGTCCCGCGTCGCCCTTCCATGGATGGTAACATTGCGAGGGGCCGCAGCCACCGCCTCGGCAGAGATGCCGACGGGGCCAACCACGTCGAAATGCACATTTTCACCTTCCATTTTTCTGGCGGTTTCGAGCAAATACTGGATGCCCTTGCGCAATATGACTTGTCCAAGAAAAAGTATCCGTAGAGCCTGTCCCGGCTTCCGGCTTCCGGCTTCCGGCATCGTAATTTTGCCCTTCGGTTCGTAACAGAGCGGGATAATGAACACCTTTGCCGGATCGACGCCCTGATTCACAAGCGCGTCGCGACAAAACGAAGAATTCACCACCACGCGATCGGCCAATTCCAATTCACGCTGGTTCCGCTCGTAATAATTGGCAGGAAAACCCAGTGGAGGGCCCGCCATTCCGGGAAAACGGGCCGTTTCCTCCGCAACCAATCGGAACTCCGATGCACCCGGATCGATCTGATCCAGCACGGTCGATAGGCCCCGTTTCTTTTCGGCGATCAACATTTCCAAGCTGGCGTAGGAATAACCAAAGAATATGTCATGCCGTGGCAGCTTGAGTTTGGCGGCGGCGGCGGCAAAGGCGGCATCTGTCTGCACAAATGCGTCATAGATGTTCCCCTGGGAGGCCAACCGTCGCACCTGACGCTTCCACAGCAGGCTGCGAAAAGGAAATGCTCGTACAAGTCTATGTGGAATTAGTTCAGACCTTGCTGACAAAGCCGCCCGCCCTAATTTCCTGATCCAAGGGATGGCTTTCGTCTGTGGTGCATACCAGTCGGTCACGAGACCCGCCAGTTGTCCCTTTAGATGCAAAGCGATGGGTACCGCATAATGCTCCCGGGCGCCGATCTGGCAGCAGAGCCATTGTTTAGCCATTGTTGTGTTGCGGCCTGACGACATCCGGCCAGTTGGCAATCCGTGTACTTTTGAGCAATCGGTTATTACCGGATCATGGGCCGTTGGAGACGGGGTTAGAACAAAGAGTAGGCGCCGGGAAGGGAATCGCGCCAAACAAACCGGGACACGCGACCGGAACGGCAGTGCTTTGAAATAACGCTCAAGTTCGGTCGTCCTGCCCTTAATTGGGGACAACCTGTACTCCAGCTGGCGGAGGCACCATTACGTAAATCGAAACCTGGGATTGCGCTGTTAATCCATTTTTGGTGTCAATGGCTTGCAACGTCCAAACGTTAACATTGCCACCTGCGTCCACAGAATTGGTGAAACTTGTTGTGGGTGTGGTCCCGGAACCCAGTTGATATACTATCTGAGAACCCCCGTTTACGTTATACTCCCATTGCCAGGTCAAGGGGTCGTTGTTGTTCGCCTGAGCTGTTGCTGAAAGTTGAATGGGACCGGCGCTAACCGCAAGCAGGACTGGATTGGTGCCCTGGTTGGCAACGTTTGCGCTGATCGCGGATATGGTCGGTGCCACCCCGCCGGCGATATTGGTTGAGGTACCCGTGACGGCCACGTTGGTGCCGTTGCCACCGCTGGCAGCAAATGTTGCATACTGGCTGTAACTGCCTGCCGCTGCCGGGTTGAATGCGATGCTGACCGTCTGACTTTGGTTGTTTCCAAGGCTGTAACTACCGCCGGAAAGAACGCTGAAAGGTGGCGCCACGCTGACGGTTCCAGTCAAAGTGTTGCCGCCGACATTTTCAACCGTTAAACTGTTTGTTTTACTGGTTCCGTTCATAAGCGAACCGAAGTTTATGTTACCAGGTGTGACCTGCATAATTGATGCCCCCAGATTTGCGCCCGACCCCGTAGGCACTTGCACCCAGGCATTATTGGTCCATTCCGCGGCCATAGCTTGTCCGGCAGGCACGGTTATCGGTCCGCTGGTCAAGGCGGTGTTGAGGTAAATGGGCACTGAGGCCGAGCTTGAATTGCCATTGGTAATCAGCATCTCGGCACCAGACGGAATCTGACTTCCATCTGTAGTCGTCAGCGCATATTTGGTTGATGTTCCCGTAAAAGGTCCGCTGATACAGAATCGTGAACCATTGACGTAATCCAACGCATTTGCAGTATTTGCCGTGGTGGTAACATACGTCCAATAAATGTTGTTGGTCCCAATCAGGGCAAAGGGTGAGCCACTTCCACCAGAAGTCATAAGCACAGAGGTTTTCATGATTTGGCTAAAATCATTCCCAGAGAATGAGAAGTTGGTCGTAGTTCCACCGTACGGGTAAAACAAATTCACCACCCCATTGTATCCATTTGCAGAGGCAATCACGTTGCTGTTAACCATAACGTCCGATATGGAGAGAGCAAAGTTGCCCGGTATTCCACTACCCTGGAACACCTGCGAGCAATTTGTGATT
>JBEKMT010000164.1:0-12311 GCA_050008355.1 Verrucomicrobiota bacterium
CCCGTAAAAAGTTCCGTCAGTGGCCGGCACTAGCGCGCCTACCGGTTCGCCGCCATCGGCCCCGCCGGTAAATGAATAAAGATTGGTAAAGTCGCCCTCCGGACTCAAGATGAAGATGCTGCCCTCGCCAAAATCACCGCCGGCTGGCGTGATGCCCCATAAATCACCATTCGTTCCAATGATCAAGCCCGTGTTGAGATTGACGCCGTTGTTCGCTTCGAACGAATAGAGGTTGGTAAGCGTATCATCCGATCTCAACTCGAAAATGTTCCCGGCTCCATTGGTCCCTCCGAACGCACTCGTGCCATAGAAATTGCCATTGGTATCTTCGACGAGCGTCGCCAGGGGGCCGAAGCCGTTGACGTCGTCAAATGAAATCAACGTGGAGAACAGGGCGTTGGTATCAAGCGTAAATATCGTGCCCGCGCCAATATTGTTCGAAGCCCTGCCAAATTCCGTAGTGCCGTAAAGATCGCCGTTATCGGCCAGCATCAAACCATTCGGCGGCCAGCCTCCACCCACCCCCGCGGCGCTGCTAAACCAGTACAACGTGTTCAAACTCGTTCCGTTCGTGCTGGATGCCACCACGGTCAGGATGACGTTGGAACTCGACACTGAGCCAAGGGCGTTCGTGACGGTTAAACCGTAAACCCCGTCATTGGCCACGGTCACGTTGCTAATGCTCAAGGCGCCGGTTGCCGAACCGGAAACGCCGCCGGTGTCCAGCAGATTGGTCCCATCGCGTTGCCACTGGTAAGTCAGCGGCAGATTGCCCAGAACGGTTGCGGTTAACGTCGCGGTTTCACCGGCTGGCAGGCTCTCATTGACAGGTTGAACGACAATGTAGGGTGGCGATGAGGTGACCAGCAGAAAAGCATTAGAACTGGACACCCAACCCAGGGCGTTGCTGACGATGACCGAATAATTGCCCGCCGCGTTGGTGGTGACGTTGGCAAGGTCAAGCATCCGGCTGCTTGCGCCGTTGATATTGTTCCCATCGGTAAGATTGGTTCCATCGCGTTGCCACTGGTAAGTTAATGGCGTGCTTCCAAAAGCGGATACATCAAATTGAACATTCGCTCCGGCAAAGACCGATAGATTTCCCGGTTGGTCGATGATCCGGGGACTGGAATGGATGGCAATCTGAAAGATGACCCCGGCTCCGGCCAGACCGCCATTTCGCGTCGTGCCATAAATGGTGCCATCGCTCGCTTGGACCAACGCCGTTTGCGGATTCGCACCGTTCAGACCATTGAATTCAACGAGCGGCGACACAGTGCCGGCAGGCGAAACCACGAAAACCGTCCCAACACCATTGGTTCCGCCACTGGCCGTCGTGCCGTAATAATTTCCATCCTGGCCCAACAACAGCGTCCCACGTGGATTCGCGCCGTCATTCCCTCCGGTAAATGAATAGAGGTTCGTGAACTCCCCGGCGGCCGTGATTTCGAATATTGTGCCGTTGCCGTAGACGCCACCCTGTGAGGCCACACCGTAAAAGTTTCCCGCCGCGGCTTGCGTCAATCCCGCAAAAGGGAAAGCGCCGGTCGTATCGTCCAATGAAATCAGCGTGGTCACGACCCCGTTCGTGGTCATGCTGAAAATGGCCCCTTCGTCATTGTTTCCTCCTTTCCAGGTCGTCCCGTATAAATTCCCGTCTTGGCCCTCAATGAGTCCGGCGGCTACAAAGCCGCCATCGGAGATGGCGGAAAAGGAATAAAGGGTGGTTAGCGTGCCGTTGGTGGTCATGCGATACGCCGTCCCCCGGCCAAAGGCGCCGCCTTGATAGGTTGTACCGTAAAGATTTCCGTCCGAGCCCGACGCGGGACCGGCGAATGGCAATGCGCCGTTCGTGTTGCCGAACGTTGACAAAGTATTCAAACCGCCATCCGTTGTGATGCTGAATATTGTCCCGTTGCCATCTACTCCGCCCTGAAAAGTCGTGCCAAATAAGTTTCCGTCCGCTCCGCCAGTCAGCGTGGCCAAAGGATTGGCGCCATCCGCTCCTCCCGTGAAAGAATAAAAACCGGTAACTTGTCCGCCGGTCATCTGAAAGACGGTGCCGAAGCCGTTGCTTCCTCCATTCAAAGCCGTTCCGTAAAAATTGCCATTCGTGCCTGGGGTCAATCCGTTTGGATTGGCTCCGTCACGTGCGCCGGCGAAGGAGTATATATTGGTAAATACCACCCCCGCCGCCGTGGTGACCGGATTCACGGCATCCCAAACAATCTGACGACGCATCGTAAAGCCATCGTCCAAATTCGCAAGAAACAGGGTCGAAGCATATTGGCCGGCCGGCAGATTATTGACCGATGCCCTGGGGGTAATCGTAACGCTCGCGGTTCCTCCGGCTGGCAGCGAACCATTCGGCGGTGTTGCGTTAAACCAAATCGAGGTATTGCCCAACGACCATGTCAAAGTGTTCGTACCGTTGTTCAGGATGGAGATACTTTGCGTGGCCGGGTTGAACGAACCGCCAACCAGATCCGCAAACCCAACGCCGGTTTCCGGTGTGGCTTGCATGACGTCCGGTGCCGGCCTGAGAGCATTGATCAAATTGGTCCCGTTTGGCGTGCCCCAGCCGGTGCAAAGATCATAGCCAGGCACGGCAAAGAATTCGTCGGGGCTGCTGCTATTGGTGTTGTTGCCGGTGGCGATGTCGTGAAACGCCAAAGCGTAGGCCGACGATTCGCCAATCGCATAAATGGCCGGATTAAGGAACCCGCCGCTCGATTGGTTATTGCCCGCCGCCTGTTGGTTCATGAGCGCCGAAAATCCCGCCCACAAAGGTGCCGCCGCACTCGTGCCCCCGGCTATCAGCTGTTCACCATGATCGGCCACCAACCAGATGTTCGTATTCGCCAGGCAGGCGACATCCGGAACATTTCTCATTGTTGTGGAACCCTGATTCGTGGTCATGTTCACGCCCTGCTGCCAGGCCGGAATCGGATAATTGGCGCTGATGCCCCCGCTGCTATGCGGCCAGGTCGTCTCCGCTTGCCACGCACCGTTGGTACTCCTTGTAGTCAGCGAGGTCCCGCCCACCACCGTGATAAACGGGTCGTCCGACGGAGGGTCGATCTGCCCGCCACCCACATCACCGGATGCTTGAAAGAAAGATTGGCCCTGTGCAGCGTACTGTTCAAAAATTTGTTCCCGCGCCGGGTCAACCGCCGAATCAAAACTCCATGAACAACTCAATTGACTCGCCGCGTCGTCCGTCGCCATGCGATTCAATATATCGTTGGCCGTGTTGCCTTCATAAACAAGGACTTTCGACAATCCCGGCGCCATCGCGATCGCCATTTCAATGTCCAATGCCACTTCCACGTTGTTTTCGCCCGGAGGACCGGAGAATCCATCGATCAGCACATTGGTCAGAGAAACGGCCGGCAAACCCGCGAGACTTTCATACAAGGCGATATCGCCCGGAAAATAATCGTCCATTTCAAATAAGCCAACCGCCTGGCCGGAACCGTCCAAAGCCACCCCCGGCGCATACGCGGCCCTGAAATCTTTGCCAATGAAGTTACCGCGAGGTCCCGATCCCGTGGCCATAGAAATCCCGTTCAACGATTGACCGGATGAGTCGGTGATGATCCCCATCGGATGCGGCAGCGCAAAATTATCCAGGCCGTTGATGCTCAATACCGGCGTCGGCAGAATCAAAGATGGCGCAGCATCCGGCGCATAGAACAGTCGTGCTTCCGTAGGATGGTGATAAGTCCGCAGGTTGACGCGGAAAGCTTTCTCAATTGCACCGACCGAACCATTCACATCCAGCAACGTGCGATTGGCATGCCGGCCGGTGATGATCAATCCGTTCGATTGGGCAAAGGCTTGGATCGTTTGATAATCTCTTTCCGCCGGTCCGAATTGCTCCGTGAATTGCGCCGGCGTCAAATACTGATGATAGCTCGGGCTGTTGGGATCGTAAATTTGCTGCAGCAAATTCTTTAGCGTCGTCTGATTGCGCAAAGGCAGTGCAATAACCAAATCCAATCGCTGCGATTCCGGAAGCCGGTCAACCGGTTCCAAATGCGAAACCATGCCGGGAACGCTGCCTGGCAACGTCTGCCGGTCAACATCACGTGCCGGCAGGGCCCACGTTGAAAGGAATATCACCACCAAAACAAAAGCAATCGGGCTCGCTGCAGACTTCCATCTGCCTGAGCATAAAAAAGTTCCACGTTTCATATGGGGATTAGCGCGCCGGTATAAAGTAACCGATATTTCCTGACTGAGAATAAAAAGTTTTCGGCTTTCAGATAATAAATGGGTTTTGAAAGAGGCATGAGTTTGGGCCGGGCAAAATCATTTGCCTTCCGGCCATGCGCCTCTGAAGCGCCGTTGGGCGTGACATATCTTTGGATCCCAAACCTTGAAAGAGGTAAAGCCCCGTTCAAGGGCGGCATCTCCATTTGCGTATTGAATTAAGCCCCCTGGCAGCCGTCGGGCAGTGCGGGATGGCGATTCGGGAAACCTATATTGACAAAAGGGAACGCCTGAAATAAAAGGTCAATACGAGCACCATGATTCACGCAAGTGCGTGGAATAACAATCAGGTATAACAATAGAATAGAACCTCATGACACCAGATAGACTCATTGATTGGTCGATCTCCATTACGTTCTGCGTGCTTATACTCAGCATCACTGGAGTACAAGACTGGATCGCCAAGCTTTTCGGAAGTAAATACTCCAAAAAAGAATTGGAGAAAAAGGTGGCTTCACTGGAGAGTCGCATCGAAAAGTTGGAACAGAAGTTTTGAGACTGATTACGCCGCCAAGCCCGCCGGACCACACACCAGCCGCCCCTGACTCGGGGCGGAAATCCAGGCTTGGAAAACGGACGCAACATCCGCCTTCGCTCCGAAGTTTCGGCTGTCCAGGGAGGCGCCTGGCTTTCGTGACTGGTCAGTCATCGCGGTCACTGTTTTTTGATGCCCGCAAATGCCAAAGCTGTCCAACCTAGGATGGTAAGCAGAAATATCAGAATGGATAACAGCACGGATGTGTCTGCGTATAGTGATGTCCAGCCAGCGGGCTTGGGAACGCCAAACACCATAATCGCCGTCCCTGCGACTCTGACACATAGCGAGAGAATCGCCGCCGACGCAAGCAACCACAGGCCAATCAATCCATGTCGCCGTGCTGCCATGACGATAAGCACGGCCAGTATCAACTGTGGAAGTCCCCACGATATGGCGTGGCTCGTCGCCAATCCCAACTGGTGAAGCGTGTCAGTATTCATAAATGTGAAGGATGACTGATGGCAATTCAATCACCGCTGGTTCGCTGGTCCCGTTGACCTTAGCGCTCTGAGCTGCGAGGCACAAGCGTTTCATGATGCTTGAAACAGGCCTGAATCCATGGGCGGCGAGCGTTATCCGGGTTGTGGGTGCGGGCGTGGCCGGGAGTAGTGTCACCCGCTCGAGCAGGGTTAACTCTCCAGCGCAGGTGGAGGAGAGGTCGTTGAGGGAGAATCCGCGCATTTTGCACCGGCGAGAGGGCTGGGGTGGTAGCAAAGAAGAGCGGTGAGAATGCCGGTAAAGACTCCGTAGGAGTGGACCCATGCGGCTTGGGCAGTCTTGTTAAGGGCTTGTATCCCTCACCAAGGCGCCAAGGTTGCTTTCCCGCATTTCGTGATTTATTGATGGGGCGGCTACGTATAATTTTTTCGGATGGAGCATGGATTAGCCACGGACATCGCGTTTTGCATCATCGCAGCGTGGGTGGTTGCCGTGGGCTTTCAGGTCGCGCGATTACCCTTGCTGCTGGCATATCTAGTGGCCGGGTTTGCCATTGGCCCGGAGGGCTTCAAGGTGATCACCAGTGTGCATGACATCGAAACGATTTCCGAAATTGGACTGTCGCTCCTGTTGTTCATGGTGGGGCTGGAGATTGACCTGAATAAAATGTTGAGTGCGGGCAGGGTGATCACCATTGCCGCCTTGGTGCAAATCCTCGGTTGCACCTTGTTCGGCTGGGTGGTGTTCAAGTTGGTCGGGCCGGCCCAGAGTGGATTGGAAGCGCTTTACCTTGCTGTGGCCGCGGCCATGAGCAGCACGGTCATCATCGTCAAAATCCTTTACGACAAGCACGAACTGGAAACGCTGGCCGGGCGCGTTACCCTCGGCGTGCTGGTCCTGCAGGATGTGGCGACAATACTGTTTCTGGCGGTGCAGCCGAATTTGAAAAATCCGGCGGTACTGCCGCTGGTGCAGGCTCTCGGGAGCGTCATTTTGCTGCTGGCCGCCGCTTTCCTCGCCAGCCGGTTTGTGTTGCCGCCAGTCTTCAAATTAATTGCGCGCCTTCCGGAGCTTGTGCTGGTCGGGGCGTTGGCATGGTGTTTTGCGATGGCCGGCATGGCGGATTACCTGAAGCTTTCGCCGGCAATGGGTGCGCTGATAGCGGGGGTGATGATTTCCACGTTTCCCTATACACTGGACATCGTCGCGCGGGTCACCAGCCTGCGTGATTTTTTTGTCACGCTGTTTTTTGTTTCTCTGGGGATGGCGATTCCGGTGCCGACCTGGGGCTGCGTTTTGTGGATGTTATTTTTCTGCCTGTTCCTGGCGGCCAGCCGGTTCGCGACCATTTTTCCGGTATTGTATTCGATGCGGCAGGGGTACCGGGTGAGCCTGCTGTCGACGATCAACCTCTGCCAGGTCAGCGAGCTTTCCCTGGTCCTGCTGGCGCTCGGCAAGAGCAGCGGTGATGTCTCTGCCAACACGATCGGGATGGTGGCCCTGGCGTTTGCCTGCCTGGCCATAGGTTCCACCTACGCAATCCTGGGAAACGATCTGCTCCTGGAAAAAACGTCGCCAGTGCTGAATAAATTGGGGTTGCACGACCTGGATCAGACGACGTTCTTTGCCCGGAACGAGGAACAAAAACGGCGCATCTGTCTGCTCGGTTTTTCATGGACGGCCAGCTCGCTCGTTGCGGAAATTCAGCGGGAACAACCGGCGCTGTTATCCGGGATCATTGTGGTGGATTTTAATCCAGTGGTGCATCAACACCTCTGCGAGCGCGGTGTGCGCGCGGCCTATGGGGACATCACGCATCGCGATGTGTTGCTGCACGCGGGCATCCAGCAAGTTGACATCATCATTTGCTCCCTGCCGAACACCCTGCTCAAGGGCGCGAATAATTTAAAATTGCTTCGACAGTTGCGCGAATTGAATCCACAGGCGAAAATCATTGTGCATGCGGAACTGCTATCTGACGTCCCCGCCTTGTACGAGGCGGGCGCCAGTTACGTGAGCGTGCCGCGTTTGCTTGAGGCGACTGATCTGTTGCACGCCATCGAGGCGGCCGGAAAGGATCTGCTCGAAGAAAAACGGGGCGCACAAATGGAACGCCTGGCAGCCCGCAACGAAGTCATTGCCTGAAATTTTTAATGAAAAATATATCCCTACCTTCCGCTCTCTCCGCTGCGGTGAAAGCGGCGCGGGCCGCCGGGACTGTCATGCACCGCAACTGGCACAAACCGAAGCGCGTCAATTCGGCCGAAGCCCACGACATCAAGCTGGAGCTGGATGTGCAGTGCCAGGAACTCATCGAAACGACGTTGCGCCGTATTTTCCCGGAAATTCCAGTGCTGGGCGAGGAAGGCGTTTCCGGCGATATGAATGCCGAGTACCGCTGGGTGGTGGATCCGATAGACGGCACGGTGAATTATTTTTTCGGAATGCCGCACGCGGCGGTTTCCATCGCGCTGGAACATCACGCTGAATCTGTCCTCGGCGTGATTTATGATCCGTTCACCGACGAATTGTGGACAGCTGTCCGCGGCGGGAAAACCAAGCTGAACGCGAAAGTGGTCCGCGTCAGTGACCGGGCACAACTCAATGAATCGGTCATTGCCATGGGTTTTTCCAAGGACAAGGAGAACCTGGACAAGTGTCTGCCGCATTTGAATCGTCTGGCGCGCAAGGTCAAGAAAATCCGAATCATGGGCTCCGCCGCCCTTGAACTGGCCTACGTCGCCAGCGGGCGGCTGGATGCGTACATTGAACGCCGTATCAATCTGTGGGACGTCGCCGCGGGAAGTCTGATGGTGGAATGTGCCGGCGGCGAATTTTATGCGCGGCCCGTGGCGGGAAAATATCGTTACACCATGTGCGCCGACAACGGCAAATTACGGAAGAAACTTCAGATCAACCGCCTGTTGAAATAAGTCTTCAATTTCGCAAGGGCCTTGGCGCGGTGGCTTAACCGGTTTTTCACGTCGTCACCAAGCTCCGCGAAGGTCATGGCGAAACCGTCCGGCACAAACAACGGGTCATAGCCGAAACCGTTCTGCCCGCGGGGTTCACGGATGATTTTTCCCTCACAGGTGCCGTCAAACAATTGCGTTTCCAAACCGCACTCGCCTGCATAACACACGGGCGAAGAGGGAGGCGACCCCGCGCCGGCTGTTTGCGTCGGCAACGGCGTCAGCGCAAGCACACAACAAAAACGCGCCGTGCATTTATCGGCCGGAACCGGCATGAGCAGGCGCAATAGTTTTGCGTTGTTGTCAGCATCAAGGGAGTTGCTTTGTTTATCCAGTGCGGCAAATCGGGCGGAGTGAACACCGGGCGCGCCATTGAGCGCGTCGACTTCCAGTCCGGAATCGTCGGCTAAAACAAACGCGGGTGATGGGTCATCAGTATTGTGTGAAGAGTTGGAAATCCAGCCGGCGAGTTCTTCCGCCTTTTTTGTCGCGTTGCCGACGAAGGTGTTTGCATCCTCGACCACTTTGGGGGCATCGGGAAAATCGTTGAGGGTCAAGCAACGGAAAGATTTGCCGAGGATGGCGCGGATTTCCCCGACCTTGTGGGCATTGCGGGTGGCGATCAGCAGTGTTGTCACACGGGGAAAATAGCAGCCATGGATTTTTGGGCAACAAAAGCCGGGGATTCAGAAGTTGGAATTCGGGGGCCGGCTACTACCGGGCCGCGTTGTCGTTTGCGCCGCCCGGTGCCTTGGCCCATGCATTGCCGATGACATTCAGGGAGCCGTCGGAGTTTTCCAGCGACAACGTTCTTTGATTCGGGATAAGCGAATACCAGGCGTACCGTTCCACATATGGGAGACCATTCATCATGGCGGCAGAGGAAGTCGCGAAACGGGCGGCGGTCTCGGGGTCCGGATATGAGTTCTTGTGCCAGTCTACCATGCCGTACTCGGTCACCCAGACCGGAAGATGATATGTGTCGTGGACATAGGCAATCTCGCGGTGGAGGTTTTCCATTGCCTGTGCCACATCGAAATTTGCCTGGTAAGGGTGCATGCAGATGAAGTCCACGCGATAGCCGTGCGCTTTAATTTGTGCCATGAAATGTGCGAGCCACCCGTTCGTTTGGGTATCGTCTCCCGTTCCGGTGGCGGGGCTTCCCAGTCGCAAGCCGGTGGCTTGCAGCCGGGGCCAATCGGCAATCGCCTGTTCCACGGTCATATTCGACTGATCCTGAACGTCGGGCTCGTTGAAGCCGAGCAAAACGCCGGCACCGGAGGCAACCGCGGCATGGAGCTCGTTCGCATTGACATTGGCATGGGCCCAGATCATCGGAACGAATTGGATGCCGGGCGTTTCTCCATTGGGGGCTGTTCCCCAGTTGTAATACCAGCCGACATGCAAGGCAACCATGTTTGAAATTGCCCGGGGCACGCCGTGGTAATTGCCGACGCCTTTGGGCGCGACCTGTCCCAACGCGCCGACGCTCAGAAACAACGCGATGAAATGGGTAATGCCGGCGCCCAAATTGTGAACAGCAACACGATAATTGCGGCATAGGTTCATTTGCAATCCTGCAGCTGTTTTCTCACCTCAATCAGGGTGTGTTTTGTGGGTGATTCTCTGGGCCATCGACAGATTTGCAAGTCCTTTCTCCAATGCGGGCTTGGCTGAGGCGCGGTATTTGTGCGGGGTGGAAGCTGGGATTTTTTGCGCGGCACATCGAGCAACTTGATTGACAAAACATTTTTTTCTGCGCCTATTTTATCCATGACTGAACCGGTTGGCCCCCAGGGCGATCCGCGCAACTACCTGGCGGCGGAACGCACTTTCCTGGCGTGGCTGCGCACGGGCATTGCTCTGATGGGTTTTGGTTTTGTCGTGGCGCGTTTCGGCTTGTTTTTGCGCGAACTGGCAGTAAGCAAACAGATGGCGACTGAGCCGGGTAATGGTTTTTCGCTGCCGGTGGGCGTCCTGCTCATTTTCGCCGGCGTCGTCGTGATGTTGGTTTCGGCCGTTCGGCATCACCGCTTCATCCGGGCGCTCGATCGCGGTCAATTCCAGAAGGTGTTCGGTTCCACTTTTGCTTTCTGGCTGACTGGTTTGCTTGTGCTGATCGGCCTCGCCGTGGCCGCGTACCTGGCGGTGTTATTTTAGCACCTGGAAGAGATTGCGTAGAAGTTGAAGAGACAGAGGGTGGAGTCTGCTGCTGGCTTTACGCTGTGGGTTTCTTGTGAAATTTCATTTCGACGCCGAAGGCCCCGTGTTCGCGCCAGCCCAAATAGAAATTAAACTTCTTACGTTCAAAGGAAATGAAGGGCAGCAGGGCAACCTTGCGTCGGGCCAGTTCGAAATCCCAGCCGCCGCGGGGATTGGAATTCCGTTCGGGATACCGGCCGCTGCGCACGAACTTTTTGTCCGCGACGCCGATGACGTAAAACCCGAAATTGTGGAACGGATTGCGAAAGCGCCATTTCAGCGTGCGATGCGAATCGTTGGGCAGGTACCAGGCCGGCGGCACAGGTTCATCGGCATTTTCCAGCCACCAGACCGGGTTGAACTTGTCGTAGAAATGGATTTTCGGGACTCGCGGATTCGGTGCGACGTGGACGCTGTGCCATGCGGGCGAATTGGTGTCCGCGGCCGGATGTTTATAAGCAACCGGCGGCCAGTTCCCCGGTATCGGCCGGCAGAAAGCCGGCGGGGCGCCGATGAGCAGCAGAAAAATGACAACCGTCCATAGACAATTAAGGTTCGACACAATTCGTGCTAGAAGCATAGGCTCGTTTTCCTATTAAGGTCTGTCACAAAAGGTTTCCCCGGACGCTCATGCCCGCAGACTTCGACGATTAAGGTGTGTCACAATCCGACGCCGTCCCTGATCCACCCTGAACCAGCTGAAACCGGGTGCCTGGACAGATTTACGCCCATTTCGAACGCTCGCAAAGCCATTTTCGGATTTTGCTCGTTTTTTTCGATGCTGGACTGAAACATTTTATTGTCTACGATCCTGTTTTCGCTGGACTGGGCCTCAAAAAGTCGTCTTTACTATTATTTTCCAGGAAGACGACGGCCTAACACCGCGCTGGAGCCAACGCCGACTGCCCCTTGAGTTTATGGACGGATTGGGTTATACAACGATTATGGAGTTTGCGGAGCCGCTCGCCTGTCGGCGTGGCTCAGCTCGTTAGGCGGACTACGATGGCGAGCAAGAGCATATTTCGTGATTTCATCGGAGCGCTTCGAAAGCGATGGAAGCAGGAGTATCCGTTTTTTCGCCCCTTTGAGGGAGCGCGTGGCAGATTGCCCAAGGCAAGCACATTTTATGCGGGTATGATCAGGGACACAGACATGCATGTTTTTCTGAATTTTCAGCACTCCAACAAGAGTTGGGAGGTTGGCCGGTTTACCATAAACGTCGTGTTATCATCGGACGAGCACAATCCCAAGTTGGGTATGAGCATGCGTTCCGCCTTGGATTCAGGTGAGGGCAGTCATCGCATAGGCCATCTACTTGGGCCAAAAGACAAATGGTGGCATTTGAAGCAAGATGACGACTCTATTCTTACGCAAGCTTGGCGTCCGTCCAGCTATGAGAATACAGACGTAGTCATTTCGGAGGCAGTCGGCAACGTGACGAGTGACGTGTTGGCCGCCATGAAATTGTTGGACGTGCCAGTCAAGGCGGAGACGTCGGCCTAACAAAATCGCTGCAGGCAACCGCCACCGCGACTTCAGTTTTGACGGGACCATGAAATTTGAGCATCATCATTGCAGCCAACCTCAATCTCCGGTGGCGGTGCCTATATTTTTCGTTAGGCATCGGAGCACATGAAGCGCATCATCACATTTTTAGCGTGTATTTTGGCGGGCATCGGAATCGGTTGGTATTTCGGACATGCTTACGCAATTACCGGGTATCAGCGTGAGGCGCTAAAGTGTGCTCCAACGATTGAAGCACAATTGGACGGCCTCAATAAGCAGAGAGCGGAAGATTTCAAGGCTGCGAAGCCATACGAGGCATCCAGTGCTTCGATAGCTTTAGCAGCCCTCAAAAGCCTGGATACCAACGATACGGAAGGTGC
>JBEKMT010000165.1:0-12301 GCA_050008355.1 Verrucomicrobiota bacterium
GCTGCGCTGCGTCCGTTATTCGATACCCATATCTGAATCATGTCTATTCACGTCGCCCTGCACCACAAGACGCAATACCAATACGATCGTCTCGTCAACCTCGGCCCGCAAGTCGTTCGCTTGCGGCCCGCGCCGCATTCGCGGACGCGCATCCTGAGTTATTCGCTCCACATCACTCCGGAGAAACATTTCATCAACTGGATGCAGGATCCGCAGTCGAATTATTCGGCGCGACTGGTTTTTGAACAACCCACGCGGGAATTCTGTGTGGAGGTTGACTTGGTCGCCGAGATGGCGGTGTTCAACCCGTTCGATTTTTTCCTCGAGCCGGAAGCGGAAAAATTTCCATTTGCTTACGATCCAGCCTTGGACCATGAACTCGCGCCCTTCCAGCGCAAATGTTGGTTGACGCCGTTGTTCACAAAGTACATTACCGGCGTCCGCAAGGACCTGCTCGGCGAAACCAAACGGCGCACCAAGAAAGAGCGGATCGAAATTCCCGAAATCGACAAGCCGCGAACGATTGATTTCCTGGTTGCCATCAACCAGCGGATATGGAAGGACATCAAATACACCATTCGCCTTCAACCCGGCGTGCAAACGCCGGAAGACTCGCTGGAGAAACTCAGCGGCTCGTGCCGTGATTCCGCCTGGTTGCTCTGCCAGGTGCTCCGCCACTGCGGCTTGGCGGCGCGTTTCGTCAGCGGCTATCTTATTCAGCTCAAAGCCGACCAGAAATCGCTGGACGGTCCTAGCGGCGCCGAAAAGGATTTCACCGACCTGCATGCGTGGACGGAAGTTTACCTGCCCGGCGGCGGCTGGATCGGGCTTGACCCCACGAGCGGATTGCTCGCTGGCGAAGGCCATATTCCGCTGGCCTGTACCCCCGATCCCTCGAGCGCCGCGCCGATTTCCGGTGCGGTGGACGAATGCGAATGCGAGTTCCATTTCGAAATGGGAGTCACCCGCATTTACGAATCACCGCGCGTTACTTTGCCTTACACCGAAGAACAATGGGGCAAAATTGAATCACTGGGCCATTCGATTGATGACGATTTAAAAAAAGGCGATGTGCGCCTGACTATGGGCGGTGAGCCCACGTTCGTTTCCATTGACGATCCCGATGGTCCGGAGTGGAATTTCACGGCCAGCTCACACAAAAAGCGGATTCTTTCCGGCCAGTTGATCAAGCGTCTGCGCAAACAATTCGCGCCCGGTTCGTTGCTGCATTATGGTCAGGGCAAATGGTATCCGGGCGAACCATTGCCGCGCTGGGCTCTGGGTTGTTATTGGCGCAAGGACGGTGTCCCGGTTTGGAAAGATGACTCCCTCATTGCCGACGAGTCAAAAAACTACGGTCATGGCCCAAAAGACGCGAAGGAATTGCTCGCGCGTATTGCCAGGGTCGTTGGCGCCGACCCCAAATATCTTTTGCCGGCGTATGAAGATGCGTTTTATTACACTTGGAAGGAACGCCGTTTGCCGGCGAACGTTACTCCCGAGAAAACCAATTTAAAGGACAAGCTCGAGCGCGAGCGCATCACTCAGATTTTTCAGCGCGGCCTTGATGAAGTCGTCGGCTATGCGTTGCCGATTAAGCGCGCCTGGTATGGCAATCAATCCGGCTGGATGTCCGGCTCATGGTTTCTACGCGATGATGACACCCTCTGGCTGATTCCCGGCGATTCGGCGATGGGCCTGCGCCTGCCGCTCGATTCGATTCCTTGGGTCGCCGAAAAGGATTTTCCTTGGCTGCGGCCACTGGACCCATCGCAACCGGAACTGCCAGAATTGCCGCGGGAATTTCCTTATCGGGCCCGCCCCGAAACCAGCGGTCAAAGATTCCTCCGTACTGGTGGCGCGCCATTGCCCGCCGGGTACGGCCCCGGTCAACGTCCGCAACGGGCTGACAAGTGGGAAATAGAACCGGAACCGCCGGAACTGCAAAAGGAATTCGATCCGAACCGCCGTCCGGTCCAGGGCGAGAGCGCACCGTGGGTAATTCGCACGGCCATGTGCGTCGAGCCCCGCGACGGACGTTTGCACATTTTCATGCCGCCGGTCGAAAAAACCGAGGATTACCTTGATCTCATTGCCGGCATCGAAACCGCGGTCAGCGAACTCGGCACACCCGTGATCATTGAGGGGGAAACTCCTCCGCGTGATCCACGATTGAACAAGCTTGCGGTCACGCCCGACCCCGGTGTCATCGAAGTGAATTTGCATCCGAGCAAATCATGGGATGAACTCGTCCACCGTACGACCGTCCTATATGAGGAAGCACGCCAGACGCGGTTGGGAACGGAAAAATTCATGCTGGATGGTCGCCATACCGGCACGGGCGGCGGCAACCACATCATCATCGGAGGTGATACGCCGCAGGATTCGCCGGTCTTGCGCAGACCGGATTTGTTGCGCTCGCTGCTTACTTATTGGCAGAACCATCCGTCGTTGAGCTGGCTTTTCAGCGGGCTGTTCATCGGCCCGACATCCCAGGCGCCGCGCATCGACGAGGCGCGCAATGACTCTCTCCACGAACTGGAAGTTGCGTTCAAGGAACTCGACCGCAACCTGAGTACTTTCGGTTACACTCCGCCCTGGGTCTGCGACCGTTTATTCCGCAACCTCCTTATGGACGCCAGCGGCAATACCCATCGCTCAGAGTTTTCCATTGATAAATTGTTTGCACCCGAAAGCAGCGCGGGCCGCCTCGGCCTTGTCGAAATGCGGGCCTTTGAAATGCCGCCGCATTCTCGCATGAGCCTTGCGCAGCATCTGCTCCTGCGCGGCCTGGTTGCCAAATTCTGGAAGGAGCCTTACCAAAACGACCTCGTTCGCTGGGGCACCGACATTCATGACCGTTGGCTGCTGCCGCATTTTTGTGAAACAGACTTTCGCGATGTTGTGCGCGATTTGAGAGACTCAGGTTATCCGTTTGAATTCGACTGGTTCGCACCCCACTTTGAATTTCGTTTCCCGCGCATCGGTGACCTTGAACAGCGCGATCTGCAGATTGAACTGCGCACCGCGCTCGAACCATGGCATGTCCTTGGCGAAGAGCCGGGTGGTGGTGGCACCGTCCGTTACGTGGACAGTTCGCTGGAACGCCTGCAAATCAAAGCGCGCGGCTTGACTGGTGAACGTTTCGCCATATCGTGCAATGGTCATCGCGTGCCGATGCATCCGACCGGTATCAACGGGGAAGGGGTTGCGGGCGTGCGCTATCGCGCTTGGCAGCCGCCGGGATGCTTGCATCCGACCATACCGCCTCATGCCCCGCTTGTGTTTGATCTGGTGGACACCTGGAATAACCGTAGCCTTGGCGGTTGCACCTACCACGTCGCGCATCCGGGCGGACGCAGCTACGATACTTTTCCGGTCAACAGTTACGAAGCCGAATCGCGGCGCCTGGCGCGGTTTTTCCGTTTGAACCACACGCCTGGAAAAATTTCCCTCGCGCCGGCAAAATTAAATCCTGACTTTCCTTTCACATTGGATTTGCGCAATGTCTGAATCAGACCACAGAAGTCGTAATCCCATTAAGACGCAAATGTTTCAGTCTCAAGCCCAATCAACTAAGAGTAAAATCGAAGCCGAAAGTTTGCTGGCCAGTTATAAAAAGAGCGCCGACGCTTATGACGAATTGCTGGCCGACGACCAATCGTTGCGACCACACTATGCGAAATTGTTTGGCATGTTGGGCGAATTTGATCCGTCGGAGCTGCGTCATCGCCACGAAACCTGTGAGCGCTTCATTCATGAACAGGGTATCACTTACCACGTTTATGACGATCCGCGCGGCTTGGAACGTCCGTGGCAGCTCGATCCGATTCCCTTTGTCATTGCCCCGGACGAATGGCGTTCACTCGAAACAGGGCTCATTCAGCGCGCAACCCTGCTCAATAAAATCCTCGCCGATTGCTACGGAAACCAGGATTTGATCCGTTCTCGCTGGCTTTCGCCAGCCTTGGTTTTCGCCCAGCCGGATTTTTTGCGCCCCTGCCACGGTGTGCGCATGCCGCGCAATTTATATTTACACTTTTACGCCGCCGATCTCGCCCGCTCTCCCGATGGCCGCTGGTGGGTGATTTCCGACCGCACGCAGATTCCGACCGGTGCCGGCTACGCGTTGGCAAACCGCCTGGTGACATCGCGCATTTTCCCGGAATCATTTCGCGAAAATAATGTACACCGCCTGGCCGGATTTTTCCGTGCGACGCAGGAAACCTTGGCGCAACTGGCACCCCGCCATTTCGACCGCGCCCGCGTGGTCATGCTCACACCCGGTCCGCACAATGAAACCTATTTCGAGCAGGCGTATCTGGCGCGCTATCTGGGTTATATGCTGGTTGAAGGCCAGGATTTGACCGTTCGTGACAACTGCGTTTTCCTTAAAACTTTAAGCGGCCTGGAGCGTGTCGACGTTATTTTACGTCGTGTGGATGATGATTTTTGTGACCCGCTGGAGTTGCGCAACGATTCCATCCTGGGCGTGCCCGGTTTGGGAGAGGCGGTTCGGGCGGGCAATATCGTTGTCGCCAATGCCCTCGGCACCGGCCTCCTGCAAAGTCCCGCCTTCATGTCTTTTTTGCCCGGCCTATGCCGGCACATTCTCGGCGAGGAATTGAAACTGCCTTCGGTCGCCACCTGGTGGTGTGGGCAAAAATCCGCTCAGAAATATGTCCTCGAAAATCTCGGCGACCTGGTTCTAAAATCGGCGTTCCGTTCTCACTTGCGCACACCGGACCCCGAAAAGAAACTGACCGACGCGCAACTGTCTGAATTAAGGCGACGGATCGAGTTTGACCCCGACTTGTTCGTGGCCCAGGAACATGTGCAGCTTTCTACCGCGCCGGCGTGGGAAGACGGCCGTCTCGTCGCACGCCCGGTCAGCCTGCGGGTTTATCTCGTGGCGAAAGACGGCAGCTATTCAGTCATGCCCGGAGGGCTGGCGCGCGTCGCGCCCGCAGCCGGTGGACGATTCATTTCCATGCAGCGCGGCAGCAACAGCAAGGACGCCTGGGTCATTTCCGAAACCCCGGTCGAGGAAATTACCTTGCTGTATGGTACGGCCCAGAGCGTGGAGTTGCGCCGCACCGGCAACAATTTGCCGTCGCGCTTGGCTGACAATTTTTTCTGGCTTGGCCGTTATTCGGAGCGCGCGGATGCCACATCTCGGTTGTTGCGCAGCGCTTTGCTCCGTTTCAATCCTGAACGCACCGGCGGGGCACTGCCAATGCTCGCCCCTATACTACAGACCCTTGCAGTGCAGGGCCAGCTTCCCGAAGTTCTGGAGAGCCCGGACTGGCCGCAAAATGCCGAGGCCTTTGAAGCCGAATTGCTCGCGGCAATTTTTGATCCTGAACACGCCGGTAGTTTGCATCAAATCGTCGACTGTTTGCAGCGTTTGGCAATGCTTGTACGTGACCGCACTTCCAACGACATGTGGCGCGTGCTGAATCTGTTGGGGAAACAACTCACCCCACCCGCCGAAAAATCCGTGATGCTTGCGGGTGATGCTGTCAGCGTCTTGAATCAGGCTTTGCTTGGCCTTGCCGCGTTTCATGGGCTCGCACGCGAAAATATGACCCGTGCCCAAGCCTGGCGTTTTCTCGATATCGGTCTGCGGCTCGAACGCGCCATTTATCTCGGCACGCTGCTGGACGCGACCCTCCGATCGTCGGATGCCGACAATCCCAGCGTGCTTGAAGCCGTGCTCGAAGTCGCCGACAGTTCCATCACTTACCGCTCGCGCTACAATTTGTTACCGACATTGCCGGCGGTGTTCGATCTCGTCTTGCTGGACGATAAAAATCCGCGTTCGGTTTTGTTCCAAATCGAGCAGCTGGCCAAACACTTTGAACGTCTCCCCCGGGAACGCGAGGATGCCCCCGGTTCCGGCAAGGGCCTGCTGCAAAAATGCCTGGCCCGCCTGAGAAACGCCGATTCCCGCGAGCTTGCTTCGCTCAAAACCGAATTCCATTCCAGCAGCCTCGGCCAGACCATTCAGCAAACGTTGCGTGATTTGCCGAAATTGTCCGATACGATTGCCGCGAGTTATTTTGTGCATTCGACCATTTCACGCACGGGTCGCGGGACCGAACAATGACCTATCACATCACTCATCGCACACTCTACGACTATTCCGCGCCGGTGACGGTTTCCCACCATGTTGCGCGGCTCGAGCCATGTTCCTCCAATTGGCAGACCTGCGAGCGGTTCAACCTGAAGATTTTTCCCGACCCGGCGCTTCGCAAGGAACACTCGGATTATTTTGGCAACCGGCTATGCTTCTTTGCCATTCAGGAAGTCCATAACCAGTTGGAGATCATCACCCATAGCCGTGTCACCGTGCAGTCGCCGAATACCAAAGATGCCGAAAACTCACTGACCTGGGAGGCCGCCGCCTCGTTGTTCCGCGACCCGGTTTCGCCAGAAGTGGTCGAGCCTTATCAATTCATCTTTGATTCGCCTCAAATCCGGGCCTCGCTGGACCTGGCAGATTATGCACGCGAAAGTTTTGGCAAAAACGCGCCGCTCATTGAAGGCGCTAGGGATTTGAACCGCCGCATTTTTAATGATTTCAAATTTGACGTTAAGGCCACCACGGTGGCTACGCCGCTCGAAGAAGTTCTGGGAACCCGGCGCGGTGTCTGCCAGGACTTCGCACACCTCGGCATCGCTTTCATGCGCTCGCTCGGCTTGCCTGCGCGCTACGTCAGCGGATATTTGCGCACCCGCCCTCCGGAGGGCAAGCCCCGTCTCGTCGGTGCGGACGCGAGCCACGCGTGGTTTTCGGTTTTTTGTCCTGGCACTGGTTGGGTTGATTTTGACCCGACGAACAATGTTCAGCCTGGCGAAGAGCACATTACGGTCGCGCTCGGCCGCGATTTCGGCGATGTCAGTCCGGTGGCCGGCATTCTCACCGGTGGTGGTAAACACATGGTCAAAGTATCCGTGGATGTCGAGCCGCTCAATTAATCCATGAGATACGATATTTACCACCGCACGCGTTACGATTATGCATCGCCTGTGCGCGACAGTTTCAACGACGTCCGCCTCCAGCCCATGCCCATCCCGGAGCAAACCGTGGAAAATTTCCTTCTGCGCGTACTCCCCGCCGCCAGGCTCACGCATTTTAAGGATTTCTATTCAAATTGGGTCAATCATTTTGAAATCCCCGAGTCACACAATTATCTCCTGATCGAGGCGCAATCGCGGGTTAACACCCGCCCGGTTGTACCGTTGCCCACTCAGGGGAAAATTTGTTCGTTCGACAAAATGCGCGAGGCCACGAACGTCGAGCGTTGCTTCGATTACCTCCAAGCCAGCCGTTATGTCGACATTTCACCCGAGGCCTGGAGGCTCGCGCTCGATGCCACGCACGGTGTGGAGGACTCATGGCTGGCCGCGCTGGCCTTGATGAAATATGTCCACGGTCTCCTCAAATATGAATCCAATTCCACGCACGTCCACACTCACATGAGCGAAGTACTTAAGGACCGGCGCGGCGTCTGCCAGGATTTTGCCCACCTCACGCTCGGCTTGTGTCGGGCGCTTAAGATTCCCGCGCGTTACGTTAGCGGTTATCTGGCCACTGAAGCGGCCAGCGCCACTCACGCGTGGGTGGAAGTGTTCGTCCCCGGCCACGGCTGGCGCGGGCTTGACCCGACGCACAACTGTCAGATCGGCGAGACTTATGTCAAGATCGGCAATGGCCGTGACTATGCCGACGTTTCACCCATCAGCGGCAACTATCGCGGCACCCTCGAACGTAAAATGACCGTGGAAGTAAAAATCACACCTGTTTAATGTGAGTGGTCTCTGTTGGCCAGATGCCCTGATTGGCCTCCGTTCCGATAATCCCTGACGGGAGGAGGATTTCAGCTCTTTACAGGATCGATTTTGAATCTGTGTCCGTCCACGTCCATCCGTGGTCGAACCAGTTTGCCTTCCAACAACGGCCTCACCTTTTCGGCGATGATCTGCTCGCAACGATCGATTTCCTCTTTGCGCTGCTTCAAATAGTCATCCGCAATCGCTTGGAGGTCGTCAATATTGTACAGGTAAACATTTCCAAGAAAATTTACAGCGGGGTCAACGTCACGCGGCACCGCGATATCAACCAGCAATAGTGGGCGGTTTTTGCGGGCCTTCATTAGCGGCTCCAGTTTGGCTGAATCCAAAATATAATGCGGCGCCGACGTGCTACTGATGACGATATCAATCTTCTCGAATTCCGCCGACCAATCGTCAAAAGGCACGACGCGCCCGCCGAATTCCTGCGCCAGGGCCTGCGCCCTCTCCTGCGAACGGTTCGCCAGCACGATGCTTTTCGCCCCGCGCGAAAGGAGTGCCCGAGCCACCTTCTCGCTCATCTCACCGGCGCCAATGACGAGCACGTCGCGCTCAGCCAGCGAACTGAAAATTTTCTCCGCCAGTTCGACGGCGACCGACGCGACGGAAACCCGGCCGCGTTGAATGTTGGTTTCCGTACGGATTTGTTTGGCAACATTGAACGCCCTCTGGAAAGCCTTGTTCAATTTCGCGCCCGTGTGCTGGTGTTGCTGCGCGAGCGCGTAAGCGATTTTGAGCTGGCCGAGAATTTCCGTCTCGCCCAGCACCATCGAATCCAGTCCGCTGGCGACTTTGAACAGGTGTTGCAGACTGTGCGGTTCACTGAGCGTGTAGATTGAGTCGCCAGCTTCAATTCGGTCCGTGCCTGCGGCGGTGGTGCCCCGGCTTAGCAGAAACTGTTTGAGCTCCGCAAAAGCCCTGGCCGGATCCAGCCCGGTCGCCGCATAGATTTCCACCCGGTTGCAGGTCGAAAGAATAACCGCTTCGCCCACGATGCCGGATTCACGCAGCAACTTGAGCTCTGCGGGAATTTTGGATTCATCGAAAGCAAACCGTTCCCGCAGTTCAACGGGTGCGGAATGATGGCTCAAACCGATGACAACGACATTCATTGCTGGAAGTGGAGGGGCGACGGATGAGTCCAAGCGATCAGCCCGGGCGGGATGCTCATTCGTGCCGGCGGTACTTCTCTTGTTAACAACGTCGGCACATTCATGGGCGATGAACTGGTGACAATAGCAAAAATCCCCAGAACGTGAGCATGATGAAGGCAAAGCTGCCGAGTGTGCTCCAGGCGAAGCGCCGTCCCCCCTGGCCAAATTTCCAGCGCCCAATCAGGAGCACCAGATAAAAAAGCCAGATAAAGATCGAGTAGTCGAGCAGGGGATCGTTTTCAAAATAAACCCCTAATTTCTGCTTGAGCAAAAACGGACTGATGAAGAGGCCGGCCGTGAGCAGGAACAACCCGCTCAGCAACAGAAGGTTCATGACACGCTCCAGACGTTGGATGGGCGGCAGCATGGAAAAAATGGCGCGCAGTTTGTGGAATTTTAAATCATGTTCCTCGGTCAAAAACATGAAGGCCGCGACGGCGCTCAAGCCGAACGCACCAATGGACAGCAGCACCAGGGTGGCGTGCAGGCTGATGAGGCCGTTGGAAAAATCCGGCTGTGCTGCATGCGGGGGGTCCAGGGCAGGCATCAGGGCGAACACACCCATGAACAATAAGACATGTGAGGCGAATGCCCCGAGGAAACGCAGTTGGTGGAAAAAGCCGACCGCCAGATATGCGGCCGCAATGGTCCAAGCAATGAAGATGGTGGCCTCGTAAAGATTGTTCACGGGGCATTGGGAGATGGAAAAGCCCCGCTTGACCATGGCCACGGTATGTAGCGCGGCGGCGGCTAGTAGCAGAAAATAATTTACGCGGTCATCCTTGCGAAAACCCCTTCGCCAAAGAAAAACCGAGTAGGCCGAACTCAAACCGTAAACAATCACGGCGAGCAAAAAGAAATGCCGGTCAGTGAACCATGACACGCTGACAGTCTAATTCAAAACGCGGCAAGTGCAACCTTGCCAATTTCCCCCGCGTTTTGTCTAATTCGGTGTGCTTAATCAGCAGACTCTCAACCGGCCCGCCAGTTTTTCCGGCATCGGCCTGCATAGTGGTAATCGGGTTAACATGACCATCCTGCCGGCTCCCGCCAATAGCGGTGTCCGGTTTCGCCGCGTGGACTTGGATGGCAAACCGGAAATTGAGGCCCGAGTGGATAATGTCGGCGAGACCAACCGTTCCACCACGCTCGCCAGGGGGAATGTTAAGATTCACACGGTGGAACACGTTCTCGCAGCCCTGGCTGGCTACAGTATTGATAACGCCGTCATCGAGTTGGACGCCAATGAACCCCCGATCGCCGATGGCAGTTCGCGGGAATTTTGCAAAATCATTCAGGCTGCCGGCATCGTGCCGCAGGCAGAGAAGCGCGAGTCTTTTACGCCCGTCGAGCCCATTGAATTAAAATCGGGTGAGACGCTAATGACCTTGTTTCCCGACGACGGTTTCAAGATCACTTGCACCAGCGCGGATAAAAATGGCCGGTTCACGCAGTTTTATAGCACGGAAGTCACGCCCAAAACCTGGGAAAAAGATTTGGCGCATGCTCGGACATTTTGCTTTTTCGAGGAGATTGAATTTCTCATTAAGAACGGCTTGATCAAGGGCGGCAGCTTGGAGAACGCGATTGTCATCCGCGATGACGCCGTACTGACCACCGAGCCCTTGCGTTATCCTGAAGAATTTGTCCGGCACAAGATACTGGATATCGTCGGCGACTTGTCCCTGACAGGAAAACCCATTCGCGGGCATCTCATCGCCGTGCGTCCGAGCCACGCCGCGAATTGCGAGTTTGCAAAACTGGTTGTAGCGCAGATGAACAAGCCGTTGCGCACCGCACAGGCTTTTGGTCCACCTCCGGTGTCCGAAGCCAGGGTTGAAGCCCCGAATACCGAAAAGGGGGATGAGCGCAAACAGGCTTTTTTAGACCAGTTGGACGGCGGCGGCGCCTTGAATATCCAACAAGTGATGCAAATTCTCCCGCACCGGTATCCTTTTTTAATGGTGGACGGCGTTTTGAAGGTGGAGGGAAACAAAATCGTCGCTTTCAAAAATGTCACGATCAACGAGCCTTATTTCCAAGGACATTTCCCCGGGCATCCCATCATGCCTGGCGTCCTGCAATTGGAGGCCGTGGCGCAGGTCGCGGGGATCCTGATGTTGCGTCAGGCGGAAAATCTCGGGCAGCTGGCTTATTTCATGGCCGCAGAAGACGTCAAATGGCGCAAGCCAGTCCTTCCGGGGGACGTATTGATCATCGAAGTCGAATTGACGAAATCGCGAGGCAAAATCGGCAAAGCCAAGGGCGTTTGTAAAGTGCGTGATGAGGTTGTCAGCGAGGCGGAAGTTACTTTCATGTTGCGCGGCCAATGATCCATCCCACCGCCATTATCCATCCCCAGTCGCAGATTGGTTCCGGCTGTGAAATTGGAGCCTATTGCGTCATCGGCGAACACGTCCTGCTGGGCGACAATTGCAAACTACATTCGCATGTCGTCATTGGCGGGCACACCAAGTTGGGCAGCCGGAACGAAATTTTTCCTTTTGCCAGCATCGGGTTAAAGACCCAGGACCTGAAATGGAAGGGTGGCATCACGCGCACCGAAATCGGGGACCAGAACACTCTTCGTGAATACGTAACGATTCACAGTGCCACCAGTGATGGCAACGCCACGCGTATTGGTTCAAATAATCACATTCTGGCCTATAGCCATGTTGCGCACGACTGCGTCATCGGCAGTCATATCATCATGTCCAATTGTGCGACCCTCGCCGGCCACGTCACCGTGGAAGATCATGCAGTCATTAGCATTTCCGCCATCCACCAATTTTGCCGCATCGGAAAGCTGGCCATGATCGGCGGCTGCTCAAAAGTTGTCCAGGACGTGCCGCCATTTATGATCGCCGATGGTAATCCCGCCGAAACCCGCACCATTAACAAGGTCGGCTTGGAACGGCATGGCATATCGGATGAGTCCGTGAATGCCTTGAAGCAGGCTTACAAAATCCTCTTCCGCGAGGGCTTGTCCATTCCCAACGCATTGGCAAAGATTGAAGCGGAATTACCGCTGCTGCCGGAGATCCTTTACCTCGTCCAATTCGTCCGCAGCAGTGAGCGCGGCATTAGCAAATAGGCGCGGCCAGTTCGTAATTAAAAACCGAGAGGCAATAAATTGCCGCCGTTTCGACGCGCAATGTCAGTTCTCCCAGTGTAACCGGCACAGCACCAGAATGTTCAATCAGTTGCAATTCATCCAGAGTGAAGTCGCCTTCCGGGCCAATCCACGCACCGGTGCTGTACGGCAAGCGCCCATGTCTCGTTTTGAAATC
>JBEKMT010000166.1:0-12230 GCA_050008355.1 Verrucomicrobiota bacterium
GGAAATCGAGGTGGTTTCGATCAAAATCTCCACCCTGTATTCGCAAATCTCGCCGCTCGCTCGTGAGCACACCGTTTCAGTGCTGTGCGAACGGCTCGAACGGTTGTTTCTCGCCTCCGATCGCGCCCGCTTCCGCCGCGCGAATGGCGAGATCGCGCCGAAGTTCGTTTATCTGGACATGGAGGAATATCGCGACAAGGAATTGACCGCCGAAGCCTTCATGCGGACGCTCGACCGTCCGCAACTGCGCCACCTCAAGGCTGGGATTGCCTTGCAAGCCTATATTCCTGATTCGTTCATTACGCTCCGGGAAATCCAGGGATGGGCGCGTTGCCGGGTGGCCGCGGGTGGTGGCAGAATCACCATCCGGTTGGTCAAAGGCGCGAACTTAGAGAATGAACGCGCTGAGGCCTCGTTGCGCGGCTGGCCGCTGGCGCCCTTTAAAACCAAGTTGGAGACGGACGCCAATTATAAACGAATGTTGCACGAGGCGTTCAAGCCGGAGAACCTGGCTGCAGTGGATATCGGTGTGGCCTCACACAACCTTTTCGACCTCGCTTACGCCTTTGTGCTCGGGCAAGAGGCGGGGGCGTTGAATTGCGTTCAGTTCGAAATGCTCGAAGGCATGGCCAATCATCAAAGGCGGGCGCTGTTCGAATTGTCGCGCAACCTCTTGCTCTATGCTCCTGCCTGCAAGAAGCAGCATTTCATCAACGCCATTGGTTACCTCATCCGTCGTCTGGATGAAAATACCGGCCCGGAAAACTTCTTGCGCCACGCCTTTAGAATTAAGGCCGGTAGTGAAGAATGGCAGAAACTGGAACGTGGCTTTCTGGCAGCCTTCGCCGCCGTCCATCAGGTTGCGGATTCTCCGCGCCGGACCCAAAACCGGCAATTGCCCCCGCTGCCTTCCGCGGCGGTGGCCCTCGGCTGGCAGCATTTCGAAAATGAGCCGGACACCGATTTCTCCCTCCGGCAGAACGGTGAGTGGGCAGGGCAGATCCTCGCAAAATGGCAACCGCGCCGTGGCGAAAATGCGGTGCAAATTCCCCTCGTCATCGACGGCCGGGAAATATTCGCTGACCGAACAGTCCGCGAATGTCTGGACCCATCGCGACCCAAAACCGCTGTGGGCTATTATCGCCAGGCAACGGAAGCGGATATCCAGCAGGCCGTCGATTGTGCAGCGGAAGATGTCCGCGGCTGGAGAAAATTGCCGCCCTTGCGACGTTCAGAGATTCTTGGCGCGGTCGCCCGTGAACTCCGGGTGGCCCGTGGTGACCTCATGGGCGCAGCCCTCGCCAACGGCGGGAAGACCTTGCCCGAATCCGATCCTGAAGTTTCGGAGGCGGTGGACTTTTTGGAATTTTATCGCGATTCTGCGCGCTGGTGGCAGGAGATGCCCGCCATTAAGGCCCGTGGCAAAGGCGTTGTTGTCGTGGTTTCGCCATGGAATTTTCCCATCGCCATTCCGTGCGGCGGTGTGGCGGCGGCTTTGGCGGCGGGAAACACCGTGATTCTCAAGCCTGCTTCGGACACCGTCCTCGTTGCCTGGGAATTGTGTCTGTGTTTCTGGCGCGCGGGCGTTCCCCGGCAGGCGCTCCAGTTCGTGCCCTGTTCCGGCGGCAGAGAGGGACGCAAACTCGTCAATCATTCGAGAGTGGATGCCGTCATTCTGACCGGAGGAACCGAGACCGCCAACACAATGCTCCGGGACAATCCACAGCTAAACTTGTTCGCCGAGACCGGCGGAAAAAACGCCACCGTTGTCACTGCCGTTTCCGATCGCGATCAGGCCATCAAACATATTCTGCATTCTGCTTTCAGTCACACCGGGCAAAAATGCTCGGCCACCTCCTTGTTACTCTTGCAAACGGAAATTTATAACGACCCCGTCTTTCGCGCAGGCCTGTGTGAAGCCGTCCAATGCCTGAAAGTCGGTTCCGCCTGGGAACTCGACACCAAAATCGGGCCCCTCATCCGGCCACCTTCCGGTGATCTGGAAAAGGCGTTAACCCAACTGGAACCCGGCGAGGAATGGGCATTGAAACCGCACCTGCTGGAAGGCAATCCGAACCTCTGGAGCCCCGGTATCAAGTATGGAGTCCAGCCGGGCGGCTACACTCACCTGACAGAATTTTTCGGGCCCGTGCTCGCCGTAATGCCTTTTGAAAAGATGAGCGATGCCGTCGCCCTTGTAAACGAGACGGGTTATGGATTGACCAGCGGTCTCGAGAGTCTCGACGAGCGCGAGTGGGCTTATTGGAAAGAACATGTTCGCGCCGGCAATCTGTATATCAACCGCGTGACCACCGGCGCGGTGGTGTTGCGGCAGCCGTTTGGTGGCATGCAGAAATCCGTTTTTGGCGCCGGCATGAAAGCGGGGGGACCGAATTATGTCGCTCAATTCATGGATTTTGTCGATGCGCCTCTGACCAAAAAATCAAGCAAACCGTCCAGGCGACCCTTCATGGCCCTCTGCGGCGCCTTGCTTTCCAAAAAGATTGCGGGCGCGGAAAGTATTGTCACCGCGATTGTCAGTTGCGAAGCTGCCCTGCGTGATGAATTTGCGAAGGAACATGACCATTTCAACTTGGTCGGCCAGGACAACGTCCGCCGGTATCTCCCGGTCGAAACTGTGCGCATCTGTGTTCACGAGCTCGATAGTACCTTTGAAATATTCGTCCGTGTGTGCGCTGCCTATCTGGCGGGCTGTCAGGTCATCGTCAGCACACCGGCCGAAGCTTCCTTGCCGGCCGTCGCCTTGCTGAAAGAACTTTCGCATTCGTGGATGGGCCCCATCGAATTCATCAAAGAAACCGACGAAGAATTGGCAACCGCTATCCAAGCGGGGCAGGCGCAACGAGTGCGCTATGCCGCACCCGGCCGCGTGCCGGCTAAGGTCTTGGCAGCAGGTAACGAGGCGGGCGGCTGCATCGTCAGTAGCCCGGTTTCCGGTGAGGGCCGGCTGGAAATGCTCTGGTATTTTCATGAGCAAAGCATCAGCACCGACTATCACCGTTATGGAAACCTCGGTTGGCGCGCCAATGAAAAACGCGCCGATGTCCTTTGAGTCGCCTGGAGCACTGTTCCAATCCCGCTCGGCGGGGGTAGGGCTTCTATGACGGCCGGATCATTGAATGTGTTCGCTGAGAGGAAATGTTCAGCAGAAAAAACTATGAAAAAAATCATCAACCTCATCAAGTCAGCCGGTGTGAAAGCAGCCTTTTTCTGCCTGCTGATTGGGCTTTTGCCCGGTGCGCGGGCCAATTCGACATTTGTCGTCGGCGAAACCAATTTTCTCCTCAACGGCCAGCCATTCCAGATCAAGGCCGGCGAAATGCACCCCGCGCGCATCCCTCACCAATACTGGGCCGATCGCCTCCGCATGGCGCATGCCATGGGGCTGAACACTGTCTCCGTTTATACTTTTTGGAACGAGTTCGAACCTCATGAAGGGCAATTCAATTTTACCGGCGACAATGATGTCGCGCACTTCGTGCAATTGGCACAGGCTGAAGGTTTGTGGGTGATTTTGCGCCCGGGACCTTACGTCTGCGCTGAATGGGAGTTCGGAGGCTATCCCTGGTGGCTGCTCAAACAGCATGACCTAAAAGTGCGCAGCCAGGATCCGCGCTTCTTGGCCGCTGCGAACCTCTACCTGCAAAAACTTGGTGAACAACTGGCCCCGTTGCAAATCACCCACGGTGGCCCGATCATCCTGATCCAGGTCGAAAATGAATACGGCAGTTACGGCGCCGATCACACTTATACCGCCAAGATTCGCGATATGGAACGTGTCGCCGGTTTTGACGTTCCACAATTCACCGCCGACGGCGGTGGCAGCATGATGGCGGGCGGCCATGTGCCGGACACCTTGCCAGGACTTAACGGCGGCGACGGCCCGGACATTATGAAAGAAATCGGCAGGTATCGCCCGAACGGTCCGTGGCTCGTGCCGGAATTCTATCCCGGCTGGCTCGATCATTGGGGCGAACCCCATGCGCAGACCGGCATCGGGGGCCTGTTGCGGGAAACGGAATGGAAGCTGACTAACAACGTCTCCTTTTGCTACTACATGGTTTGCGGAGGCACCTCCTTTGGTTTCATGAACGGCGCAAATTATGATGCCGCCTTTCAACCTCAGCCAACCAGCTACGACTACGACGCGCCGATTGATGAGGCCGGACGACCAACCAGAAAATTCTACGCGCTGCGTGATGTCCTTTCGAAACACCTGGCCCCCGGTGAAACCTTGCCTGCCGTCCCGGCCACCACCCCGATCATCGCCATCCCAAAAATTGATTTGGCCGAATCCGCGTCGCTCTTTGACAGCCTCGGCCGACCGGTTCGCTCCGCCGAACCGCTCAGTTTTGAAGACCTGGATCAGGGCTACGGCTACGTCTTGTATCGTACCCAGGTTGCGGGGCCCACGAACGCCCTGCTTAAAATCAAACAGCTGCGGGATTACGCCACCGTGTATGTTGACGGACGGCGCGTCGCCGTCTTGGATCGCCGTTATCAGCAGGACTCGATCGTGCTCAACCTCACCAATGCTTCCGCTACGCTGGACATTCTCGTCGAAAACGGCGGCCGCATCAATTATGGCCACAAGCTCACGGACAATCGCAAAGGGATCACCGAATCGGTATCCTTGGGTGACGCGGAACTCACCGGTTGGGAAATGTTTAAATTTCCATTCGACAGTTCGAACACCATTTCGGCACTGGATTTTCACCCGGTCCCCGGCGACGCCACGCCGCCGACCCGCGACAGCGGGCCTGTGGTTTACCGCGGTTCCTTCGAACTTTCAGACACCGGCAACACGTTTCTCGACATGCGCGGGTGGGGCAAGGGGATTGTCTTTGTCAATGGCCACAACCTGGGCCGTTACTGGTTTATCGGTCCGCAACAAACGCTCTATTGTCCCGGTTGCTGGCTGCAAACTGGCCGCAACCAGATCGTCGTGTTTGAGCAATTAAATGCTGGCCTGCATCCGCTCGCCGGCGTCACCACCCCCATCCTCGATCAACTCGTTCCGGACCCGAACGAACCCCCTGCAAAGGCGGCGGCAGCAGCGAAACCCCAAATCGCACCCGACCGCAGCCGGCTAAAGGCCCCCGATCTACAGCCATCTGACTTGGTCAAAACCGGCACACTCGCGGACAGCGACGACTCCCAGGACATAACGTTCACACCAAAGAATGCCCGCTATATCTGCCTGCAAGCATTGTCCTCACAGAACGGTGATGATTTCACCACCCTCGCCGAATTGGACGTCCTCAACCGTGACGGCAAATCCGCCTCGCATAATGGCTGGAAAGTCGCTTACGTGGACAGTGAAGAAACCGCGGGAGATTTTGCGCCTGCGGAAAATGCTTTTGACGGTGATGAAAACACCTTCTGGCACACTGCCTGGAGCGCTACCCAACCGCCGCATCCGCACCTGCTTGAGATTGATCTCGGTGCTGCGCTGGAGATTTCCGGACTACGACTCCTCCCGCGCCAGGATTCACCCAATGGCCGAATCAAAGATTATCGTCTGTACTTGCGCGGCGAAGCTTTCCCCGTTTCAGAGCTTAAATGAAATGCCTCTAGGCGCCAGCGGCGCGCCCCAATCCGGCCCAAGACAACGCTTTGGGTCTCCAACATCCCAACCACTCGAGCTGTGAATGGGCTCTGCAACAGTGACAGCGATCCATCCTCCCGGCTGATTAAGTTGACCAATAAGCTCCAGTAGGGTCCCGTGCCAGATTGCTTTCAGCCACGTTCGCACCCCCCACTCTTTGCGTCGCCAAGTATCGGGCACATCGCGCGATACCTCAGTTGCGCCTGTATTTGACCGTGTCGCCGGTTACGTTGAGTATTTCAATTGAATGGTCAGCCTGTCCCCGGCCGGCGATGGCGTATTGCGCATCGCGCGAGGGTCGGAAAACTATGCCACTCTGCAAAACCAGAGTGTACGTTGTGCGGTGCGTCAATATGCCGGGAGGCCGTTCGGGACTTGGATCAGGATTCTCCACGTTGCTGATGATTTTACCAACCGCTACTCCATTTTGTAGTAATTCCATATGGTGTCTTATGCACCATTTTCGGTCCGATGTGAAATCCTTTCCCGACCGCACTCAAGGTCTGCACGGATCCAAAACACAAACCCACAGTCAGCATCGACTGTGGGTTTGTTGGTTTTTGAAAAGCACCGGGACCGCTATTTCGTCAGGTAATACTTGTTCGTGTATTCTTTGACCATGCGGTCGGTGGTGAAGCGCGAAACCAGCGTGGCCATACTCTTGCGCACGCGCTTTAGCCATTCTCGCGGAATCCCTTGCGCATCACGGTTGAAGAACATCGGCACGATTTGTTCCGTTAGCGTCTGGTAGAGGTTCGCACTATCCACGCGGTCCTGTTCCTCGACGTTCGCCGGCTGCGAGTCGCCGCTGATGCCAAACCCGTTCGTGCCGTCATAGCCCTCGCGCCACCAGCCATCGAGAATGCTGAATCCGAGGCAGCCATGGCAACTGGCCTTCATGCCGCTGGTGCCGCTCGCCTCCAGCGGGCGTCGCGGATTATTCAACCAGATGTCGCACCCCGCCACCATCTGGCGGGCAACGTGAATGTCGTAATTTTCCAGGAACACGAGGTAGCCAGCGAGATCGCTGTGCTTGCTCAAGTGGATGATCTGCTGGATGAACCGTTTGCCGTCGTTGTCGCGCGGATGGGCTTTGCCCGCAAAAATGAATTGAATGGGACGCTGCTTGTCATGCACCAGTTTCACGATGTTCTCAAATTGCTGGAAGATCAGCGGTGCGCGCTTGTAAGTGGCGAACCGGCGCGCAAAACCGATGGTCAACGCATCGGGATTCAGCAACTGGTCGAAGCGGATGTAGTCCCCCGGCGTGACACGCTGGCTTTGCAGCAGCAGACGGCGCCGCGCGAACTCGATCAATTCGCGTCGGACCTTGTAACGCAAGGCCCACAGTTCCTCGTCCGAGACAAATGACGGATCGGTCATCTTTTCCCAGAACTCCGAGTGATTAAGGGCGGAGGCCCAGTCGGCGCCGAATTTCTCGCGGAACATTTTGGATTCGCCATTATTGCTGTCGGTGATTTTCTTGCGCCAGAATTGCCGGACCGATCCCTTCATCCAGCCGAGTAGATGAATGCCGTTGGTAATATGGCCGATCGGAACCTTGTCTTCCGGCACGCCGGGATACAGCGCTTGCCACATGTGGCGGCTCACCTGGCCATGCAGTTCACTGACCCCGTTCGCCGCGCGCGAAAGTTTTAACGCCAGCACGGTCATGCAAAATGATTCCTGGGCATTGGATGGCGTCACCCGGCCCAGCGCGAGGACTTCATTCAAGGGCAGGGGCAATAGACCCAAATAACGTTGCAAGGCATAGTTCATCAAGTCCGGGGTGAAACGGTCGTGGCCGGCTTCAACGGGAGTGTGGGTGGTGAACAGACATTCCTGCTTGGTGAGCAATTGCGCTTCAGTGGCCGTCTTGCCGCTGGCAACTTTTTCGCGTATCAATTCCAGGGTGAGAAATGCCGCGTGACCTTCGTTCATGTGGAAGGTGGAGGGCGCAATGCCCAGCCGGCGGATCAGGCGCACGCCGCCGATTCCCAGCAGGATCTCTTGCATGATCCGCGTCGTACTGTCGCCCCCGTAAACGCGGGCGGTCAGGTCGCGGTAAAGCTGCTCGTTCTGAGGCAGGTTCGTGTCCAGTAAGTATACCGGCACACGCCCGACGTTCACCCGCCAGACCTGAAAATCCACCGACGTCATGCCGATCTCCACGCTGCAATTCAGGCGTTCGCCATTGGCGTCGAGCAACGGTTCCAGCGGCACATTGTGCGGGTCAATCGGATTGTAAAACTCCGTCTGCCAGTTATTCGCATCAATCGCCTGTTGAAAATAGCCCTCGCGATAAAACAAACCGATCCCGACGAAACCGAGACCGAGGTCGCTGGCGGACTTTGCGTGGTCGCCGGCCAGGATCCCCAAGCCACCAGCCGAAATCGGCAGGGATTCGTGGAAACCGAATTCTGCCGAAAAATAAGCCACCGGATTTTGGTGCAGCTGCGCTGCATTCTTATGGCACCACGTGTTTTGGTCCCCCATGTACGTGTGGAAGTCGTGCAGTACCGCCCGCACTCTTTCGGCGAAACCGGGTTCTTGCAAATGCACCCGCAGTTCGTATTCCGATACCTCCCGCAAAACCGCCACCGGATTATGAAACATGTTCTGCCAGCCGCGTGGGGTTAGTTTGTAGAATAAATCCTGGGCTTCCTGGTCCCAACACCACCATAAATTACGGGATAATTTATTGAGCCCCGCTACCAATTCGTTCAATTCCGCTCCCGTCAATGGTTTCGTCATAGGTGAAATAATTATTGGAATTTGCCGCCGGGTTGTGGCGACGTTCCGTTGAAGCTAATTTCTTGAGGCCCTTATCGCAAATAAAAAAACTCCCCGCTCCCTCGCATATTTGTGCTGAAACCAGGAATGAAACCCGGTTGCCGGCCGAAATCGGAAACAATTTCATCGGATTCTGGTCTGTGTAAAATATCAGCTTTCGCAATGTCGCCACGTCCCCAACTGCCATCCTGGCAATACATTAACTCAGCCTGGATAGCGCCGCCGATTGTTACTTGGTCTGCGCGAAAAGCAAGAATACTCGCGGCCCCCGGGGTGTTATTAACTGAAATTTCTTTTCTTCGGCGTCCTGCGGAACAGCCAATCCGTCGGAATTCTTGTCGCTCGTAGGCTTTCCATCGACAAGCAACATGTAACGGTGGGTTTGATTCCCGGGAATTCCTTGGAGCTGGATCTGCCAGGTATTTGTTGCTGCGTCCCGCACGAACTGCACTGCGCGCCAGTTGGTGAACGAACCGACCAACTGGACCGAGGCAGGCGGCGCCGCATTTGGGTCGGAAGGCTGCCAGCGAAAAATCTTGCTGAATCCATGGCCGGAGCCTGTCACCCGACCATTCCTTGAGGAATTGGCAGAAGCGAGTCTACCGCCCGGTGCGTCAACTTTCCGCTGCGTATTGTTACCTTTCGTATTTTCTGAAGAATCAAACATAATATGACCGTGTCCACAAAATTGCCCATCTTTGACCAAGATCAAGGGGTTCGCCCTTTCAATGGCTTGCATCCCCGATGGGTCTCTGCCTTTAATCGGCACGCTCGAAGCCCCGGCTAGCGATGGCTCCAACCACCGCCAGATTTTACCTGCGTGCCTTTTAGTTCGCAGTGTTGTCCAGTTCGTAAACGGCAACCTGAAAAGGAAATCATGATGAAACACGATCGAATTTATGCCCTGTTGCTGGCGAGCCTGGCGCTGATGGCCATTCTGTGCTCCGGGCTGCTTTCGTGCCTGGCCGGGGCAGGCGCTGGAAGTGCCTTGCACACCCGCCTTCCTGGGTGGTCTCTGCCTTGGGTCGCGGCTGTCAATTCTGCATACGCCATCGCCATCGTCGTGGTCCTCTGCGCCCGAAGGTTCAAACCGCATTCCGGACGCAAACTCACCCGGCCTTTGAATTGGGCCCTGTTGCTCGCTTTGCCCGCCGGAACCATCGTTGGTTTATACGGTATATTAAGCGTGGACAAAGAGGGGAGCAGCGATCAACCTTCAAAGATAAGCTGATCGGCATTTTTTACTGTGAAAGTACAACTCACCGCGCTTCTTCTGGTCGTCGCCACCATCTGCGGTTGCGCTTCCTTCGATCCAGCGATTTCCAAGGACACGATGGGTAATTTGGAGGTTTTCGTCACCGCTCCGCAAGGTGTCGACGTTCGTTCTGCACAGATTTATGTCGACGGCATTTTTGTGGGCAATGTTTCTGAGACGCTGCCGGTGTTATACCTCAAGCACGGCCGGCATGCCATCAGAGTTGAGCTTGCGGGTATGAAGACTTATGAGCGAGTGATTTACATTTTAGGTGATCCGAATCACCAGTTTTTGGACGTTGCCTTGGGCTATAAATAGTTGACGCAAAGTTCGTGATTCCTCGCTCTCGCGGTCGAATCGCCCGATTTGCCGGGATTGAAGATCAGCCAAAGCAGAATATCCGATATTCCGTGGGGCAGGGTCATTGCCTTGCAGGTGCGCTTTCTGGTCGGACAACTGGAAGACCGTTTGGAACCGCCAGTGGTGGACGAAACCAGCCTGCCGAACCGTTATGATTTCGACTGGGATCTCAGGCCGCGCGACCGGGCAACCTTGAATAAGATGCTCGCGCATCTGGGCTTGGGCCTTGAATCTCAAACTGTGCCTTTGGGCGTCTTGGTAGTGCAATAGTGAGGTGATCCTCCCCAATGCGGCCGCTGACGTAGTTGACACCGTAACACCATTGGAAAAAATCCTGGTTTTATCAATTCAACGTTATTGCAGGCTGAGCCGTTTCCAAAAATGATGTGGCCATTCGAGGCGAGGATTTTTACGGCCAGTCCAGATTGCACTTTCGTCGAGTGGTGCCGATGATCGGCCTTTGGCGAAAGAGCACACCCACATGATCGGTCCGGCTCAGCCGGCAGCTTCAAGCAACCAGAACTAATCGCCCCAGGTCGACGAACGCTCGGCTTCCCAATTTGGTATGAGCGGTTTTTCTCTTGAAGCACCTGATCCGGATGCTGCCGGCAAACAGATTGGGGGATTTGCCTTGTTTGAAATTTGTCCTTTTTTCGCTGGCGTGAATCCCTGCAAGTCTTATAGTTCCAAACGCTATGCCTAAATCCAAGATTCCTCAAAAAGTGCGCGAAGAACTCACGCGCCAGTTCAACCAGGAACTCGCCGCCGCGCATTCGTATCTGGCATTGTCCGTGTGGTGTGATGTCCGGAACTTAAAAGGGTTCGGCAAATACTTCGTCAAACAGGCCGGCGAGGAACGCGCACATTCCGAGCGCATTCTCAAGCACCTGACCGACCGTGGCGCAACGACCGAAGTGGCTGCTCTGCCCGCGCCAAAACAGGATTTCAGGACGCTGCTGGAGGTGGCGCAACAGGCCCATGCGCAGGAGCACGCCAACACTCTCGGCATCAATGCCGTTTATGAGGCAGCCGTCGCGGCCAATGATTACCCCGCCCAAGTGCTCATGCACTGGTTCATCAACGAGCAGGTCGAAGAAGAAGATTGGTCCACCGAAATGGTGGAACGCGTGCAAACGGCATCGTGTGCCGGCAGCCTGTCCGATCTGGATCGCCACATCGAACGATACTTGGAAGAGGAAGTCCGGGAAGTCCCGGCGGAAAAATAGCCTCGGTTGCCCGGTATCAGATTTCCGGCGCTTTTCGAAAATCGTCGAGCCACTGGCGCAGGCCCATTATAGCTTTGTCCCCACAGTACTTCTGGGACCACGATTCGACGAACCATCCGAACGTTTTGTCAGAATGAAAAGGATGGAGGCGGTTTCAGGACTGAAATAGGGCGGAAAAATAAAATGTTGGTTCCAAGTCAAAAACCGCGAGTTTCATCGGGAATGTCCTGTGGTACCTGACCTGCAGGTCAGTTATATCTTACCGACTCGCCAATTTATTGATTGTGTTAAGCATCGGCAAATAGGCTGCTATCAAAGTCGGCAACGTCACCAAAACTAACACACTAATCGTCGCGGCAAAGAAGCTAATCCAGGATGGCAAGCGCTCCGCCTTGCGGAACAAATTCAGGAGACAATAAGCCGCTGCCATGATTGGCAAGACACTCACCACAGGCCGAAGATTGACGCAGAGCAAGGTGAACATCGGTAATTGTCCAGTGTGCCCGGAATGCGATGCCAGCTTGAGAATGCCACAGTCGAACCAGCAGGCGATCCCGAAGACCGCTAGAACCAGTGTGTGTGCTAATTTATTCACGATGTTCCTTTTTGTTGAGAGTTGTGTATTGTCCTTAAGAGCGTCGCACATAACTCTTCGCGCGGCAACGCCAATAGAAATTTAGGCATGAACCGCTTTTATAGTCGGGACAGCTAGGGCAAATGAGACGAATGGGACGAATGGATCACGGTGTCCGCCAGCTCAGGATGTCACTGATGCTGCGGACGCCGACGATGAAGTGATACCCGCCTTCAATCGGTGACGTGCCGCCAGCAATTGTGGTTTAAGTGCCGCCGATAGTTCCACAACTAAAGCCAACGCACGAGCTGGTGTTGAACTGGTCGGCACCAATGATTCCAACAATTGCTCCCCATGCGAAGGCGAGCTTGCGGCGAAGGAGGGTGAATTCAA
>JBEKMT010000167.1:0-12226 GCA_050008355.1 Verrucomicrobiota bacterium
TGCGCCGATCATGTATCTTTATTTGCGCCATATTCTGACTCATCCCTGGTAGACATATCGGTAAATTTACCTTCATGAAAAAAGTTGTTTTGCTCGGCAGCACCGGATCGATTGGCACCAGCACGGTTAAGGTGGCGGAAGATTTGCCGGACCAGATCCGATTGATTGGCCTGGCGGCCGGAGGTAATTCAGAATTGCTGCTCGAACAAACGCGCCACCACAAACCGTCGGCCATCTCGATTTCATGTGGCGAGAAGGCGGTGAAGCTTCGTGATGCGCTCGGGATTACGACTGAAGTTTATTCCGGCAATGAAGGTTTGCTCAAATTGGCAACTTTGCCGGAGGCAGACATTGTATTGATCGCCATTGTGGGAACGGCCGGGCTGCAACCGGCGCTGGCTGCCATTCGCGCGGGCAAGGATATCGCGATTGCATCCAAAGAGATTCTGGTGATGGCCGGCGAAATCGTGATGAGTGAAGCCCGCAAGCATGGCGTGCGCGTGCTTGCGGTCGACAGTGAGCACTCCGCGATTTTTCAATGCCTCGATGGCAAGCCAGCCAGCTCGGTTCGCCAGTTGTTGCTTACCGCCAGCGGTGGCCCATTTCGTGACAAGTCGCTATGGCCCAAAGATAAATTTCCCGGCATCACCTTGGAATGCGCGTTAAAGCATCCGTCCTGGGTCATGGGGCGGAAGATCACGATTGATTCCGCCACCTTGTTCAACAAAGGCTTGGAGATGATTGAAGCGCGTTGGCTGTTTGATATTGAGATGACGCGTGTGGGAGTGGTGGTCCATCCCCAAAGCATCGTCCATTCCATGGTTGAATTTGTGGACGGTTCGCTGTTGGCGCAATTGTCCACGCCGGACATGTGCCTGCCGATTCAGTATGCGCTCACATATCCGGAACGCTCAGCCAGCGACCGGGTTCAAACCAATTTCCCTAAAATTGGCACGCTCACATTCGAAGAGCCCGATGTCGAGCGATTTCCGGCCATTGAACTGGCGCGCCGGGCTGGAACTGTCGGCGGAACTCTGCCCGCTGTGTTGAACGCGGCGAACGAGGTTGCGGTCGAAGGGTTTGTGAACCGTAAAATTAATTTCCCCCAGATCACCGAAACCGTGCGCCGCACCATGGACGCCCATCAAACAGTTCCGCACCCGACGCTGGAGCAGATCCTGGAGGCAGATGCGTGGGCGCGCCGGTCGGCGGCGGCAATTTGATTCCTGCAAAGATTGCGGTAATTTTTAGGACTGGTATAGTATTTCCTGTTTCGAAATGACAATCGTACATTACATCATCATCGCGTTCGAGGTCCTGCTGATATTCAACTTGATTATCGGGGCACACGAACTGGGGCATTTTCTGGCTGCCAAATGGCGCGGTTTAAAAATCGAACGGTTCGCCATCTGGTTCGGCAAACCAATCTGGAAGAAGAAGGTGGACGGGGTGGAATACGCCCTCGGCTGGATCCCTGCCGGCGGATATGTGGCCCTGCCGCAAATGGCCACGATGGAAGCCATCGAAGGCAAAAGCGATTCGGCGGTTGAACAATTGCCGAATGTCTCGCCGCTCGACAAAATTATTGTCGCATTCGCCGGGCCGCTGTTCAGTTTTGCGCTGGCATTTGTATTCGCATTTATTGTTTGGGGCGTCGGCAAGCCGAGCAACGAGGGGGACAATTCCACGATGATTGGTTGGGTGGATCCTCATGGCCCGGCCTGGCAGGCTGGCTTGCGACCCGGGGATACGATCCTTGAGGTGGATGGTCACCCGGTGAAGAATTTCCTGCCGACCGGTTCTCTGTCCGATAGCGTCAAATGGCGCATTATCACGAGCACCGGGCCAACGGTCGCGATCAAATACGTCCGGGACGGGAAGGAAGCGATGGCTTATCCCGTGCCGACCAATGTGCCGACGAAGTGGTATGAACGAAAATCGCTCCGGCAGATCTTCGTGGATGCCGCCGGCAAGGCGACGATTCTCGAGATTGCCAGCAACAGTCCCGCCGCCCTTGCCGGTTTGAAATCCGACGACGAAGTGATCGCCATGAATGGCGATCCCATTTACAGCCCGGATAGCATTGATGCCGCACAGATGCAAATGAGCAACGGCATTGTCAAGCCGCTGACCTTGACCATCCGCCGGGGCGATGAAAAGTTTGACCGCACGTTGCTGGCCGTGAAACCGCTGCAGCCCACGAATGTCCCGCCGATGCTCGGGATCCTTTCCTGGAAGGGGGACACCAACTTCATGTTGGTACATCCCAAACCGTGGGAACAGGTCAGCGCGAGCGCCACCCAGATTTTCAGCACGATTGGGGCGTTATTTGAGCCGAAAGGCCAGATCAGCGTGCAGCAGCTCGGCGGCGCGGTGATGATTATCCGCGTTTATAGCAACCTTTTTGAAGACGAAGACGGTTGGAGGCGGGTTTTGTGGTTCAGCGTCATTCTGAATGTGAATCTCGCCTTGCTCAATCTGCTTCCGTTGCCGGTACTCGATGGCGGGCATATCACGCTTTCGCTGATTGAGGTCATCCGCCGCCGCCCGGTCAGCGCCAGACTGTTGAACACCATCCAGAGTGGTTTCGCCGTGTTGATCATCGGTTTCATGGTCTACATTGCGTTCTTTGACACCGGCGACTGGTTGCGCAGCGCCCGGGCCGATCGCGACCAGCCCGTGATATTTTTGCCGGCGAGTGCCAGTGTTGATCAGGCGCAACCGGTCCTGTCGCCCTCGAAATGATCTTCGCCATGCGCTACTGCGAATCCCCATTTACCTACCTCCGTCGCAAGACCCGCGAAATCGTCATTGGCGACCCGGCCAACGGCGGTGTGATCGTCGGCGGCGATCATCCCGTCGTGAAGCAGTCCATGCTGACTTGTGACACGATGGATACCGCTTTGTCGGTGAAACAGACGCTGGAGCTCGTTGCGGTCGGCTGCCAACTGGTGCGTATCACCGCGCCGACGGTAAAGGATGCGGCGAATCTGGAAAATATCGTCAGGGAACTGCGCCAGCTCGGCTGCAAGGTGCCGATTGTGGCGGATATCCATTTCAAACCGGACGCCGCGATGGAAGCGGTGAAATGGGTGGAAGTCGTGCGGGTCAACCCCGGCAATTACGCCGACTCAAAGAAATTTGCCACCAAAGAATATACCGACGAGCAATACGCCGCCGAATTAAAACGGATTGAGGAGAAATTCACGCCGCTGGTGCAGGAAGCGATACGGTTGAAACGCTGCCTGCGCATCGGTACCAATCATGGTTCGCTGAGCGATCGGATCATGAACCGTTACGGCGACACTCCGCTCGGCATGGTGGAGAGTGCCTTGGAATTTGCGCGGATTTGCCGCAAACACGACTTCCATAATTTCAAATTTTCCATGAAGTCCAGCAATCCCAAGGTGATGATCGAGTGCTATCGCCTGCTCGTCGCGCGCCTGGAGCAGGAGGGCGCAGACTGGAATTATCCGGTCCACCTCGGCGTTACCGAGGCCGGTGAAGGCGAGGACGGGCGCATTAAATCCGCCATTGGCATCGGCTCGCTGCTGTGCGACGGCCTGGGCGACACGATCCGCGTATCGCTCACGGAAGATTCTCCTCGCGAAATTGAAGTCTGCACGGATCTGCTCGCCCAGATCCCCAGGCTCACTTCAACGCAGACCTCGTCGGTATTGGCCCAAAATGGTGCTTCACTTCCGAAAGAATTCCCATTCGACCCATTCCATTTTGAGAAACGTGAAACCCCGGAGATTGAGCTGAATGAAAACACCAAGTGCGGCGGTGAACAGCTGATTCGTGTCGTGGTAACGCGTGCGACTTTTGACAAGGTTGCGCCCAAGATTCGCCCGAAAGACGACGTGAAGCCGGAAGCCGTTTACGAGGACTTGAATGTCGCGGAGATCGATCCGACCCGTGATTTTGAGATCAATTGTGATACGCAATTGGTGACCGTGAAGGACGGGGTGAAGCTTCCGGCCATCACCGCTTTTCGTTTGCTGGCCGGCAAGTTGAACCGGCTTGGGCGCCACAATCCGATTCTGCTTAAAGATTGCATCAACTTTGAACCGGTGCCATTGGAACCAAAAATTGCCTTACTGCGGGCGTCTGTGGTTATTGGCACGCTGCTGGCGGATGGGATTGGCGACGCAATTCTGGTCCGCGGCGAATCCGGCGGCGGACAATCATTGCGCCTGGCCTACAATATTCTACAGGCCGCCGGTTGCCGGAGCTTCAAGACGGACTACGTCGCATGTCCCAGCTGTGGCCGCACATTGTTCAATTTGCAGACCGTCACCGCGCGGATCAAGGCGCGGACGGAACATCTCAAAGGCGTGAAGATTGCCATCATGGGCTGCATCGTGAACGGTCCCGGCGAAATGGCGGATGCGGATTTCGGCTATGTCGGCGGCGCACCGAACAAGATCAATCTTTACGTCGGTAAGACCCCGATCAAATTCAATATTCCCGAAGCTGAAGCGGTGGAACGTCTTGTTGATCTCATCAAAGAGCACAACAAATGGGTCGAGCCGGAAGAAAAAATGGTCGTACACGCGTAAGCAGGTCCTCCGGACCGGAACCGTGACTGGGGTGGCGATTAGTCTGGTTAATAAATCTTGCCTTTGGCGGTTGGCAACCTAAACTATCCGACCGTTTTTCAACTTATGCACATGTATTATTTTAGTGGGTTTTTGGCATTGTCGGCGCCGCCGGCCGGCGCCCAGGGTGGACAGGCGCAGAGTTCTCCGTTCGGCCTGGTGGTGCCGATGGTCCTGATTTGCGTCGTCATGTATTTCATGATGATCCGGCCGCAAAGTCAAAGGGCCAAGCAGCAGAAGAAGATGCTCGAAACCCTCAAGTCCGGCGACAAAGTGTCAACGGTGGCAGGAATCGTCGGCGTCGTCATCACAGTGAAAGACACGACGGTTTCGCTGCGCTCAGCCGACGCTAAAATGGAAGTCACCAAAGAATCCATCACGCAAATTATCGAATCCGCCAATTCCACCCCGACAGCATCTTAAACGACCATGAAGCAAAATAATCTTGGTTGGTTCATCTTTGTCATTTGCGTCATTCTCTGGGCGTTATATGAAATTTATCCGCCGACTTCGCGCGATCTCGTGCGGGAATTTTCCCGCCGGGCGGTGAACCGTGACGCGACTTACACCAACATTCTTTCCGAGGTCGCGGCCTCGCAAGCATCCGGGACGAACGCCAGTGAATTCTCCGCCCTGGAAACGGCCGCCGGTACGAACGATTTGCAAAGATACTTCCCGTTCATTACCGGCGCGGCGAATGCGGTCAGGCCCAATCTTTACATATTGAATAAGTTGCAACGGGATGCATCGGGCCGGATCAAGCTGGGCCTTGATCTGCAGGGCGGCACGTCGTTCCTCGTCGCCATGGATACCAGCGTTTTGTTCAACAAGGATGACACCAATGCGATGCAGCAGCCGCAGGCCAACGTGACCAGCGCGGCCCTGCAGCAGGCCATTGACGTCTTGCGCAAACGCATCGACCAGTTTGGCGTGGCCGAACCGGTCATCCAATCTGCGGGCGGCAATGAGATCCTGGTTGAACTCCCGGGTTTGTCGCAGGCGGACAAGGATAGTGCGCGGGAACAGATCACGAAAAAAGCCTACCTTGAGTTCCGGATGGTGGCCGATAATAGTTCGCAAATGGTTGATCCCAACACCGGCCAGATTCTTGCGCCCATTCCGCCGGGTTTTGAGGTGTTAAAAAAAGTCGAGCAAATGCCGAACGGCAAGACGCAGATCCAGGCGGAGGTGGTCAATAAAAAACCGGTGGATGGACTCGTTGGTGATATCATCAAAAACGCCCGCGTCAGCTATGACAGCCTTGGCCAGCCGGAAATTGATTTTGAGTTAACGTCCGACGCGGGAATCAAATTCGGAGACGTAACTCGTGACAATATCGGACATTTCATGGCGATAGTGTTGGATGGTGAACTCGTAACCGCACCTCAGATCAACAGCGCCATTGAAACCGGCAACGGCCAGATCACCGGCAGTTATACCATGGAGGAAGCCAGGGCCGTCGCGAATGCGATGCAAAATCCGCTGCGCGCGCCCTTGAAAGTTTTGTACTCATTCGACGTTGACCCTACCCTCGGAAAAGATTCGATCCAGAGCGGTATCCGGGCTTCCGTTTACGGTGTCATCTTTGTTTCCGTGTTCATGCTGGCTTATTATTGGATAGCAGGTATCGCCGCCAATATCGCGTTGTTGACGAACATTATTATCGTTGTCGGGGTCATGTGCGCAGCGGGGGCTACCTTCACGCTGCCGGGCATCGCCGGCGCAGTGCTGACGGTCGGTATGGCGGTGGACGCCAACGTGCTGATCTATGAGCGCATTCGGGAAGAACTCGCCAAAGGGAAATCTTTGCGCGGGGCCATTGAAGCAGGTTACGCCCGCGCCTTCGGCACAATTTTTGACTCCCACGTCACGACGCTCATTTCGTCCATCATTTTGATCTGGCAGGGTACAGGGGAGATCAAGGGCTTCGGCGTCACGCTCACCATTGGTGTGGCGGCCAGCTTGTTCACCGCCCTGATCGTAACGCGTTTGATCTTCAACTTCCTCGTTGACCGGAACATTTTGAAGTCGCTGCATATGCTGCACATCATCAAGAGTTCCAAGGTCAACTTCATGGCAATCGCGAAGCCGCTGTTCATCATCACCTGGCTGTTTGTGGTGGTATCGCTTGGCTTCGGCCTCATGCGCGGCTCCAAATTATTCGGTGTGGATTTCCGGGGCGGCGACAGCACCGTCTATAGTTTTGCGCAGAGAATCGACGTGGAGAATATCCGGTCAACCGTGACGGCCGCTGGCGAGAAGGATGCGCAAATCCAATATCAAAAGGATGCCGGCGGCAGCGGTGCCCAGACCTTGCGCGTGACCACTTCCGCGGGTTCGTCCGACCGGGTGGAATCCGCCCTCGAACAAGCATTTCCGCAGGCGGAGTTCAAAGCCATTGGCAAACAACAGGTCGGTGGCGTGGTCGGTGAGGAAATTCAACGCTCGGCCGTGGTCGCCTCATTGTGTGCCATGCTCGGCATTTTGTTTTACGTTGCCTTCCGTTACGAATTCTCCTTCGCCGTCGCGGCTGTCATTGCCGTGCTGCACGACGTGCTGCTGACCATTGGCGCCTATTGCATAGCCAATTACGTTTCCGGCCGCGAATTCAACGCCACTGTGGTGGCGGCGGTCCTGACCATCATCGGTTTTTCCATCAACGACAAGATCGTCATCTTCGACCGTATCCGTGAAGATTTGAAGCTGGGTGTGCGCGGTTCCTTCAAGGACATTATTAACCAGGCCTTGAACCAAACCCTGAGCCGTACCATCATTACTAGTGGCACGGTGTTCCTGGCGACGCTCTCGCTCTTCATTTTCGGCGGTGGCGTCATCAATGACTTTGCGTTCACTTTCCTCGTGGGCATCATCACCGGCACCTATTCCTCGATCTACATCGCCAGCGTACTGGTTCTGTGGTGGCACAAAGGCGAACGGCCGAACATCGGAGCGTCGCAGGTCACAATGCAAAATTCCACCTCCGCAAAGGTCTGAAGTCCATTTCCGGCGGCCAAAGACCGCCGGGCGTGACTTTTCAACATTCGATACTTAACTTGGGGTGTGATGATTGCTCACATCGAAATCACACCCTGGTGTTGGATGGTTTTCATTGTCTGCGTTTTCATTTTTATAGCGCTAGACCTCGGAATCTTCCATCGACGGTCGCGGGTGGTGGCCTTTCGTGATGCCTTGGCGTACAGCCTTTTATGGCTTTCGCTTGCGATGTTGTTTGCGGGTATGATGGTGTATTGGCGCGGCCGCGAAGAAGCCGCGGAATTTGCCACCGGTTACCTCATCGAGCTTTCCCTCTCGCTCGACAATATCCTGGTCATCGCCCTCATCTTCGGGGCATTTCGTGTGCCGGCGGAATGGCAGCATCGCGTCCTTTTTTGGGGAATCATCGGCGCAATTGCCATGCGCGGAGCCATGATTGCTGTCGGGGCGGAACTGGTCAGAAACTTCGACTGGATCCTTTACCTTTTTGGTGCATTCCTGGTTTTCACGGGAGTGAAAATTCTGTTCCAAAAGAAAGGCGAGTTCAACCGGGACAAAAATGGCGTGCTGTCTCTCGCCCGAAAACTTTTCCCGGTCACACCCGGCTTTGATGGGCAGAAGTTTTTCAGCCGGCTCAACGGAAAATTTGCCCTGACCCCGCTGGCGCTGGTACTCCTGTTGGTTGAAACCAGCGATTTGTTATTTGCGGTGGATTCCGTGCCGGCGGTTTTTTCCGTGACGCGTAATGCGTTCATCGTTTTCACCTCGAATGTTTTCGCCATCCTCGGCCTGCGTTCGCTCTACTTTCTGCTCGCCGGTGCGATCGGCCGGTTCCGTTACTTAAAGGCCGGCTTGTCAGTGGTTCTTGTGTTTATCGGGGCCAAAATGCTCGTCGATCCGCACGACCACGAGCCCAGATGGTATCAGTGTGAAATCTCCACCGCAGTTTCGCTCTTGGTCATCCTCCTGGTGCTGTCCCTGTCCATTACCTGGTCTCTTCTGACACGAACCAAACAAAATCCTGTGTAACACTTTGCCGGTTCATGCGGATAAATCATTTTCATCGAGGCCCATCTGTGCTCACCTGTAACTGAATCGAAATGAAATATCGCTGGTCGCTTGCCACACCGCAACCGCTGCTCGTCCAGCGGCTCGCCGCACGCTTGAAAATTTCCCCGCTGCTGACGCAATGCCTGCTCAACCGCGGATTTAGCGAGCCGGACACGATCGAAGACTTTCTCTCGCCGCGCCTCAAAAATCTTTCCGATCCGTTTAGCCTGCCGAACATGGCCGCCGCCGTCGCACGCCTGTTCCGTGCCCGGGAACACAATGAGTTAACCATCATTTTTGGCGACTATGATGTGGACGGCGTTACTTCCACCACGATTTTGCTGCAAGTAATGAGGCAGCTTGGCTGGCGGGTTGAAGCCTATCTGCCGAATCGGATGGATGAAGGCTACGGTCTGAGCCGCGACGGCGTTGAGAACTGCCTTAAAAGGTTTTCGGTCGGCGACGAAAACTCCGGAGCTAAGAATCCCATCAAGCTGTTGCTGGCCGTGGATTGCGGATCCACCTCCGTCGAAACGGTGGCCCGGCTGAAGGATCGTGGCGTCGATGTCATTGTGTTGGACCACCATCAGGTCTCCGACCCCGCGCCCGACGCCATCGCGCTGGTCAATCCGCAACTAAAAATCGACGCCGGTCGTAACAGCGGAGTCTCGCCTCTGGGACCAACTGAAGCCAGCAGCCCGCCGGTTGCGGGCGGCGCTGCCACGGAACTGTGTTCTGCGGGACTTGCCTTCAAGCTGGCACATGCGCTGGTGAAACACGGACGCAATCACGGCCTCTCTGGTGCGGTCGACTTTGATTTGCGTCCATTGCTTGATCTGGTGGCCCTGGGCACGATTGCGGACCTGGTTCCACTCATTGGTGAGAACCGCATTTTCGTTTCCACCGGCTTGGAAAGATTGAATACGACAAAGAGAGCCGGCTTGGTGGCGCTGAAACAGGTTGCGCAGTCACCGGAACGACTTGGCACTTTCGATGTGGGCTTTCAACTGGCACCGCGGCTGAATGCCGCCGGGCGTCTCGAGTCGGCGGAACAATCGTTGCAACTGCTGCTGGCGGAAAATATCTCGGACGCACTGCCGTTGGCGCAGAACTTGGATTTGCAAAACCGTGAGCGGCAAAAAATTGAGAAAGCCATTGTCGAGGAAGTTTTGGGGGTTGTGCGCTCAAAATTTGACGCGCAAAAGGATTTCGTCATCGTCGAAGGTCAATTGCTCTGGCACATCGGTGTTGTCGGCATCGTCGCGTCGCGAGTGCTCCAGGAATTCTACCGGCCTACTATCATTATCGGCGGTGAGAACGGCGAAATGCGGGGTTCGGGCCGGAGCATTGCCGGCTTCGACCTGGCTCAGGCTTTGTCTGAGTGCACCGGAATGTTGGTGCGTCATGGCGGCCACGCAATGGCCGCCGGCCTCAGCATTTTGCCTGACAAAATTGATTCGTTTCGCGAACGGCTGAACGACATTGCCCGCCGCTGTTTGAAGTCGGATGATCTGCTGCCTTCGCTGCGCCTGGATGCTGAGGTGGCCCTGCCTGATATCAGCCTCGACTCGCTCGCCGAACTTGAAAAGCTGAAGCCCACCGGGCAGGGCAATCCCGTCCTCCAGCTTTGTGCGCGCGGTCTCGTGAATGCGCGTCCGCTCCTCCGTATAGGCAAAGAAAAGCAGCACATCAAACTCTGGGTGACGGATGGAACCACCACGCATGAAGCCATCTGGTGGAACGGTGGCAACAATTCGGTTCCCGTGGGAAAATTTGACCTGGCCTTTGCTCCCAGTGTGAACGAGTTCAACGGCAAGCGCACCGTGCAACTGAAGCTTCTGGATTGGCAGCCGGCCGTATGATTTGAATTGATGCGCGATTCAGACAGTCTTGAGATCGGTTAATGGATTCTAACCAATCCAACGGATTTCGGCGTGCCCTTGAGCTCGCTCTTACCAAGGAACTTCGTTGGAGTCGTTGCGGCCCCTTGCCGAACTTCAGGTTGGTAGAGATCGTTGGCCAGCGCCACCTGGCTATGATTGCTTTAAACGTCCGGTATAAACAGCTGTCAGCTTGCAATAAAGTGCTGGCAGCGAATGTATTAAACTTTACGCCGGGGAGCGAACAAGATCGCTGGGATAAGCTCCTGGCCGGTACGAAAGGTGCTATTGGAAATAGCTCGACGAAGACCTTGGAAGGACAGGCAAACACCTGTTATCACCTCGGACTGGCTGGAAAAGTAGAATCGAAAGCTGGAATAGGTGGTTGAAACCTATGTCTGACCGGGCGCGTCTTATGCTCTATATGCTGAGGCCGTTGGATAAAGAAAAGTGGAACTATGAGATGGCGGCGCATTTATTGAACCGCGCCGGTTTCGGCGGACCGCCTTCCCAAATCCAGAAGCTCGCCGATCTCCCTCATGAGGGAGCCATTTCATCGTTGGTTGATTACGATAATATTTACGACAACACCATCAACCCCGACTGGGCACATCCCAATCCCGAAGAGGTAAAGCAACTGCGCGATGCGCTGAAGGCGGCGGCGACTCCCGAGGAGAAGCGGCAAATCCAGCAGCAGGCCAACAAGGTGCGACAGACCCGATTTTTGGAATTGCGCGGTTGGTGGTTGCAGCGCATGGCGCGCGGGCCGCGGCCGTTTCAGGAAAAAATGGTTTTGTTCTGGCATGGACATTTTGCCACCAGCTCGGAGAAGGTGCAGAACCCTTATTATATGTGGCGGCAAAATGAATTGTTCCGCCGGCTCGCCACGGGTAACTGGGAATTACTACTCAACGAAGCGGGCAAGGACCCGGCGATGTTGGTCTGGTTGGACCAGGCGCAGAGCCGCAAGGAGCATCCGAACGAGAATTTTGCTCGCGAGGTCATGGAGCTGTTTGCTCTCGGCGAGGGCCATTACACCGAACACGATATCACGGAAGGGGCACGCGCGTTGACTGGCTGGTCACTGGATCAAGAAACTCAAATGTTCATTTACCGTCCACGCATTCATGATGACGGTGAAAAAACTTTCCTGGGTCGCACGGGCGACCTGGATGGCGATGATGTGATCGCGACGATTGTCGAGCAGCCGCAGGCGGCAAAGTTCATCACGGCAAAACTCTGGAATTATTTTGCCGGCCAGGTGCCGGATGATGCCCTGAACGAAGCGCTCGCGAATGTTTTCCGCGCGAACGGAAATAATTTCAGGCCGTTTCTGCGCGTGATGTTTCGCAGCGAGGAATTTTATAGCGATGACATTGTCCGCAACCAGGTCAAAAGTCCGGTGCAATGGCTCATTGGCAGCGTGCGGATGTTGGAATGCGATCTGCCGCCAACTCTTGTCAGTTGGGGAATGTTACGGCAGCTGGGACAGGACATTTTTGCGCCGCCGAACGTCAAGGGCTGGGATGGTGGAATCACGTGGATCACGACCAATACCCTGTTGACGCGTTACAACGATGCGCAGTCCCTGGTGCAGGGCACTTTGCCGGCGTTAAATGCCTCGGACTTCGCCAAAAAGGCCGGCGGGGAGGGTGGTCAGAGACTCGAAAAAGCTTTTCAGCACATGCGCATGGGTGGAGT
>JBEKMT010000168.1:0-12034 GCA_050008355.1 Verrucomicrobiota bacterium
CTGGCACACTCCTTGCGAGGGGAAGTTGAACCATATAAGCGGCAGCACTCGAGTGCAGCCCGGCAAACAAAAATAAACAACAGGAAAGTTCTATGAAATTGAATCGAATGATCACGCTATGCGCGATGGCGTCGACGCTCGCTTTGAGCACCGGCGGCCTTCTGGCGCAAGATAATGGCAATGGAGGCGGACAGGGTGGTGGTGGTGGCGGCGGTGGCGGTGGCGGATTCCGACGTTTTGACCCGGCAGAAATGCAGCAACGCATTATGGACAACGTTCGCGATGAATTGAATTTCACCAACGACACCGACTGGAGCGCCGTTCAACCGCTGGTGCAGAAAGTCCTGGACGCACGTCGAGACGTCGGCTTTGGTAACATGGGCCGCTTATTCGGCGGACGCAACCGCGGTGGTGCTGGAGGTGGAAATCGTCGAGGCGGAGGCCCGTTTGGCGGCCAACCCAGCCCGGAACAAGATGCGCTTCAGAAAGCGCTGGATGAAGACGCACCGGCGGCGCAGATCAAGGATTTGCTATCCAAATACGAGTCCGCGCAAAAGGCCAAGCAGGCCAAATTGGAACAGGCGCAAGCCGATCTTAGGGCCGTTTTGACCTCGAAACAGGAAGCTCAAGCAACCCTGCTTGGGTTGCTGAACTAAAGCTTAGTTGAACTGAAGACCCACATGGCTGCCAAACCAGTTCAAGAACCGAAAGAGTTGCTGGGGCGCATGGTTGCGTCCCGGCAACTATCTTCGCAAGACGCCGATACGCTCGCACGCGAAAAAGTGCCGGCGCAGAGCGAAGATGAAGTGCTTCGCTGGCTGGCAGCCGAATATGGTTTGACTTACACGACCCTGGACGACGTCAACCCTGATCGCCAGTTGCTGTCGCTATTCCCGGCACGCATTTTATTGAAAGAGGAGTTGTTGCCGCTCCAGCGCGTGAACGGTCACGTCGAAGTGGCCACGAGCCGTCTTTTTGCCACGCAAGGCCTTGACGCGCTAAAAACCTTGACCGGATTGAACTTGAAACCGGTACTGGCTTCGACCGAGGCGATCCAGCGCGAAATCAAGAAACGTCTCGGCGTCGGAGCGGACACCATCGGGACGCTGGAAGAAGAAAAGGGCATCCAGGTTGTTGACGAAAATGCCGAGGACAACAACCTCGACGCCTCGGCCGGGGATGAAGCCTCCATCATCCGTTTCGTCAATCAGGTTTTGAAGGATGCCATTGAACTCCGCGCTTCTGATATTCACCTGGAACCCTTCGAGGACGAATTCCGCATCCGGTACCGCATCGACGGTGAATTGCAGGAAGTTCCAGTACCCGCGCAGCTGAAGCAATTCCAACCGGCCATTGTTTCGCGCATCAAGATATTGAGCCATTTGAACATCGCGGAGAAGCGGCTGCCACAGGATGGACGGATCAAAGTGCGCATTGACGACGCGGAAGTGGATATCCGTGTGTCCATCATTCCGATGCTCCACGGCGAGGCGGTGGTGATGCGTTTGCTCCGACAAAACTCCTCGTTGCGCGGTCTGGGTCAGATCGGCATGGCACAGCGCGAGTATGAGCATTTCAAAAATGTCCTCGGTTTGCCGCACGGCATCATTCTGGTCACCGGCCCGACGGGTTCTGGCAAAACCTCGACGCTGTACACGGCGTTGAATGAGATCAATGATTCCGTCCGCAAAATCATCACCGTGGAAGATCCGGTCGAGTATCAGCTCAAGGGCGTGAACCAAATCCAGGTCAATGAAAAGTCCGGCCTCACGTTTGCGCGCGGGTTGCGCTCGATTCTGCGCCACGACCCGGACGTGATTCTCATCGGTGAAATTCGCGACCAGGAAACTGCGCAAATCGCCGTGCAGGCGTCGCTTACAGGCCACCTGGTCTTTTCCACTCTGCACACAAACGATGCCCCTGGGGCACTCACGCGCCTCGTGGACATGGGGGTCGAACCGTATCTCGTCGCCTCGTCACTCGAAGCGGTGCTCGCGCAACGCCTCGTGCGCGTTTTGTGCCCGCATTGCAAACAGCCTGATCGTTCGCCGAAGGCAGAGCAGTTCAAGTCCAAGCTCGGCATTATGGACGACAAAATACTATTCAAGTCTGTCGGCTGCCGTGAATGCCGTAATACGGGATTTTTTGGCCGTCACGCCATCTTTGAGTGGATGGACACGGATGAGGAAATCCGCCAGTTGATTTTGAAATCAACTTCCACAGACCAGATCCGCGACGCTGCGCGCCGGGCTGGCATGAAAACTCTTGCCGAGGACGGCTGGCGGCTGGTGGCCCTGGGTGTCACGACAGTTGAGGAAGTGCTGAGCGTGACGACGGCGAAAGAGGTCGAGCGCTCACAAAAAGCTGAAGGCGAGTCCGCGGCAAGCATTGCCGTGGCAAGATAAAATTTTAGAGAACCATGCCCACTTTCTCGTACAGAGCGTTGCGTGCCGACGGCAAGGTGGCCGAGGGGGTACTTGATGCCCCCGGCCGGCCGGATGCCTTGCGCCAAATCGAAATGCTCGGTCTGCGCCCCGTAAATGTGGCGGAAAGAAGTCCGGCCAAGAAGAAGAACGGCGCGGCCGGCTCTGGCAATGCGGACGGCGCAGGAAAGATTTCGTTCAAGTTTGAGTCCAAAAAAGTGTCGGGAAAGGAACTGGAGAATTTCACGCGTTTGCTGTCCAGTTTGCTGGCGGCAGGCGTCCCGTTGAGCCGCGCACTGGTGATTTTGCAGAAGGAAGCGTCGAGTGCGGCCTCGAAAACAAAATGGAAAGAAGTGCACGATTCGGTCGTGGATGGTTTGTCATTGGCGGACGCGATGTCGCGATCCCCGGAAACATTTCCGCGTGTGTATGTCGCGATGGTCGAGGCCGGTGAAGCCGGCGGATTTCTGGACGTGGTGCTGGCGCAAATTGCGGAATTTCAATCGCGAGAGAAGGAGCTGAAAGCCAAGGTGCTCACGGCCATGTTGTATCCCTGCATCCTGCTGGTGCTCGCCATCGGGGTGCTGATCGTGTTGCTCACCTTTTTCATCCCGAAATTCCAGACCATTTTCGACAACATGCACAGCTCCCTGCCATTAATCACTCAGATCATCATTGGCGCGAGTCATATTGTGCGTTCCTATGGGCTGCTGGTTGCTCTGGCGCTGGTCGGCATCGGGTTCCTGCTGCGCACCTGGTTTGTGTCAGAAAAAGGCCGGCGCAGCTGGGAAGGGTTGATTCTAAAAACACCGCTCGTCGGGCCACTGATCGCACAATTCGCGATGGCTCGCTTTTGCCGGATGCTTGGCACGCTTATCGGCGCGGGCGTGGCGCTGGTGCAGAGCCTCAACGTCTCCCGGCGTTCCATTGGCAATCAAATCCTGGTGGATGCCGTCTCGCAATCCATCGAACGCGTGCAGCAAGGCGGACGGCTCGGCCAGAGCCTCGCCGAATGCAGAAGCCTTTTCCCGGGTTCGGTTCTGGAAATGATTTCCGTGGCGGAAGAGAGCGGCAAGCTGGACAGCGAACTGGTCAGGATCGCCGTCAGCACGGAAAACGACCTGGATCGCAATCTGAAAACGGCGGTGGCGTTCGCTGAACCTTTGTTGCTGTTTCTCATTGCCAGCTTCATTGGCACCATTTTCATCGGCATGTTGCTGCCGGTACTTTCCATGAGTTCAAACATCAAATAAAAATGCATTTATGAAAATCGAGATCGCAAAAATCGTTATTCACAAAAAACAATCTCAGCGCGGCTTCACGCTTACGGAATTGATGCTGGTGGTGGTCATCATCGGCATTCTCGCGGCGCTGGTAATCCCGAAGATCGCAGGTAATTCCGAGCGCGCGCGTCTCGTTGCGGCACAGGCGGATATCAATGGCGGCATCAAGACCGCCATCGGCAATTATGAAGTGGACATGGGCCAGTATCCTCACACCCTGCAAGATTTGCTGGTACGGCCAGGCAACGCCAATAATTGGCACGGGCCGTATCTCGACAACCTGCCGATCGACCCGTGGTCGCACCCTTACATTTATTATTATCCAGGCAAACACAACCCGAACTCTTACGACCTGCTCTCCGTCGGGCCGGATGGCCGGGAAGGAACCGAAGATGACATTGGCAATTGGTCAAAATGATTTTTGCCAGCGAGCGTTCACGTTGATCGAATTAATCCTCGTTCTCGCGTTGCTGGTGATCATCACGTCCATCGCGGTGCCGACCATGTCGCGGTTTATTCGCGGACGCGCGCTGGATTCGGAATCGGAGCGGCTGATGGCGTTGACGCATGTGGCACAGAGCCGGGCAGTTTCCGAAGGGATGCCGGTGATGCTGTGGATCAATGCGGCGCAGGGTGAATACGGCATCTCGGCGGAAACGACCGGAAAAAATGGTGATCCGAAGGCGGAAGATCTGACTCTGGACAGCACTTTGACAATGGCGGTGATCAGTACCGGAGCCGGCAAGCAGACTGCTTTTAACAATCTGCCGGCAATCCGGTTTTTGCCTGATGGAACGATTGATGAAAACAGTCCGCAAATCGTGCAGTTGGGGGATGTGGACGGTTTTGGCCGGCGGATGGTCGAGTTGCCAACGCGCACAGGGTATGAAATTAGCAATCAAGCCAATTGAATCGAGACGAGGCACGAAAAAACCCGCGGCCCGTCGCGCCGGTTTTACGCTGGCGGAGGTCATGGCGGCACTGCTGTTTCTGGCCATCGTGATTCCGACGGCGGTGGAAGTGTTGCGGATCGCAACCCTGGCGGGCGAAGTGGCGGCGCGGAAGAGCGAAGCCGCCCGCGTGGCGGACCGGATTTTGAGCGAGAGCGTCGTGACGAAGAATTGGAGCGGGGCGATGCAAAGCGGCACGGTCAGGGAAGGCATTCTCGATTTTCGCTGGACGCTAACAAGCGGCGCGTGGTCGCAAAATCCGATGCCGCAGGCGTCGCAGATGGAATTGCTGACGGCGGAAGTGACGTATTCAGCGCAGGGAAAAGACTATTCGGTGAAATCCAGCACGCTGGCCAATGCGCCGACGGCAAACGCCGGTGCCCAACAGTGAAAGTAAGAACTAACAACCATAATGCGTTCACGCTGATCGAGATGATTCTCGCAATCGGCATCGCGGCGATCGTGCTGATCTGCGTCAGCACGGCCTTGTCGACTTCCCTGCGCCTGCGTGACGCCGCTGCAGGAATGGTGGATGCGGAGTCGCCGGTGGATTCGGCAGTATCCTTTTTGAAACGCGATTTGGAGTGCTGCGTCACGCCGACAAACGGCACGAGCAAGGTCTTGTCCGGTAATTTTCGCGCGGGTAACGGCATTACAAGTGCCGGTGTCAGCGGCGATGTGGCGATTGAAATGTACACGGCGACCGGTACTCTGAGCGACGACGCACCGTGGGCAGATATTCAACGCGTCACTTATGAATTGAAAAATCCGGCGAATCTGTCCGCGCCGGGCAAGGATTTGTACCGCAGTGTCGTACGAAACCTTTTGTCAGTCTCGACACCGACTGTGGAAGATCAACTGATGCTGAGAGGAGTGTCGAACATCAAGTTTAGCTGCTACGACGGCTCGCAATGGCAGGAGGCCTGGGATACGACCAGCCAGAGTTCGCCAGACACCAACCTGCCGGTGGCGGTGCGTGTGGATATCCAGATAGCCGGCAATGCCGCCGCGCAGCCGGTGGAGATTGTGGTGCCGATTGATGCCACTTCGAGGACCAACATCGTGCTCACGACCGCAACGGAAATGTGACATGAAACTGTTCGAAACAAATCCGGGCTTTGTCGGGGACGAAAGCGGCTCGGTGCTTATCATTGTCCTGTGGATCTGCATCGGGCTGGTGAGCATCGCGCTCTATTTTGCCGACTCGATGAATTATGAACTACAGGCGGCAGACAACCGAGTCAGCGGCCTCACGGCGGAGCAATCCATCGAGGGCGCGGCGCGCTATGTTGCCAGTCAATTGCAACAGTACGCGACGAACGGCATGAGCATCAGGCCGGACAGCACCCAGTTTGCCTGCGAAAAGGTGCCAGTCGGCGACTCACATTTCTGGATCATCGGGCGTGATCCATCCGCCAGCAGCACCACGGCCAATGCCACCGAGCCGTACTTCGGCCTAATTGATGAAGGCTCCAAATTGAACCTGAATTATGCGAACACCAACGTGCTTTCGTATCTGCCAAATATGACCATGGATTTTGCGCAAGCGATCATGGACTGGCGCGGCACCAACGGCACGGGATCACTCGATTACGGGTCGGCCGGCTACACGGCAAAGAACGCGCCGTTTGAGACTCTGGACGAACTCCGGTTGGTCTATGGAGCGGACACGAGCCTGCTCGCTGGTGACGATCTCAACCGCAACGGTGTACTCGACGCCAATGAAAAAGCCGCGACCGGCCAGATCAATCTCGGACTATTTGAATACACCACAGTTTACTCGCGCGAGCCCAACTTTCAAGCCGGCGGCATCTCGTTGACGAACGTAAACACGGCGCCGGCATCGCAATTGCGCGCGTTGTTGGCGGACGCAGACATTAGCACCGCCTACTTGCGGTCCATAACCAACGGCCGGCCTTATGCCGGCATGTTGACCTTCGCCGTCCGTTGCCGCCAGGCGGGTATGAGTGACTCTGATTTTGCCAACATTTACACGAATTGTACAACGACCAACGCCACCTACATTCGTGGGCGCGTGAACGTGAACACCGCGAGCGAGGATGTGCTGACGGCCCTGTTTGAGGGCTTGAACAATGGCGACGAAGCAACCGCTGATTCCGCTGCCCAGACGCTCGTCAACTACCGGGAACAGAACACGAACAATCTTAATTCCCTCGCCTGGGTCTATGACGCGCTGGGCACGGGCAATTCCACGCTGGCCACGCTGGAACGCGGCGATTACCTCACCACCCGGAGCTACCAGTTCACCGCCGACATCGCCGCGGTTGGCGCATTCGGGCGCGGCTATCGGCGGGTAAAATTCGTTTTCGATGTCAGTAATGGCACACCGATTGTCATCTATCGCCAGGACCTGACCCGGCTTGGCTGGGCGCTCGGCGAAAAAACCCGGCAAACCTTGCTCGCGAACAATACGCCATGAAATCTGAGTTCAAATTTAAATTTCCAAAACGCAAAAAACCGACTTCGCTGCTTGGCCTGGCGTTTGATGGCGGCAGGATCGAAGGCGTTGTCTTGCGCCGGACAAACGGCTCGCTTCAGCGACTGCAAAGCTTTTCCGTAACGCTAGCCCTTGACCCGCTAACCGCAGCGCCGGAACTCGTTGGACGCGAAATCCGCAACCAACTTGACGCCGCCGGCGTACGCGAACGGGATTGCATCGTCGGCGTTCCGCTGAAATGGATTTTGACCACGCATACGGAATTGCCGCCGTTGCCGGAAGCCGATGCCGCGAGCCTGTTGCAGATGGAAGCAGAGCGCGGCTTTTCGTCCGACGTGACCACGTTACAGATCTCGAATTCACGCTGCACCCTGGCGGCGGACAAAAAATTGGTATTGTTTGCGGGCATCCCGAACACACAGATCAACGCTCTGGAAAACGTTTTAGCGGCAGCGAGATTGAAGCCAACCAGTTTTGCACTCGGCGTTACTGCGCTGCAATCGCCCGGTGACGGAAAGGCCGGCGGCGTGCTGGCATTGGCCATTGGCGAAAACAATGTCGGCCTGCAAATCACGGCGGGCGGCGGTGTTGCCGCCTTGCGCGCCCTCGAAGGAACGATTGACAACGAGACGGGACGCCGTGCGGTGCTTACGGACGTCGTGGCGCGCGAAGCGCGGATCACGCTCGGCCAAATACCCGAAGAGTTGCGCGCCAGCATCAAGCGCATCCGCATATTCGGTCCGCGGGAACTGGCGCAGCCGCTGGTGGACGAAATGGAACTTCGCTTTGAGCCCATGGGTTTGAAGGTCGAATGGGTTTCGGCCTACGCCCCGGACGAATTCGGCGTGCAACTTCCGGTTGAAGCTTTCGTTTCCGCCGCGTTCAGCCTGGCCGCCGGTTTTTTGGCGGGCCAAAAAGCGGAATTTGAATTTCTTCCGCCCAAGCCCTCGGTAGTTGAACTTTTCGTGCAGAAATACACCTCCGGACGCCTGGGCACGACCGGCGCGGTTGCGTCCGGGATCGCCGCTATCGTCGTCCTGTTCTTTTTATATCAGCAAATCGAACTTTGGATTTTGCGATCCGAATGGTCGCACATGGCGGCAAAAGTTTCCGAACTGCAATCCATCCAGGACAACATCAGCGCGTATCGTCCGTGGTACGACAGGAGCTTTCGCAGCCTCTCGATTTTGCGGCAATTGACGCTGGCATTTCCCGAGGATGGCTCGGTGACAGCAAAGACGATCGAGATCCGTGACGGCAACACGGTGAACTGTTCGGGCACGGCCAACGACAACGCGTCATTCCTAGCCATGTTGTCGAGATTGCGTTCGGCTGGCGGCATCAGCCAGTTGAACGTGGATCAGACGCGCGGCAAAGCGCCGATGCAATTCTCAATCGACTTTGTATATGGGGGTGGCAATGCAAATTAAAAACCGTCAGCAATTCCTGGTCGTGCTGACCATCGCGGCGGCGGCGCTGTTCGTGGGAGTGAACTTTATTTACGCGCCGCTATCCGGGTGGTGGTCAACCCGCGCGGCGGAAATCAAGGATTTGCGGGACCGTGTTCATGACGGAAAAATGTTGATCCGCCGCGAACCGAGCGTACGGAGCCTCTGGGACGATATGCAGACGAATGCACTGCCGGCGAACCTTTCATTGGCGGAACAGCAGTTATTGCGATCATTTGACGGCTGGGCGCGCGATAGCGGCGCGGAAATCACAGACATCACGCCGCAATGGAAGAGTGACGCGACGAATTACATGACGCTGGATTGCCGCGTCGAGGCGACCGGCGACCTCGGCATGTTGAGCCGATTTATTTACTCGATGGAAAACAGCCCGACAGCGTTGCGCGTGGACTCGGTTGAACTCGGCGCGCATGACAATACCGGACAGCAACTCACATTGGGTCTTGAAATGGATGGCTTGGCACTGACACACGCACAATGAAACTGACACGAACCAAAAAGATTCTGGCACTCGCGCTGGTCAGCGGGCTGGCAGACGGCATATTTGCCGGGGCGCAGTCGAATGATGTTCCCGGGGACACGGATTATGGCGCGTTCAGCCATTTCATCACGCAACGAAATATATTTGATCCCGGCCGTTATCCGCACGAAGTGCGCAGCGCCCGCCCGCAGAGACGCACCCATTCTTTCGCGCCCGCGTTCACGCTGGTCGGCACGATGACCTATGGGAAAGGCGTTTTTGCGTTCTTCAACGGCAATAATGACGAACTTCAAAAAGTATTGAAGGTGAATGGCATCATCGCCGGATATACGGTCACCGATATTACCATGACGGGCGCGACCCTGCGCGGGCCTGACAAGAAAGACTTAACGCTGCGCATCGGCAATCAGATGCGACAGGAGAACAATGGATGGCAACTGATAGCGCAGGCGGACGCCGCAGCCGATTCGGTGACGGTGGAGAATTCATCGTCCCAGGAAAACAATTCATCGGCAGGCTCTGATGATTCGCAACCAGCCGCACCGTCGGCCACTCTCAGCAGCAACGAAGTTTTAAAACGACTCATGCAATTAAGGGAACAGGAGAACAAATGAAAAAATTGATTTTAACCATTATCGCGCTTGGCGCCGCGGGATGGACAACAACAGCCAGTGCGCAGCCGGGGAACAATCCGCCGCCGAACGAAAACAACGGCCAGCAGATAACGCCACTCGAGATGAATGGCACCAACAACGGCCAACCGCCAGACACCGGCGGGCCGCCCCCGGACATGAATAATCAACCTGCTCCGGACGACAATGCTGCGCCCGCAAACATTGGCAATTCCAGAAGCGACAACAACGCTCCGATCCTCCCGAGCAAGCCCTTCACAGCGAATCAAGTGCCGTTGCCTTCAGCGTTCATTCCACCCGAGGCACCGGGCACTAATGCCAACGCGTTGATCCTGAACTTCCGCAACGCGCCGTTGGAAATGATCCTGAACTATTTAAGCGACGCGGCGGGCTTCATCATCATTGAGGATACACCTGTTCATGGTAATGTCAGCGTGATCAGTTCCCATCCCATGACGCAGGACGAAGCCGTTGATCTTCTGAATTCCGTCCTGAACCAGAATGGCTACGCGGCCATCCGCGATGGACGCACGCTGACCATTGTGGATAAGAATGACGCGAAGACGCGCGATATTCCGGTGAAAGTCAGCAATGACCCCGATGACATCCCGAAGAATGATGAGATTGTGACGCAAATCATTCCCATCCGGTTCGTGGATGCGGGTGATCTGGTGAAAGATTTATCATCGTTCGTTTCACCGCAAGCGACGGTCGTAGCGAATGACGCAGGCAACTCCATCGTCATCACCGATACGCAGTCGAACATCCGGCATATCGTGGAAATCATTCGGGCGATTGACAACAGCGCCGAAGCGGAAACTGAAATCCGAGTGTTTCGCCTGCAGTACGCCAGCCCCGCAGACGTTGCGAATGAACTATCCAGCGTCTTTCCGAGCAGCACAGGCGGCAACGGCAACAACCAGGCGCCGATCCGTTTTGGCGGGCCGGGCGGATTTTTTGGACGGGTGTTCGGCGGCGGTGGATTCGGTGGCGGGGCGGGCGGTGGGGGAAATGCCGCCAACAGCAGTGCCAACGACCGCATTAAAAAGGCGACGCAAGTGACTGCCGTGGCTGATTCACGCATTCAGGCGGTTATCGTGACGGCGCCAAAGGATTTGATCGAAGAAATCGCTGAGATGATGAAAGAACTGGATGTCCCGTCACCGCGCGACCAGGGAGTCTATGTGTTTCACCTGAAACACGGCGACCCCTACGAGGTTTCGCAAGTGCTGCAGAATCAGTTCCAGAGTTCAAGCTCGTCACGCGGCACGAGCAGCAGCAGCAGCAGCAGTCAGAGCACCCTCCAATTGCGGGCGCAAAACACTGCGACCACCACCAGTGCTTCAGGATCCACGGTTGGCTCGAGCATATCGGGTTCCAGCGGTGGGGGGCGTACTGGCGGCGGAGGGGGTGGTTACTAAACAGGGACAAACTATTTCTTTGAAAGACAACATTATGAAAAAATTGATCAAGCATTTCAGTTTCGCGGCCATGCTTTGGCTTGTCGGCACAGTAGCGCTTCAGGCGCAACAACGTACCGGCGGCGGCGGCGGCGGTTTTGGTGGCTTCGGCGGATTTGGCGGATTTGGCGGATTTGGCGGCAACGCATTCCGCAATGGCAACAGCGGCTCCAGCAGCGCCGCCTACAACAACAACGGCTCGGTCGGCACCGCGTCGATCTACGTGGATCCGGACACGCACAACATTGTAGTCAGCGCTGATGCCGTGACGGCTGAGCAGATTAGCAACATCATTGCCAATCTCGACGCGCCCAAACCGCAAGTCCTCATCAAGGTTGTCTTTTTGGAAGTGGACTTGAACAACGACTCGGAGATAGGGGTTGAAGGCGGAATGGTCAATAACAGCGGCGGTCTGTCGCAAAGCGCCGGAAACGTGCTTGGCCTGTCCGGCTTGAACTCGGTGGTGACCAATTTCAATGCCCTGGGGCAGCCGATGAGCAGCGCACTGTCACCCGGTTCCTCGCTGGCCAGCAGCGGCGGTTTTTACCAAATTGTCGGATCCGATTTTCAAGCCACATTGAAGGCGGTGGCGACTGCCGGCAAGGCGCAAGTGCTATCACGCCCGTCCATCCTTGCACGGGACGGGCAGTTGGCGCAGATAGTGGTGGGCCAGAGCATTTATCGACCCAGGGGTGTCACGTTCACAACGAGCGGTACCAGTACCTACCCTACCATTAATGGCAGCTATCAAAATGTCGGGATCATCCTGAACGTTACGCCGTATATCGGGGACAACAGCCTGGTCGAAATGATTCTGCAACCTCAGATTTCGTCAGTTGATTCATCAAGCCCGGGTCAAGTGATCGCCCAAGGTGGCG
>JBEKMT010000169.1:0-12616 GCA_050008355.1 Verrucomicrobiota bacterium
CGTGAACGATCGATCAAACCGATGGCCACAGCGCGAGCAGGCTTTGTCAGTGCGTTTGATCGGTTTAAAGCAGCGAGGGCAGTCGGATCGAGTTTTCATCAAATTTAAAAAAGCTTTCGATAATGGTATGCTTGAGGTGGCCGGAAATTTAATTAAAGCCTCTGCCGATGGTCGCGAGTCGCCATCCAACTCTTTGCCGCGAGCTCCGCACCTAGTGCGTGTCCAAAAACTCGGTGACCGGCGCCACTTGAAGAAAGGCCCTCAAGCAGCCAATGCCAAGGCGGAGATCGGGGACAGTATTGGTGGTGCAACTCCGGGATTTGAAAGTTTCAATTTCGAAAACATGAACAGGCAGACGAAAACTGTAACACCGAGGTTACACATAAAAAGCGCTAGGCGCCTGCCCCCCAAGGCCTTGCCGCAGGCATTCGATTCAGGCGGTGAACCGGCACGCCGGCTGAGCAGGATCACCCTCCGATCAGGACCACTTGGGGAGCAGAGCTTGTCCCCGAAATTCGGACCACTAGCTAAGTAAGACTTTTTGGTGTCTGATGGACATCCGCCGGCGACGGCGGTAGAAAGAGCGGACAACCAAATGAAAGCGAAACGGCAGCGACATCAATCGGCCTTCAAGGCCAAAGTGGGATTGGAAGCGTTGGCTGGGGTAAAGACGGTGGCGGAAATTGCCCGGGAGTATCAAGTCCATCCGACGCAGGTGAGTCAGTGGAAACGGGCCATCGTGGAGCGATTGCCCGAGGTGTTTGAACACGGAGACACGGCGCAAGCCGAAGCCTCCGAACGGGAAGTGGCTCGGCTGGAACAAAAGGTGGGGCAACTGACGATGGAACTGGACTGGCTTAAAAAAAAGTCCAGACAACTGGGCCTGTAAGCGATCGACGCCGTGAGTTGGTGTTGCCGGTCGCCGGTCTGAGTTGGGCGCCCCCGGCTGACGGCGACCTTGCAACGGGAAGGCTGGCGAGTGAACGAGAAGCGGATTGGGCGCTTGATGAAGGTGATGGATCTGGAAGCGATCTATTGCAAGCCCGGGACGAGTGCGCCTGGGTCTGGACACGAGATCTACCCGTATTTATTGAGGAACAAGGCGATCACCGGTCCCGACCAAGTGTGGTGCGCGGACATTACCTACCTGCCGATGCGGCACGGGTTCATGTATCTGATGGCGGTGATGGACTGGTGGAGTCGGTTCGTGCTGGCGTGGGAGTTGAGCAACACGCTGGAGGCGGGGTGCCAAAAATGGCTTTGGGCTTTGTCGTGACCTTGTATCCAGTGTTTCATGGAATGGCCGGGCGGAAGATTTGTTGCTTGCCAATAGGGTGCTTGTAACCACGTAGTTTGGGTTGACGACAAGCGGTCCCTGAGAAACCGCGTTCCTGTTCGGCGAAACTAGAGTGTTGGCCGATTGCAACGGGAAAGCGAATGCAGTGGTCGATGGTCCATGGCGTCCTCCGTCTCACTCTGCACAAACTACACTTCCAGCCGGTCGCCCGGGCGCGCCACGATTGTGTAAAGCGCGGGCATGAGAAAGACGCTGATCAATAGTCGTGTGAAGAGCCCGCTCACGATAACGAGAGCGAACGGTCGCTGGGTATCTGTGCCGACGCCCGTGGCCAGTGCGGCGGGCAATAATCCGAGGGCCGCCACAAGCGCGGTCATCATGATGGGACGCAACCGCAGGATCGCTCCTTCACGAATGGCCTCGGCGAGGGGTGTGCCGTTGCAGCGCAATTCGTTGACGTAAGAAATATAGACGACGGCGGTTTGCACCGAGACACCAAACAAGGCGAGGAAGCCGATGCCGCTGGAGACTGAGAAGGGAGTGCCGGTGATCCAGAGGGCGACAAGGCCCCCCACGGGCGCGGACAACACCACGCCGAGCACCGTGATGAACGGGAATTTCAAGTTGCTATAGAGCGCGAACAGCAGGAGGAAAATCAGGCAGAGGGTCAGCGGCAGAATCACTTTCAGCTGGTGTTGCGAAGCTGTGTACTCCGTGTATTCCCCGCCCCAATCCAATCGATACCCGGCAGGCAGGGAGATTTTTTGGTTCACCTGCTGGATGGCATCTCCTACCGCACCGGCGAGATCACGACCGGAAACGGAGAACTGCACTCCGATGTAGCGCGAATTTTCCTGGCGATAAATGAACGAAGCACCGTTGGCCACCTGGATATCCGCGAATTCCTTGAGCGGAATTTGTTGCCCGTCCGGCGTGGGCACCAGGATGTTCCCGATCTCGCCAGGATTGTCCCGATACTCGCGTTCGAGCCGGACAATCAGGTCAAACTGCCTTTCCTGCTGCACGACCTGGGTGGCCACGTCGCCGCCGACAGCGGTGGTAATAAGGGCGTTGATATCGGCGACGTTGACGCCGTATCGGGCGATTTTAGCCCGGTTGATTTTGATGTTGAGACTGGGCTGACCGAGCTCCTTTACCAGGGTAACATCACGAATTCCACGCACCTGCTCCAGGATGTGCTTAATGGCTTTGCCCTTTTCCTCGAGGGTGTTCAGATCGGATCCGAAGACCTTGACCGCGAGGGCGCTTTTCAGGCCCGATTCTGCCTCGTCGACGGCGTCTTCCGCCGGCTGGGTGTAGTTGAAAATGATTCCAGGAAATGACCGGAGCTTTTGATTGATGGCCTCAATCAAGGCAGCTTTGGTGTGATAATGTCCGGTCCATGTAGAGTAAGGTTTAAGCCCGACGTAAAACTCGACGTTAAAAAATCCAGTCGAATCCGTGCCGTCATCCGGCCGGCCCAATTCCGAGGCGACGGTGGTGACTTCGGGAAAGGATTTCAAAATCTCGCGGATTTGGGGAGTGATCTTTGCTGATTCGTCAAACGAGATGGTATACGGCATCGTGGCGCGGACCCACAATGCACCTTCATCCAATTGCGGCATGAATTCGGCGCCAATGCTCGGGATAAGCAGCAGCGAACCGGCGAGCAGAAGGGTCGAGACTAGGGTGATTCCCCAGGGATGGTCGATGCAAAAATCAAGGCCCCGGATATAAACCGATTTAATGGCTTCAAAGGCGGCGTTGCGGCGTTCCCGCACGCCCTCGCGCATAAACCACGCACAGAGCACGGGCAGCAGCGTCAGCGTAATGACCAATGAACCAATGAGCGCAAAGACCATCGTATCGGCCATCGGTTTGAACAGAGTCCCTGAAGGTCCGGCCAGAACATAGATGGGCAGGAAGCCGGCGATGATCACCGCTACTGCATAGAATAAAGGGCGATCCACCTCCGCGGCGGCCTCGCGGATGATGGCCATGACGTTGAGCGACGTTCCCTTTCGAACAGCGAGCTGGCGGAAAATGTTCTCCACCATCACGACCGCGCCATCCACCAGGATACCGAAATCCACCGCGCCGATGGAGAGGAGATTGGCTGAGGCGTTTTGGAGATCGAGACAGATAAACGCGAACAGCAATGAAAGCGGGATGGTGGTGGCGACGATCAAACCTGCCCGGAAATCGTACAAGAAGAAGACCAGGATCACGATGACCAGCAGCATGCCGCGCAATAGATTGCGCTCCACGACCTGCGTCGTCAGAGCGATCAAATCGCTACGGTCGTAGAATGGCAGCACTTTGACATCCTTGGGCAGGATTTGGTCGTTGAGTTCCCCGGTTTTCGCCTCAACCCGCTTTAATACGTCCTGGGTTTTTTCACCGGTGCGCAACATGATGACGCCCTCCACGGCGTCATCCTGTTTCTCGAAACCGAACTCGCCGAGGCGCGGAGCGATGCCGATGGCCACGCGGCCGACATCCTTGAGCAGGACCGGAGTGCCATCGTGCACGGCGAGCACGACGTTGCCGATATCCTCCAAAGTTTCGAGCCGGCCGATGCCGCGCACGTAATAGAACTGGCCGCCCTGCGAATAAAAACCACCACCGGCGTTGCCGTTGTTGGCCGCAAGGGCGCTCTCCACCTGCAAGACCGACAGGCCGACACCGGCGATCTTGGCAGGATCCAGCAATACCTGGTACTGCATGGTTCCTCCGCCAAACCCGGAATCATCCGCGACCCCGGGAATGGATTTGTAGGCCGGCTCGATGGTCCAGTCTTCGAAGGTTTTGAGTTCCATCGGTGACCGGTCAGGGCTTTGCAGTACATAACGATAGATCAAGCCCGAAGGTGAGGAGAGCGGTGAAATCGAAGGGGTGACGCCGGTGGGCAGATTGAGCTCGGTTATGCGATTGTAAACTTGCTGGCGGGCGAAGTAATTATCCGTGTCATTTTTGAAAGTGAGGATGACGTCCGATAATCCGTAAAGCGAAATCGACCGATCCGTGGTCATCTGTGGCAGACCGTTCATCTCAACTTCGATGGGCACCGTGATCAACCGTTCGACTTCCTCGGCAGCATGTCCGGGCCATTGCGTGATGATTTCAACAATTGGCGGGGAAAGATCGGGATAGGCGTCCACTGGCAGGCGTTCAAGGGAGCGCGTGCCGGCGCCAATAAACACCAGCGTCAGGATGACCACGACAAAGCGCTGCCGCAGCGAAGAGGCAACGACCCGGTTCATGATCGAAGCGGTTCGCGGCGGGGTACCCAGAGGAGGCAGTTGGTCGCTCATTGATTTTGCATGAATTGCACAAAGATCCCGCCATCGACCACGACCTGGTCGCCCGCCTGGAGGCCGTCGGGAATAACATACTGGTCACCCGTGCGATAACCCAAAGTCACATGTCGGCGGCCAAAACTGCCGTCAGGCTGGGCGACATAAACAAACGGCAGGTTCTCATCATCGCGCAATACCGCCGAAACAGGAACCAGTAGGCCGGTGCTATCCCGGCGAGCCTGAATTTTCACGCTGACATACATTTGTTTCTTGAGGAAGTCGCCCGGATTATTCACCACCACCCGCACCAGCACTGACCGGGTGTCCGGATTGACCAGCGCTGAGATGTTGTCCACCGTTCCGGAAAAATCGTTGGTCGCAACGCCAGTCGCCACTTCGGCGGAATCGCCAACGCTAACCGAAGTCAGATCGGCTCCAAATATTTGGGTCATGACCCAGACACGCGAAAGATCGGCCACGGTAAAACACGGAGTGGTGCCCGCCGTCAGCAGTTCACCGGGCGTGATGAGTTTTTCCACAACCGTACCGGCGATCGGTGAGCGGATCATGCCCGAAGGGCGCGACACCGGCCGGCCGGCTTGCAGGTCTTTGATGGTTTGGGGATCAACATTCAGCGAAACGAGAGCTTGCAAGGCGGCGTCACGATCCGCTTCCGCGTTGGCGGCATCGGTTTGAGCCTGTTCTTCTTCGCGTTCGGCCACGCCGTTATGCTGGATCAGATCCTTGTCCGCGTCGGCGACCTGCCGGGAGGTTTGGGCCGTGCTCAGGGCCTTGCGATATGCGCTGATGGCAGCCGCAAAGTCCGGCGAATCCACTTCTGCCAAAGGATCGCCCGCCTTGACCTGATCGCCGGGGGAAACGAGCAGTCGCGACACCGGCCCGCCAAAGGGAGCCAACACACTGGTGGCCTGATCATTATCGAAGTCAACGGTCCCGGTGGTTTCCGTCGTCTTGTGAAATTTCGACACGGCAACGGTGTACAGCTGGATCTGTTGTCGCTGCGCGGCCGTAAGCGTCACGTTACTGACCGTCACCGAGGCTTCCTCCATGTTGCTGTCACTTTTGGGTGAGCAGCCGGAGACTAACAGGCTCGTGGCCACTGCCATGATGGCAACGGGGAGAAACGGCGGGAATTCGCCTCGACATTTCAGCGACCGGTTGCCGTAAATTAATTTATTTTTCATGTTGATCGTTGGTTAAGTCGTCACGGTGCCACCACCCGCCGCCCAGCGCTTGAAACAATGCCGCCGTGTCGGCATAACGATTAGCCTGGGCTTGCACGAGGTTGATCTGCGTTTGCTGGTCCGCTTGTTCCGCGCTCAATAGCACCAGATAACTGATGTAACCGTCCTTCCATTGTCGTTGGGATAAATCCAGGGTTAGCTTGGCATCATCGGCAGCCGCGGCAGCCGCTTTCAAAGCCTCGGCATCCTGCTCGAGCGCCGTCAATGTATCGGCGACATTCTGGAAGGCACCAAGGACGGTGCTGCGATATTGTTCGGCTGCCTCGAGATAGGCGGCCTTCGCAGCGCGCTCCTGGTGCAACAGTGTCCCGCCCTGGAAAATCGGGGTGGTCGCGGCTGCGCCCAATCCCCAGAAACCCGTTCCCGACGTGAACAGCTTATCGAAAGAAAGCGCCGTGCTGCCGGCATTGGCGGTGAGAGTGATGTCCGGCAGCCGATTCGCGATGGCGATGCCAATTTGGGCACTGGCGGCATGCAGGTTGGCCTCGGCCTGCAGCACATCCGGACGCTGCTCCACGAGTTGCGAAGGAAGGCTGACGGGGATTTCTTCCGGCAATTGCAAGCTGTCGAGATTAAACTGATCAGTGGGGGCCTGGCTCGGGAATCGGCCGACTAAAACCGCCAGTAGATCGCGCAATTGGGCGAATTGCTTGACCAGCGGCGGCAGCGTGGCGATGACTTGCGCGAGTTGTGATTCCTGTGCCGCTACATCCAGCCTGCTGGCATACCCCTTGACAAACTGGTATCGCAAAATTTGCACCATGTTTGAATTGAGGTCAACAAGCTGGCGGGTGGCGTCAATCTGTGATTGAACTGCGCCCTGCTGAATCGCCGTGACCACCACATTCGCAGTCAGCGTGGTATAAGTTGCGATCATTTGGAAACGAACCGCCTGCTCCTGCGCCTCCAAAGATTCCATGGACCGGCGGTTCGCGCCGAAGACATCGGGCGAATAAGAGACGCTGACTTGCGGAGTGAACAGGTTATACTGAAACTCGTTGGGCACGACCGGATAATTCGGCACCGGCGCGAGTACATCTGACTGCTTCTGGCGGCTGGCCGAGAAGCCAGCCGTGACACTGGGAAAGTAAGCGCCGCGTTGCGCCAGCACATTTTCCTGGGCCACCGACAATGCCGCTTGCGCCGCTTTGAGGTCAGGATTATTGGTCAGCGAAAGTTCGATCAGCTCATTCAGTGGCTGGGAATGAAACAAGGTCCACCAATCGCCCGCGATATCGGTTCCCGGGCTGAAGTGTTGGGCTTCTCCGCCGGCAACATTGGTGGTGGTGACAGTCGTGGTTAGCGACTGGGCGGTATAATCGCCGACAGCCGGAGCCGCCGGCCGCTTAAAGTTGGGACCCACCGCGCAACCGGCCATCACGAAGCCAGCCAGGACCGCGAACGGGATAAAATTTTTCATGACTGCACCACTTTACAGTTTTCAAACAAGCCCGTTGCCCCACGGCAAAGAGCCAAATCCATCCAAGTTAAATAAACGTACGAAATCCGGTCGCTGTCGACCGGTGGACGATCAGGAATAGAGCAGACAAACGGGCGGACCGCGGCCGGGCGGAAAGGATTCCGCCAGAGAGTTGAAAACGGGAACAGAAATCAGCGGGAGAAATTGAAGGGTTGACACCAAAACGATGGGCGCCGCCTCCACGACCGGAACTTCCAACTGGCCTTGGGCGAACATCTTGACGGCGCAATGATGTTCTGAACTGTCACTGTCGTGATGCAGAGCATGATGGAGGGCCGGACACGCCACCAATGCCAGGAGAACCAGTATCTGCAATATCAGCAGCGTGGTCAGGACTGCTCTTGCAGTCCGTCCGAAACAAAGGCATATCCGATATTTCCAGTCCAATCGCACGATGAGAAATGAAAACTGTCAGAATCCCGCCGGCGGTGCAAGCATCATGGAAGGGAAAGACGACTGTCCGGATTTCTCTTTAGTGATTTGCAGGGCTTCGGCCTCTAAGGCCGCATCGGCCTTGACAACCTCTTTATGGACTCCTCCCGTCTATTCGTGGCCTTCAAGCAACATTTTACCAGCCCTGCCATCCTCCAGTCTTCGAAATTCATGACTTACCGCCAAACGGAATGGTCCGACTCACTTTTTTCCCTCCCGCTTACAGGCTTCCGAAGGCGACGAACGAAACGCAGTTCAGCCCCATTTTAAATTCACTTCATTAGTCCTCGTATATGATCGCATCATTCGATTGAAGCTTTCCTCTCCAGAAATTCGGCAACTTCGTTCCGTCCATATCAGCGTTGATTCCATCGGCACTAACTCCCTGAAATTGTGAGGAAATCACATAACGACCGGGGGTCAAGTTCACGCTGTCCCCAGTGGTTTCCGAGATGAATTCCTCCAGGTGCAATACAAGTGCATAGGTGGAACCGGATTTGAGCAGAACCACATAATCATCCTTGCCTCCATTGGCCGCAGGAAACCTCGCGTCCGCGAAGTCGAGTTTCGTCCGCTTTCCGTTACTGTCCGTGAGGATGAGCCCAATATTGTCAGGAATCAAAACTTTGCGGTTGGCCAGCGTTCTTCCAAGGTTCAGCTGGACATCTTTATTTCCCACATTCCAAATCGCAATCTGCAACAGTGGATAATCTTTGTCGGTCCTAAAAACGATTAGCGACATTTGCAAACCGTCAGTCACGTTACCCCATAAGCGCTTTTCGGCAGGATGACTAATACTTGCCATGGTGCATCCGGACAAGGCGCCACTCAACGCCAAGACAAGGCAGAGGAGAAGTTTGGCTTTCATAGCTTTTTAAGGCGGTTTGCGGCCGCTCATTTTACGTCTCCACAGCATCCCCGAACCCTCGAAAAGCGTAAAGCCCCGAAATAAACACGCCCGGCAACCGCAACCGAACCCGGGACTGCCGCCGTTGAATAACCGTCAAGGGGCTAAACGTTCATGCGTTTTAATGTGTTCATTCAAACCCTTTTGCCAATTGCGCTGCGACTTGGATTTGTTGCTGTTGGTATCGTGGCCTCCATTCGTGTGGGCGATTCTCAACAGCAGTTTGAAAGCCGTCTACAAAGCATTCGTGACCGAATGGATGGCCATTGAACACGCCGCGCAAGCCGCGCTCTCTGCCCTGAGTAGTCCGCGTTAGATCGTTATCCGGTAACGGTAAGACGTGCCGACCCGTCGTCCGATCCATCGCGCCGCCCTTTCGCTCTGGAACTTATCACAGGCAGAAACCGAGGGAGGACTTGAACAAGCGCTTGGAAAGGTGTTGACTTGGAAGAGAATCAGATAATCAAACGGAGTATATTATACCGATATAATCAGCCAATCCTATGGCCATTTTGCTTCTGTTTTTCTGCTCCGGCGCGACGGCCTTGATTTACGAAGTGACCTGGTCAAGATATCTGACACTGCTTGTCGGCAGCACCATTCAGGCCCAGACTCTCGTGCTCGCCATCTTCATGGGCGGCCTGGCCCTGGGCAACAAACTATTCGGCCGCTCTGCCGACCAAACTTCACAACCGTTGGGGATCTACGGCGGAATTGAGGTGGCGATCGGCCTGTATGCAATCCTCTTTTCATCCCTTTACAAAATAGCCGACGGCTTTTTTGCGTTCGCAGGCTCGAGATTTCCAGACCATGACGGCTGGCTGCTGCTGTTGAAGGGTTTTATTGGTGGAGCGTTGTTGCTGGGCCCGACGATTTTGATGGGAGGTACGCTACCTATCATCGCTGCGTGGTTGCAAAAAAGCACGACTGAGGCGGGCCGGCGTGCGGCCTGGTTTTACTCCGTGAACAGTCTTGGCGCGTTTTCTGGCGCCGGCCTGGCCGGTTTTTTTCTCGTGCCGCGGTTGGGCATGTCGGCGGCAATGAAAATGACGGCACTGGTAAGTGTGCTGATCGGGCTGATTGCCGTAGCAATTGGGAGGAGACAACTGGTCTCGCCACGAGTGACGGATAAATCCTCCCGATTGCCAAATCCCGTGCTGAACCAGCCGTCAGCCTCAGCCAGCATATTCCGCTGGGGTTGTGTACTGGTCACCGTGACAGGGGGAGTTTCGATGGGTTTGGAAGTGCTGGCCTCGCGAGCTCTTTGCCTTATTTTCGGCGCGTCGTTACAGGTCTTTGCCATCGTCCTAATGGCCTTCATTCTCGGAATCAGTATTGGAAGCGGCCTGTCGGCCTCCCCGCGAATCAAGCATTGGCCGAAGGAAACAGCCACAACGTTACTGCTTCTTGTAACGGCAGCCATGATCGGCCTGCTGATTTACAACATTGAGAATCTTGCTGCTCTTTACCTCTACGCGCAAGGTCGTCTGCCACGCACGTCGGTGGGTTATGGCCTCCATCAAATCGTTGCGGCGGCGGCGTCCACTTTAGTTTTGGGTCTGCCTGCCGCGGCGTTGGGGTCGGTGCTGACGGTCTGGATGCGTGAAGAGGGGGCCCTGAATCAGCTGGGCCACCGCGTGGGACGCTTGCTGACCTGGAATACGTCGGGCGCGGTCGCCGGTGCATTGCTGACCTGTTTTGTCTTGATGCCGAAACTCGGGCTCCGCGGCGCATTCACGGCCGTCGCACTGCTATTAGCGGTCGCGGCCATTGCGACGGCGCTGGCGACGCGCCAAAGGATTGCCGCCGTGGCGGGTGCGGGGATTGGTCTGCTGGTGGCGTTGGCGGCGGCGACCGGCGATGAAGATTGGCGGGACGTATTCAGTATCGGCATTTTCCGTCTGTCCGATGCGGAATTTCTCCAGAATGGGGGCTCCTTGCGCTCCTACATGAAAGTGTGGCACGAGAATGTGCGGCTCCTGTTTTATGAGGACGCCGCAGATGCGACAGTTTCCGTTCATCGCGCCAAGTGTACTGATGGCAGCGAGCAGACGATTATGAGCATCAATGGAAAACCGGACGCCTCCGCCGGAGATAATCCTGCCATCGCTGACACGTCCACCCAGATTTTATTGGCGCAATTGCCGTTGATGGTGAAGCCAGACAGCCAGGATGTTTTCTGCCTGGGCATGGGGAGCGGCATGACGGCTGGGTCTGCATTGGGCTATCCTATCCAACATCTGACTGTGGCCGAGAATTGCGAGCCGGTGCTCCGCGCCATGAACCTCTTTAACTCATGGAATCATGGAGTAGCCACCAGCAGCCGCGTGCGCATCCGACGCGAGGACGGGCGTACGGTTCTGAAACTGGGCGAACAAAAATACGATGTGATTATTTCCGAGCCTTCCAATCCCTGGATGGCTGGTGTTGGCAGTGTCTTCAGCCGCGAATTTTACCAATTGGCCGCCAGCCGGCTCAAGCCAGGTGGCATCATGTCACAATGGTTTCACTTGTATGAAATGGACGATGACAACTTGAATCTCGTACTACGCACTTTTGGAAACGTCTTTCCGGACATGGAGATTTGGGATGTGGGCAATGAGGATATTGTGCTGCTAGGTTCAGGCACGCCATGGGAATCCAGCCCTGAAATCTACCAGCGCGCCTTTGCGCTGGACGGGCCACGCCACGATCTGGAGTCAATCGGTTTGGCGACGCCGGTGGCAATATTGGCAAGACAATTTGCCTCCCAAAAAACGGCTCTGGCCGTGGCCGGCCCCGGCCCAATCCAAACTGATGATGACCCCATTTTGGAATTCACGGCTCCGCGCGCATTTTACATTTATCAGGCACGCCGTGGAGTCGTCCGGCTGCAGCGCTACGATGAACGAACCTGGCAAGTGAATGTCGCGCCGCTGGCGAAAAACAAGGCACTGGCGAAATTGAGTCTGCCCGATTTGGATGCGATTTTTGGCAGGGGCATTGATTCGGGAAATCAGGAATTGCAGTCGTTGTTGGACAATCGCTTGCAAGGTCGCATCGGCGATTTGAGCTTTGGCAACCGCATCATGCCGTGCATTTTCCTGGCGACCATGGGCACGACGATTGCCCATGCGCCTCCCGGCGCGGCGACAAACCTGAACCTCCTCCGGCTGTTTTTCGCGGAGGCCGCTCTGCAAACAGAACCGGCGAAACAATTGCAGGAAGTCGATAGCATCAAATCAATTCTTGATGGCCTGCGCGATTATAAAGCCCGGGATTCAGACTGGTCGGCAGCCTATTATGCCGGGCTGGCCGCCAAGGCTAGTCTGCGCTTGGGAAACGTGCCACAGGCAAAAGCTATCCTCTTGCGCGGCCTCGAATTGGAGCCGGACGCCGGGGAGCTTCAGTACCTTTCACGGATCCTTCAACGCTCCACTCCTGACTTGACCCAAAGCAACGGGGTTAGCTCCTCGAGATAGCGGATGCCAACCCGGATAATTCACGGCGGGATAGTGGTAAGAAGCGGCGAAAGCGCCATCAGGCTCGAGGTCACCCTGCCAGATGAATACGCAATTCACTGCTTCTTTACTCAGCCTGTCCAATCAACTGAGGCTGTTTGGTCGGGCCGAAGGCTACATTAAGTTCCGAATCAAACGTCACCTGGCTGCCGTCAAACTTCAAGGTCAACATTTTGTGGTAGGGCGTTTCGTAGGCGCACAGCTTGATGGTGCAGGTGTCGCCGCCGGACCAGGCGAAGGAGGCAGCGGTTGGTTCGTCCGGAAAATGTGCCAGACTTCCCGCGTACAGCGGGGCACGCGATTTCTGCCATTCGTGATAACCGCAAGGAATGGCAATATCCTGGCCGGCCATGCGGAAGGTGAGCGTGAGGGTCTTCCCGGAGTCAGGCGTTGCCAGTTCCAGGCTCTCAAGTTTTTGGTCGTTGGCAGGGAAAAC
>JBEKMT010000017.1:0-38276 GCA_050008355.1 Verrucomicrobiota bacterium
CGGGTTTTCACATTTGCGCCCCACCAAAATGGTTTTTCTAATTTTTACAGTGCGACAACCTTGGTCTTACTTTGATGCATAGATGGTCGTGTGCAAAATGCCACCACACACCAAAAACGATCCACCATAATGAATAATTGGGTCCAGCGCCACGCTGGTCCCGATCAGCCGGTCGGGTCCGGCGTCAACCTCCGCGCAACCGGCCCTGCACCATGGTTGCAATCTTTTCCCGGGCCCGCATGCAAGCTGCGCCCGCCACAAGGCCGCACGCACCCACTTAGTGACATCCCGCGTGCTTATCCTCATCTGGCGCAGTCGTTTCATCAGTTATCTCTGCTTGCGTTCTTAGTCATGCTAAGGAATACGCCTACTATCAAATGGGACTATCAGATAGTAGCCAGCAAAGTTTGGTAACGTTACTTTAAAAGACTCGATGCGAACAACAATTCAGGGATTTTGCAGGCTTTAATGAAACCAGACGTCATTGTGATTTTTACGAGCGGAACTGTCGTATTCAAGACACAAAATCAGAGGACTTCAGAATGGCTACGAGATCGTTGCAATTTAACGACCGATAGTGGTAATGGAGACACCGAAATGCACGTGCATCCGACCCGATGCAGAAAAATTATCGAGGATTTGAAGGAGGCAGGCTTCGCTGTCTCAGTTTTGTAGTCAGTGAGAAAGACCGGTTCTGCAAAAACGCCCGACTGGGAAATATCAAATCGATCGGAATAAACTGTGAACTTTTATTGGATAATTGGTGGATTGGCTGCGCTTGCCGTGGTGGGAATCCTTTTCGCGGTAGGTAGCAAAGCGGCGGCTCGTGCGTCAGGACTACTCCCACCGAATGGAAGAGCAACCATGACCGATGTAGTGCGTTTGGCGCGTACTGGTCACAAAACGTTGGCGATGCACTACTACCGTCAGATCAATAAAGCAGGTTTGGCGGAAGCAAAAAAGGCGGTTGACGATTTGTCGACGCCCCCTCACACGGAGTCGAACAAACCGCCGCCGCCACAATCGTCGGCCGGTTAAATGGCGTCGCGGTCTAAATATTGAAATGTTGTGGTGCTCGCTGGGCTGTCAGAGCCGTTGGTTCCCAATTTCCCCTTCATTTGTTAGGCTAGCCAATTTATGAGTTTCTTGACACGCTGCCTTCATGCCCCAAGCCCCACATCCGCAATGCCCTTCAAGGCAAGTGGAACGTCGAACGACTTCTTCGCTTGGTGGCCTGCTTGAGATCTTGATTTCGTGCTACTGTCCTTGGTTTTCTTGCTTTTTCGCACTGGGCATATTGATGGTTGTTCAAATGGCACGAGCCGACCAGGTTCCCGACGGGCTGACTTCAGACGTGGTGACAAATATTCATCAGCTCCGGCTGCTCGCGAGCCAAAATCCGACGACAGCTTATGCCTTCAGGTTGGAAGGGGATGTCTGGTGGGCAGATTCCGGGGAAGGCAGACTGGTGTTAAAAGATGATTCCGGAGCGGAAGAACTCGAAATGGATTTGCACGGCCGATCGGTGGCGTCCGGACAGCGGGTGCGCCTTTCGGGGATGGCGACGATCACGCGGCTGGGGGCGGGGTTCAGGATCGGAGCAAGGGGCCCGGTTGTGGACGACGATGGCGTCCATGTGATGATCGAGAAATCGGGTGCCGTTTTTTTGACGGCCGGATTCAATCCGATCCGGGTCGAATGGTTCAACGGCGTTGAGAAATTCGGGCTGACCGTGGAGTATCAAGGGCCGGGGTTATCACGTCAGAAAATCCCCGACGCAGCGCTTTTCCGGAGTCAACCGGATCAAGCGACTGGATCTAGCGACGAGGTCCAGGGTCTTGATTATGTCTGTTGCGGGGCCCCGGACGAAACGCTTCCTGATTTCGATGCCATGCCGGCGTTGAAGACGGGAGCGGTGAATAACTTTGATTTGCGGGTAATGACGCAGCCGGAGCATGTGGGTATTCGTTTCACCGGTTTTCTGCAAATTCCCAGGGATGGCTTGTACACGTTTTTTCTAACGTCGGATGATGGCAGCCGATTATTCATCGGCGAGCGCGGTTTGCGGGTGGAAACGATCGGGCAATCGACCTGGCCCGAACCCCATGAATATTTGGTGGGGCAGCAGTTGAATCTCGAGGGCGGTGGTGAATGGGGGGCAGTAGAAGGGAAGGTGACGTTTGCCAGCAGTCAGCCGGATGGCCTGAAGCTGGAACTCAGCACTGAAACCGGCCGGGCCGAAGTGGAGATCGCCGACGGCAGCGGTCTAACACCCGCGCAGCTTTTGAATCACCGTATTCGGGCCACCGGGTTTTGCCAGAGTACGCATGCCAGCGACGGACGCGAAGTGCTTGGAAATATTTTAGCGCCCGGCGGCGGCAATATCATGATTGTGGAACCGCCTCCAGTAGCAACGGAGAGTGTTGGCACGAATGCGGCGGGTCTCCCGCTGTTGTCCAGTGCGGCTGAAGTGCATCGCTTAAGTCGCGAGGAGGCGCAACGAGGTTATCCAGTGAGAATCCGCGGCGTGATCACTTCCACTTTGCCGGAACACCAAGCCTTCACCATCCAGGACACTACGAGCGGAATTTACGTGCAGGATTACTCCGAGAGCCGTTCAGAACCTCCCCGAATCGGAGAGCTTTTAGAAGTCGATGGCGTGACTGACCCGAGCTTATTTGCGCCGGTCGTCCACGCCACCCGGGTCCATTATCTCGGTGTCGAAAATCCTCCGGAACCGATCCATCCCACCCGGGATCAATTGATCAATGGCAGCCTGGACGCCCAATATGTCGAAATTCAAGGTATTCTTTCCTCCGTGCAACCCGACGGGGTGATTCTGCTCACGGCGGACGGACGGATCAAATGCGATATGCGCGCTCTCGGTCTCAAGGCCCAGGATTTGGAGCAATTCGAGGATGCCTTGATCCGGGTGCGAGGTTGTCTGCTGGCCACGTGGGACTACGTAACACATGAGGTGAAGATGGATGAAATCCGGATCTATGGCGCCCACATTACCGTCGATCAACCGGCCCCGGCGGATTTATTTTCCACGCCCCGAAAAACAGCCGCCGCCCTCCTGATGTTCGATCCGCAAGCGAGCATGTTTCAGAGGGTAAAGGTGTCCGGCCAAATCGTACATGTTCGCGACGCGGAAAGTTTCTTGATGGACGGCAGCACCGGCGTCCGGTTTACGACCAAATATCCCACTAACTTGGACGTTGGCGATCTGGTGGAGGTGGTTGGTTTCCCTGAATTCAGTTTTGCCTCTCCAGTGTTGCGCGAAGCCGTCGTGCGCGTTACTGGTCATGCCGCCTTGCCGGAAGCCAAATTGCTGGAGCAGGATGATTTGGTCCGTGCCAGTCTGGATTCCACCATGGTCCGGGTGAAGGCGGTGCTGGTCAACCAGCGGAGCGCCATGTCGGGGCAGACGTTGGAGATGCGGATGGGGTTGCGATCATTTCTGGCCTCACTGCCGGCCACGGACGAAAGAATCCGCTCCATTCCTGTGGGGAGCCTGTTGGAGCTGACCGGAACTTTGGTCAGTCAGAGTGCCAACCAGGACATGTCGTCCGTTGGTTTGCTGCTGAATTCACCAACAGACGTCGTGGTACTGGCGCGACCGCCCTGGTGGACGCTGGAAAAGCTCTTTGTCATCCTGGGTGCGCTGGGGTGTGTGCTCGCGGTTACGGTGCTATGGATCAGCCAACTGCGCCGTAAAGTCGAGCGGCGTACGGCTGAACTCGAAATTCAAATTCAGGAACGACAACGGGTGGAACAGCGGCATTTGATGGAACAGGAGCGCGCCCGCATTGCCCGCGATCTCCATGATGAACTGGGATCCAGCCTGACGGAAATCACGATGCTGGGCGTCCGGGCCCAGGCCAACTCCATGCAATTGGAGGCGCGTGGAAAATATCTCGAACAGATGGGCGACAAGGCCCGGCAAATGGTCACGGCGCTGGATGAAATTGTCTGGGCCATGAATCCCACGCACGATTCGCTGGCTTCCATGGTCAGTTACCTATCTCTTTATGCGGAGCGTTTCCTGGGATTAGCAAACATCGCCTGGCGGCTCGAAGAGCCCATGACACCTGATGATCATGTGGTGGACTCGCGCGTTCGTCACCAACTGTTCCTGGCGTTCAAGGAGGCGCTGACTAATATTGTGCGTCACTCGGGAGCCACCGAGGTTCGCTTGAAGATTCAAATGTTGCAGGGGCAAATTCGCCTGATCATTGCCGACAATGGTCGCGGCTGGGCCGGTGCCGGTCAGGCGGAGGGGAGTGATGGTGTGGGCAACATGCGAACTCGACTCGAGAAACTGGGCGGGCGTTTCGAGGTCGAGAGCAAAGCCGGCGAAGGAACGATCGTGCGTTTTGAAGTGCCATTCCGCTGAGAGGTTGGCCGAGAAGTTCGTTGAGCATTATTTATGACGAGAATTGCCATAGTGGAGGACAACCGGATCATCGGTGAGAGCCTCATGGAATATGTAAAAACGGATCCGGAATGCGAATGCGTTTGCGTGTGTGCGACCGCGGAAGAAGCGCTCAAGGAAATCCCCAGGCATCGCGCGGACATTGTGTTGATGGATATCCAGTTGCCTGATGTCTCCGGCATCGAGTGCACTTCCCGGCTTAAGCAAGTGATGCCGTCGGTCCAAATCATCATGGTGACCGTGTACGAAGACACGGAGCGTATTTTCAAGGCCTTGCGGGCGGGAGCTTGCGGCTATCTGTTGAAACGTTGTTCTCCGGAAGAACTTATTTCTGCAATCCGGGAAGTCCGGCAGGGTGGGGCACCGATGTCGCGGGAAATAGCCAGGAAGGTCATCGTTTCCTTCCAGGAACCGGTGACGACCGCGGCGGAAATGGAAGGGCTTTCACCGCGCGAGCGTGAAATTCTGGAATTACTGGCCGCGGGGTTTCCCAATAAACAGATTGCCGCACGGGTCGGGCTTACCGACGGCACGGTCCGCTGGCATCTTCGCCACGTTTATAACAAACTCCACGTGCGGTCACGAACTGAAGCCACGCTCAAGTTTCTTTCCACCAAGGCAGAATGAGCATGGTGGATGGCGAACTATCGGCGAGAACCATACATCTGTGAGGCTAGGAAAACACGGAGGATAAGGACATTGTAATACGCGCACATGAACTTTAAACGAGCTGTTATGCTGGCGGTTTTTTCCGTGATGTTGGCGGCTTCTACGCGGGCGAACACCAATGTTTTTCTGGCGGCGGCGGACTTTTCGGATCTGGCATTTTTTGAATCAAACGGCATTGCCTACAAGGACAACGGCCGGGTCGAGGACGGCTTGCAAATTCTCAAGCATCACGGCATTAACTGCGTTCGTTTGCGGCTATGGACCAGTAGTGCGGCCCAGGCGGCCGCCGACCCCTACAATTATATCAACAACACGGCTTACACTGTGCCGCTGGCGCTGAGGGTCAAACAGGCCGGGTTGCTCTTCTCGCTGGATTTTCATTACTCGGATACCTGGGCCGATCCTGGTCATCAAGCCATTCCGGATGCCTGGACGAACCTGGATTTCAGTCAGTTGGTTCAGGAGATGCGTACTTATAACAGCAACACGATCGCGACCTTCGCGGCGGCCGGGGCGATGCCGGATTACGTGCAAATCGGAAATGAGATTACCTCCGGCATGCTCTGGCCCTATGGTTATATTTCGGGCAGCACCAATTCGAGTTGGTCGCAGCTGGGTCAATTAATGAATGCGGCGGTCAAAGGAATCCAAGACGCCACGGGGAGCACCGGGTCGAAAATGCCGAAGATTGTCGTGCATATTGATCGTGGTGGCGATTGGACCACGACCGAGTGGTTTTTTGACAACCTGAACGCACAAGGAGTTCCCTATGATATCATTGGTGAAAGCTATTACCCTTTCTTCCAGGGTTCTCCGACGAATCTGAACATCTGCCTCACCAACGCAGCCGCCCGCTATGGCAAACCGATCATCGTGGCTGAGGATGCGTTCCCATTCACCAACGCTTGCCCCTCCTCTTGGCTGGATCAGTTATATGGTTATCCCCCCACCGTTGCCGGCCAGGTCAGTTTCATCGCGGCGCTGGCAAAAATCGTCAAGAGCGTGCCGGGTCAGCTGGGCCTTGGCTTCTTTTATTGGGGGGCGGAATATCAAGCGGTCGATGGAGTCAGTGAGGCCGGTTACAATACATCCTCCTTTTTCGATCCGGACGGCAATGTTTTGCCGGTTGCCGACGCAGTGGGCGGGATGGGGGCTCCACTCGTCATCAATGCCTCGGTTTCATCTCCTCCGGCATCCGGTTTGCAGCTGGAATGGCCATTCTGTGGCGCCGCCTCCTTGCTGGTGTGTTCCACGGATTTGACCGCGCCGTGGTCGTTGGTGACCAATGCGATTCAGATAGACGGAGCCGTTTTCAGCGTCAACCTACCGGTCACCGACAGCGTCCAATATTTTCGCCTGCAATCGAACTAGCGAGCATCTAATGCGAATAGGCAAGCATGGGAATTGGAAGTTAGAAGCTGGAAATTAGGAGGACGGGACCTCTCGTCCTATCATCAGACTTCACGATTCTGTTTTTATGCCATCCGTTTTCATTATTTTAAGTTGTTCGCAAACTTCGGGACGGTTAGCTTACTTGTGCTTTCACCGAAAATGTCTGACAATTGATGCGGTCATCAAAAGGCATACTGCGTTTCTAAATATCATGAAAACGAAAATCTCAATTACTCTCGGGCAAATTCTAATTCTCGCGGCACTGACATTGGGACTGGTCGGATGCATGTCCGAGACCTTGTCAAACGGCGGTTTGATTCAAATGTCCACGGCGGACACGAACACGCCGGCAGCGGCACCAGCGCCGGTTCCGGCGGCGAATCCGGTTGCCGGCATTCCACCTGTGGCCCAGCCGGTAATTCGCATCAAGGCGGGCAGTGCGGCGCCCTTCAAAGATTCCAATGGAAATTTGTGGGTGGGTGACCAGGGATTCAGCGGCGGCGACACGATCGAGCATCCCGATCTAACCATTACCAACACCACCGAGCCGGGCATCTATCTTTCTGAACATTATGGCATGGGTTCGTTTTCGTGGCCTCTTCCTAATGGGAAATATGTTGTAAAATTGCATTTCTGCGAAACCTACGAGGGCATCACCGGCCCGGGACAACGTGTTTTTTCATTCAGCGTGCAGGGCAAGGATTTCAAGGACTTTGACGTATGGGTCAAGGCCGGCGGCCCATACAAGGCATATGTCGAAACGGTGCCGGTGGAAGTCACCGATGGCAAGTTGCTGATCACTTTCACCGCTGATGTCCAAAATCCACAGATAAACGGAATCGAGATCTTTCCACAGAATTGATCCCAATGAGCGAAACTTAGTCGGAGCGATTCAGGCAGGCTTAATTCTAACCGTCAACAGGCCCAGCTTCATGGATAATGCTACGGGGTCATGCGGCTGTGAGTAAAAAATTTAGAGGAAATCTTTTCTACGAAACGCGGTTTGAATATACTGAACGCAATTCTATGAAAAAGCCCTTTTTCCTCATCCTGCTCGCCATGGTTGGATTTGCTTTGTTCGCCGCTAGAAGCCGCGCATTGGATCTGCCGGTGACTCCCGGTCCCTTTGCCGGCACGATGGATTCGTTGACAAATTATGTGTGCCCGGAATGGTTCCGGGACGCGAAGTTCGGTATCTGGGCGCACTGGGGACCGCAGGCCGTGCCGGAGGAGGGCGACTGGTATGCGCGCAAAATGTATCAGCAGGGCTCGGATGACTACGCAGACCATCTCAAACGCTGGGGGCATCCGTCCACCAATGGCTGGAAGGACATCATTCCGCTCTGGAAAGCCGAGCAGTGGGATCCCGATAAATTGATGGCGCTCTACAAAAGGGCCGGTGCGAGATATTTCGTGAGCATGGGTTCGCATCACGATGATTTTTTCCTGTGGAATTCGCCGCTGCACAAATGGAATGCAGTGAATTACGGACCGCATCGCGATGTGGTTGGTGAATGGCAGAAGGCGGCGAAGGCGGAGGGGCTGCCGTTCGGAGTGTCCGAGCACCTGGGCGCGAGCTTCACCTGGTTTCAAGATGCGCACAAATCCGATACAACCGGTCCGCTGGCGGGTGTGCCTTATGACGGAGCGGATTCGAACAATTGGGATCTCTACCATTTTCCGGCAGAGCCGGGCGACACCGGCTGGTACTCCAATGATCCGCGATGGCAGCAGCAATGGTATGATCAAATCCGCGAACTGGTGGACACATATCATCCCGATTTGCTGTACAGCGATGGAGGCGTGGCGTTTGGCAATGAAGTTGGCTTGAGCCAGATTGCCAATTTCTACAACGACAACCTCCAGCACAACAACGGCCAGCTGACGGCGGTCTATAATTGCAAGCAGCCCTCGGACGGGCGCTGGGTGCAGGATTTTGAGCGCGGCGTGAACGGTGGCATCAACCCTTCACCCTGGCAGACGGATACTTCCATTGGCGATTGGTTTTACAACAAACACTGGAAGTATCAACCCTTAAGCTGGACGGTGCATATGTTGGTGGATATCACCAGCAAAAATGGAAACCTGCTTTTGAATGTGGTCTTACGCCCGGATGGTTCACTCGATCCTGAAGTGGTGACGATGCTGCAACAACTGGCCGACTGGACGTCGGTGAATGGTGAGGCCATTTACGGCACGCGTCCCTGGCTGGTTTATGGCGAGGGCGAAGTGAAGGCCAGGGGCGGTGCTTTCAAGGAAAATTTTCAGTACTCGGCCAAAGACATCCGATTTACCACCAAAGGCCAGACGCTGTACGCGATTGCACTGGGCTGGCCGGAGGAGAATCATTTGACCATCCGCTCACTCGCCCGCACGGAGGAGGCAGGCGCGAATTCAATCCAACAAGTGGCCCTTCTTGGCTACAACGAGCCGTTGAAATTCACCCAAACGACCAACGGTTTGACCGTGGAGTTGCCGGACCAGAAAATCAGCGACCTGACTTGTACGCTCCGGATTACCGGCAGCAATCTCAAACCGGCACCGATTCCGGCGAGCGAGTCGGTAATCACCCCCGACAGCAGGAACTGCGTGATCTTCACCGCGGACGACGCCACACTGCACGGCGATAACCTTAAGCTTGAAGAGCAGGGCGGCAAGTCAGATATCGGCTTCTGGGACCACGCTGATGAGTGGGTGTCGTGGCAGGCGCAGAATGTCAAACCGGGGTTGTACCAGGTCAGTGCCGTCACTGCGACCCTATCCAGTGACGCGAAATTCGTCGTTGAAATCGGTGGAGAAGACATCAGTGTTTCGCCGCCGGCGTCAGGCGGTTGGGACAAATTTTCCAGCACCTCCCTTGGCACGGTTGAAATCAAGCAAGCCGGCAACCTGGCCGTTAAAGTGCGTGCGGCGGATCCGTCGACATGGCGCGCCATCAATCTAAATTCAGTGAGGCTGGTTCCCGCTGCTGAGTAAACGTCCTTCCACTGAAATCAGGAGGCGATTGAATTTCGTTCTTATATACCCGGCAGAATATCTTTCCAGGGACTAAGTGACGTCCCGCAGACGGACCGTCAGCGTTTCGACGCAGCCGACGCGGACTTGAAATGAGCGCATTTCCCGGGATTGCGCTATCCTGTTTATTTCAAGGTGTTTTTGCAATGCTTCGGGGGTTCTCAGGAATTGGCCCAACACTTGCAACCGTGTGAAATGGATATAAAAGCGTGGCAGGTTTTTTGTGGGGAAACACGGCCAAGTGCTGAACGACAGTGGCTGTCAAAAACAACGCGTGACTCGTCAAAATAGACGCATATCAAAGAAGATTAGCCGTAGCAGAATCTTTGTATCAGCAGCGCGATGCTGATCATCGTCAGAAGCCCGATCAAGTATCTGCGATGAAATATTATTGAGTCTCCCGGAGCTGCGGAGCCAGAGCGAAAAACTAACAATTGGAGAACCTTAAATGAGCATCATCAAGACAAAAGATGGGACACAGATTCATTACAAGGACTGGGGCACGGGCCAGCCAGTTGTCTTTAGCCACGGCTGGCCGTTATGCTCTGACGCTTTTGAAGATCAGATGTTCTTTCTGAGCTCCCGTGGCTACCGCTGTATCGCACACGACCGTCGTGGTCATGGCCGGTCGAGCCAACCGTGGATTGGCAACGACCTGGATACCTATGCTGACGACTTGGCGGAGCTGGTCAAAACGCTGGAACTTAAGGACGCGATCCATGTGGGCCATTCAACTGGTGGCGGTGAAGTCGTCCGTTACATCGGCCGGCACGGATCCAAGCGGGTCGCGAAAGCGGTGCTGATCAGCGCCATCCCGCCGTTGATGCTGAAGACGGCGGCCAACCCGGGCGGCCTGCCCATTGAGGTATTCGACGGAATTCGCAACGGCGTCGCCGCTGATCGCTCGCAATTTTTTAAGGATTTAACTTTGCCGTTTTATGGTTACAACCGGCCGGGTGCAAAGATTTCCGAAGGAGTGCGCGAGTCATTCTGGCTGCAAGGGATGACGGCCGGATTTCCGGCCGCTTATTTTTGCATCAAGGCATTTTCCGAGACCGACCTGACCGCGGATTTGAAGAGAATTGATGTGCCAACGTTGATCCTGCACGGCGACGACGACCAGATAGTTCCGATCGAAGCATCGGCCATACCCTCTTCCAAACTGATCAAGAACGCGACGCTAAAGATTTACAAGGGGGCGCCGCACGGCATGTGTACAACACTGAAGGACCAGGTGAACGCAGATCTCCTGAACTTCATTGAATCATAATGAGGTGTTGATGCACCCGGGAAATCTAACGTTTCAGCAGGAGAAAGATTATTACGTTTCAGAGGAACTTTACACCTTGATCACCCAACAACCATTTTGTGAAGGATTGAGCGACCGGCATCTCCAATGGCTTGCGCGATGCGCCGTAGAGCTGGAGTTTGAGGCCGGCGAATGGATCTTTGAAAAGGGCGGGCCGGCCAGTCGTTTTTATCTCATTCTCGAAGGGAAGGCGGTGTTGCGATCAGAGACAAAGCACCACGGCATCGTCGCCTCTCAAACTTTTGGCCGCGGCGAAATTCTGGGTTGGACCTGGCTGTTCCCACAGCAACACATGTTTCCGCCATATCACTTTGAGTTTAGCGCCCAGGCAATTGAACCCACCAAAACCATCTTTTTCTATGCAACCCAGCTGCGCGAACGGAGCGGCGAAGATCATGCCTTCGGTTACGAGCTGACGAATCGAATCGCCAGCGTGGTAACCCAAAACTTGAAGGCCATCGAGCAGCGCCTGGCGCAGAGAGGCAGCACGCGCGCCCTCTGAATTAATATGACTACAGTTCGGATCTTTTATGAAGCGGATGCACCCGTGACTCGCAAGCTGATGGCTAAGTGCGGGGAGCTGGGGCGCCAGTTGGATTCGCAATTACCCTACGTCGAGGTGGAAGTGGTCCGGGCCGTGCGCGAGGAAAAGGCGCGCAAAGTGGAGGACGTTCTCACCCAGCGTGCGCGGGCTTTATTTCTCGACGCTAGAGCGGCCATTTGCATGGCCCCCGCGCGATACCAGTATTTTAGCCAGGGAGTTGGGTAAAGATGACAAATGGCAGGCCGATCAAACCGAAGCATTTAGCCAGACCGCCAGCGGTTTCGTGATCCGGGTTTAAAAGATTCGCCATGGTTTCATGGGGGTCATGGCGGACACGCAACCGCCGCGGGTGATGGCTTCGTTTTTGTGATCGGTCAGCCGTTGTTTCGTGGCTTGCCGGCGCGTAAAACCCGCAACGAAAAGCCCCGTCCATTCTCGAATGATTCAACCGTCGCGGTCACTTCGAGCACGGGGTAACGCACCGTTGCCAGCCCGTAACTCTTGTATGTTTGCGCGAACAGTTCGGTTTCCACCATGCCCGTCCAGTCCGCCAGCGTGAGGAATTTCATGGGTTCGCCGGTAATCTGGTGATGGGTCCGTTGTTCAACCACCAACCCGCAGGTCACCACCGTTTCACCAATATGCTCACACAATCGGGCCACCGGACAATAGCTTTTCCACGCCACGTCGGCGAACAGTTCCAGCGGATGCGCGCTGACGGCAAAACCGAACAGCTCGGTTTCAGCTTCAAGTTGTTCGCGGCGGGTCGGTTCTTTGAGTAAAGACGGATTCCGGGCAAAAAATGAAGCACATGGGTCAAACCCGGCATTAAAATCGAATTCCAGGTTTTGACCGGTTGGGATGCTTCTCTGGAGTTGCTGGGCTTCCCAAAACTGCGCGGTTCGTCGCTGGCCAAACTCGTCGAAGGCACCGGCTCGAATCATGATCTCGATTTCACCCGGTTGCGGTCGCACACGCCGGTAAAAGTCAGGCAGCGAAAGGAATGGCTCCCGTTCTCGTTGAGCCAATATCCGGTTGGTGGTACCTTCGCTTAAGCCTTTCGCACGGATCAAGGGAACACGCAAGGCCTGGCCGTGGACGGCAAATGCCGGGCCGGGTTCATTCACTGACGGCGGCAAAAATTCCAGACCCAGCCGGTAAGTTTCGAGCACATAAACCAGCGGATCGTAAAAGCCTTTCCCGTTGGTCAACACCGCGGCCATGAATTCTGCCGGATAATTCCGTTTCAACCACGCGGATTGATAGGCCTCTACCCCGTAAGCCGTCGAATGCGCTTTGCAAAACGCATAGCCGGCAAAGCCGGTTACCAGGCCCCACACTTCCTGGATCTTTTCCGGCGCATGTCCGCGCGCGCCGGATGAGGCAAAAAATTCCCGCTGGATTTCTTCAACGACGGCGTGTTTCTGCTTGTTCAAAGCCCGCCGCAATATGTCCGCGCGTCCGGGCGGCAAACCGGCAAAGGCTTCACATATTTGCAGGATGTGTTCTTCATAAACCACCAGCCCGAACGTATCGCGCAAAACCGGTTCCAATGACGAGTCCGGATACGTAATGGGTTCAAGCCCTTGATACCGGCGCGTGAAGGCCAGTTTCTTGCCTTCATTGGCTGCCCCCGGTCGAATGACGCTGACAATGGCAATGAGCGTATCAATGTCGCGCACGTTGCATTGGCGACACAGCCCGGTCATGGCCGGACTTTCAATGTGATGCACAGCCCGGGCGCCTCCGCTGGCAATCATGTCCCAGACCTGCGGGTCCTGCCACGGTCCGAGCACGTTCAAATCAAAAGTGATGTTCCGTCTGGCCAAAGATTCTTTCACATCCCGCATCGCTGCCAGTCCGCCTTGCGCCAGAACATCCACCTTGACCAAACCGATGACTTCAACCGCATCCATGTCGAAATGCGTGGTTGCATAACCCTTGTTGGCAATGAAGGTTGGCGTCAGTTCGTGGATGGGCTGGCGTGAGAGTACGATGCCACACGGGTGCATTTTGGGGTTGCGCGGTACGCCGTCCAAAAATTCCGCCATGTCGAGCGCTGTCTTGAACGGTTCTTCATTCAGAGGCAGGTCTCGATTTTCGGGGCTGGCTTCGAGCATGGCGCGCAGTTTTGCGCCGCCGCTCGGGGTATGTTCGTTGGGAACCCAACCGCCGCCGAAGCTCCATGGAAAATGATCCGTGAACCGCCGCACTTCCCGTTCGGCCACGCCCAGCACTTTCGCCACATCGGCAAATGCGCTGCGCGCTTGAAAAGTGGAAAACCCGCCGACCACCGCACAATGTTGCCGGCCGTATTTTGCGAAAATGAGGTTCACGACGTCATCCTTGCGGTCATGCGGAAAATCAATGTCAATGTCTGGCAATTTATTTAATGCCATGCGTTCTTCATTCAAAAACCGCCGGAAATAAAGGCCGAAACGAACGGGGCAAACGTCGGAAATACCGAGGCAATAACAAACCAGGGAGTCCGCTGCGCTGCCGCGAGTGATCCATTCGATGCCGTGCTGCCGGCAATCCTGCAGGATGTTCCACACGACGAGAAAATATTCCTCGTAGCCGACAGCGGTGATGATTTTCAATTCCTGCTCGACTTGCGGGCGCCTGGACCCGGCATCGTCGCCATAACGCCGCTGCAACCCGGCCAAAACAAGCTGGTGTAGAAATTCGCGGGGTGTTGACCCGTCCGGCGGCACAAAAGCCGGGAACTGCGGTTTGCCGAAGGGCATTTCAAAGTGGCAACGCGCCGCAATCTCCATCGAGTTTGCCAGCCATTCAGGATGATCTCTACAGGCCGCAGCCATCTCAGTCGGGGTGCGGAAATGCAATCGTCCATCCGGGTGTTTTTCCGGGTGGGGCTGGCGGAGCAAGGTCAGGGTACGGATGGATTGCAGGATGTCGTATTTCATCCGGTCAGCCGGCACGGCATAGTGAACCGTCGGACAGGCCACAACCGGGAAACGACCGGGTGTCATTTGCCTTTTCGCCAGCTGATAGAAACGGCCCGGAAACAATTCGGCGAGCCGCGTGTCGGAGCCGACAGCAATCAATCCGTCCGTAAGACCAGCCAGCCTTTCGAGTCTGATGGATCGTCGTTGCTGCGCCGCGACCGAGCCTTCCGCGCATTCCGATTGTGCATGGAGTGACAGCAGCTGATTCAAGCTGTGATAACCCCGTGCGGATTCGACATGGAGCAGCAGCGGTTGGCCGCCGACATACAATTCGGTTCCGAAAACGGGTTTGATGCCGGCTCGTTTTGCCTCCAGTGCGAATTCGACCGCGCCATGCAAATTCCCGATATCGGTCAAGGCAATGGCTGGCATGTCGTGCTGTCTGGCAAGCCGGATGATCGCCGCGGGTGAAAGCGTTGAATCCAAAAACGTGAAATGACTGCGGACACGCAGCGGTGTGTAGGCCGTCGGGACGGACTTTGAAACCATCGGCCGGCGCGTCTGAAAAACGATTTTGACCTGCGGAACAATACGTTCCTTTACAATGTCGCGCGGGGCTTCACGCAACCGCAAATCATGACCGCGCATGACGGTTGACCAACCCCTGGTGCGTCGCAGATCGTCCAACACCACCGCCAGGCGTTCGCGGGCTTCATGGTTGCGGGTGCTGGTTTCGAGGGACAACTCACTGCGGAAAACGCCGTCGTAAACATTCGATAATTTTAGCGAAACCATGCGTAAGCTCACGCGCCGTTGCCAGGCCTCCCGCAAGAGACCGTGCAAACGTCCATAAACATCCGTTTCCAAGTCGGTCGGTTCGCGCAAACTTTCCGCCCGTTGATTTTCGTCCCGGTCATTGTAGCGGACTTTCACCGTGAGCGTGCGCACGCTGTGATTTTCCTCCCGAACTTTCGCAAATAGATGATCCGCCATGCGCCGTAACACCGCCCCGACATATTCTTCATCCGTCACATCTTTGTTAAAGGTTTCTTGCTGGCTGAAAGATTTTTGCGGCTCGCCGGCGGGAATCAGTGGTCGTTCATCAATGCCGTTGGCAAATTGCCGGAGTTGGGGCGCTTGATTGCCGATCAGCATGGCCAGCAAATCAACCGGCATCGCGGCAATCTGGCCGATGTCAACCAGTCCAGCTGCATTCAAACGCAATGACGATTTGGGGCCGATACCCGGCAGCCAGCGGTTCGGCAGGGGACAAAGAAATTGCTTTTCCTGCCCCTCCACGACGGTTTGAAATGCCGCCGGCTTGTTCAGCTTCGAAGCGATCTGGCTGATCAGTTTATTCGAGCCCAGCCCCTGGCTGACGGTGATTTTGAGCAATTGCCGGATGGCTTTGCTGATCGTCCGGGCAATTTCGACCGGCGGTTGGCTGTGGTTGGCCGTGATGTCAAAATAGCCTTCGTCAATGGAGGTCTGCTCCACGTTGGGCGTGAAGTCATACGCGTAACCAAACATCCAATGTGAAAACTGTTCGTAGCGTTCATAATCGCCCGGCAATACAATCAACCTGGGACAGAGTTTGCGCGCCCGCGCGGTGGGCATCGGGGTGTAAATGCCGAATTTTCGGGCTTCGTAGGAAGCGGAGGCAATGATGCCACGGCTTTCGCCACCCACAGCCATCGGTTTCCCGCGCAGTCTCGCGTCAGCAGCCTGTTCCACCGAAGCAAAGAACGCATCGGCGTCCAGGTGGACAATTTTTCGCATGTCACAACTCCTATCAGACCGGCTGGGACATCCGCTGTCCCGGCTATTCCTGGACTATTCCTTGGCCCGCCGGATCAGCGCTTTGAACACGCCCTGAATCATCAATTCTTCCGCCGGAACGAGATCGGGATATCCCGGGTTTTCCGCCTTGAGAAACGTTTTTCGGCCTTTTGCGACAAAGGTTTTGAGCGTGCTCGCCCCGTCAATCAGCGCCGCAACGATCTGGCCGTTACGCGGCTCAGCCCCGTGCTCCAGAATGACAAAATCACCGTCGAGAATATGCCGGCCGATCATGGAATCTCCCGTCACCCGCAGGGCGAAGGCGTTTCGTGTCGGTTTGTAACCGATGCTTTCAATGTCCACGGAAACACAGCCTTCCGCATCCTGTTCCCGGTTTTGGGGCAGCCCCGCTGGAATCGTTCCGAAAACCGGAATGTCCACAATGCGATTACGTAATTTCGTGAGCGGCGAAGTCACCCGGAGGGAGCGCGCTTTGCCGGCCTCGGACCGGAGGAAACCTTTCTGCCGCAGCAATCGCAGATGTTCTGTCACCGAATTCAGGCTGCGAAAACCAAACTGATCGGCGATCTCTTGAAACGTCGGCGTGGCGCCCTCCGTTCGCTGGCACTTGAGGATGAAATCAAGAATCTGCTGCTGTTTTCGGGTCAATTCATGCATACTGTATATTATTATAGTATACCGTGGTTGCCGGGTGTCAAGGCCCTCGACGGGCTCAAGGTGATGGCCCTGGCAATGCCCGGCCAATCGCCGTTGACGAGCATTGAGCCGTCTGTTTTTTGTCGGTCATCCCGCGCATCCCTTTCTCTGGAAAAGATTTGGGGCATTTTCTGCATTGCGGGTGGTCATGCGGAGGTGTGATCAAAATGGATTCAACCATAACCGGCCGGTGACCAGGCAACGTCCGGGCGACGGAGTTTAGGTCGCAATGTCGGCGGGGTGCGATTCAAGTATGGCACGTCGTACAGCTTTGATGTTGCTGAACTGTGAGTCGCAGCAATCAATGCGCAGACCCGGCAGGAACTTGACCACGACGATTACCATCGTAAATCGAACAGAGAGCCAATCCTTGCCGGACTAATTTGTTTCGGCCCAATTTTTCAGCGAGCGCGAAAGGGGGAACAGGTTGGGGTTAGAAGTTGATTTGTCGAGTATGCGGTTTCGGTGTTTGAAAGGTTTGTCATTCATCGCGCAGTACTCGCAATAGATCGGGGATCAGGGGAAGCAATCCCAGAAAACGCCGCCACCTCGGGGCAAGCAGAAACCCGCCGACGGCTGCTCCGCGCAACAGCCACCATCGCTTTTGATTAAAAGAGTCCTGAGTTTGAACCAGGTTCTGCAAAACACTTTGGCACTCCAGCTTGATGAGCTGGCGATGGAGATCGGCTTGCGCGATGAGAAGCCGTTTGCGCGCGGCCAAATCGTTCATTTTCTCTGGCGTAAACATTCGGCGTCCTTTCTGAACTCGGCCACCGTTCCCGCGAAGGGCGCCGGGCCATGGGAGATTCGCCGGTGTATGATCCAGAGGATGGTCACCGCTATCCCGATGGCACCGGCGGCGAGGCCGGCGAGGCCCCAATAACCGGCTATTTGCCAAACGAATAAGGCCAGCCCGCCGATGGCGATCAGGATTCCCGCGACACCGAGGGTGATCGCCACAGCGACCCACATGAGCAAACGGAGAAACCGGATCTTCTCCTCTTCCAACTCGACTGCAAACAACTCGGCACGAGTGTGCAAATGCTCCGTCAGCGAGTTTCCGAGCTGGCGAATGGATTGGGTAATTCCGCCGGAGTCGGGTTCCGATTCAGATTCAAACATGTTGCTCATTTCCGTCGCAGGAGAGCTCCCAGGAGAATGCCAATGCCAAACGCGATCCCGATCGATTCATACGGATGCGAGCGAATGGTCTGATCCGCTTTATTCAAGGCCTCCCTGGCGGAATCAACTTCCCGGGCCTTAAATTCCTCATAGGTCGCTTTCGCCTTTTCGAGCGCCTTGGTAAGCCGGGCTCGGGTCTCTTTCGCCTTGCCGCCTGCATCTTCAACCGTGGCCTTTAGCAATTCTTCGGCATCAGCGGCGATGGCGCCCAAGTCTGCCAGCAAGCGTTCGCGAGCGATGCGGCTGCGATTTTCTTCCATTGGTGGATGAGGAGTTTCCATATTTTTATATTTCTACAATCATTTGTCCGCGAGTTTTTTTCATGGTCATTGAAGTTCGATCATTGGTCAGGTTACAGGCTATCCGCTCTCGCGGACGGTGTGTTTCAAAAGCAAATGTTCATGTGCTCCCAGTGCTCATGGTTTCGGTTGAGGTTACTTGAATGCCCTCGCCGTCGTGTCGGACTGGTCAGGCGGACAAATGGTCCTACAGTTGCGCTCGACCTCGTTTTTCGACATCACTTCCACCATGAATACCACATTATTTTCGCTATTCTCATTTGTCAACGAGGCTTTTTTGGTTTAGGCCCACATTATCAAACTGACGCATGATAAGATATTTGACAAGAACCGTGCGGACATAAACAAGGTCGATATTCATGGTGCTGAACTAGAGAAATTGAGCGTGTTCATCCGACAAACCATGTGCAAAAAACAATCAAGCAACAGCACGACATTCACTGGCTACCTCGTCGAGATTTATACATTGTGTTCAAATCGCAACAATCGATTCGTCCGGATTAGTTGCATTTCCCAGCATTCCCACTGATGGCAGGGGATATGCTGGGCTCCAATTATCTAATGAACGCGAGCGCCATTTCCAGCGTGACCGCCGGGGATTTTCCCGCGAGCGGCTCCTCACGTGAGAAACTGGAGTTTGCCCTCAAGTATGCTGCTCTGGCTCCCACGGAGAGCGGCTGGCAACCATGGTATTTCCGTCTATCGGACACATACGTTGAGTTGATGACCAAAAATAGTCCGACGCAGGAGGCGGTTGATCCGGAAAGACGTGAGTTTATGATTGGTTGCGGGTCGGCGCTACTGCATCTGAAGCTGGCGCTGAAACATTTCGGATGCCTGGGCAGGTTGGCCCTGTTCCCCGACCTTGGCCAACCTGCGTTGGTGGCGAGGATTCACTTCGGTCTTTGCGGTGGGCAGGGTGCGCAGGAAAAGCTTCTTTTCGAGGCCATGACCGAAAACCGTGCAAATGTCTCACCACTTGGCGAAACTCCGATTTCCGAAGCGATGCTCGAGGCGCTTGGTCACGCGGCGGCGGGCGAGCGTGGCTGGCTCGATTTTGTCCAGAGTGAAATGAGCTGGCAGGTCATAAAGACTACGTTGGCGGGCGGTCGGCGTTGGCCGGATTTACCATCGCGCCCACGGTTGCAGTTCACCTTTACAAATCGCAATGTTCATTCGTGGGATAAGGAAACTGAGCCGATCCAACGGCCAGGAGCTTCCGCAGTAACTTTGGCTGTGGTGAAGACCAAGACGGACGACAAACACGGCTGGCTGGAGGCGGGACAGACGATGGCGCGGACATTATTGCAAGCACAAGCCCTGCGCATGTCTTGGGCCTTCTTCAATCCGGTTCGCCGCCGTGAAGCGCGAGAAGCATTACGCATCGGAGTCGGGCACAAAGGTTTTGCACAAGTCATCTTGCAGTTTGGCAGCCGCCACATTCAAATGTGGAATGGGGCTGTAAATCAATTTCGCCAGCCAGCAGTTCCTGTCGTTCGATTGGCATCGCACGATTTATAATCTTCAGAGTTCATAATGAAGGACATCCTGGATTTTCAGAATAAAAATACTTAGAAAAGGCTCTCCCAAGTGGGCTCGCGGTCAATAAATGGAAATCTCCCGGCGCCGATTTTCCTTTCTCGGGCCGGAAATGCTAACGGCGAATAGCCTTCCATCAATTCGATCCGGCTTCTTCCCGGGCGATGTGGAATCGGCTCGCCACCTGGGTTTCGCTTAGTACCCATCATGATGCAACATCTCATCATCAATCTCTGTCGAAGGGAGCCCATGACAAGAAAGTGCTGCTTTTGCCAAAGGAAAACCGGGGGGCGGAGCGGAAAAATGACTTGCACCCGCCGGTCTCATCCGGCAATAAATCAAATCCACCATCTCCATATCGAATGCACTCCAAAGCAATCTCCTTTTGCAAATTGCCCTCAGCAATGCCCGCGATTTGCGCCCTGGTATCCCTCTTCTGGCCACTGTGGTCCGGCTCGGCTCTCGCCCAGCCGGCGCGTAATTTTCCCTTTCCCGACCGCATCCATTATGACAGCCAATGCCTGACGATTGACGGCAAGGATGTCTTTGTTTACAGCGGTGCGTTTCATTTTTTTCGCTGTCCGAAGCAACTGTGGGGCGACCGCTTCCAGAAAATCAAGGACGCGGGCTTTAACACGGTTGAGACTTACGTGGCCTGGAACTGGTGCGAACCGGAAATGCCGGCCGGCACGAACGATTTCTCGAAGGTCGAGATGCAGGATTTTGAGGACTGGCTGACCATGGCTGAACACTATGGACTTTACGTCATTGTCCGGCCCGGTCCCTACATTTGCGCTGAGTGGGCGACCGGCGGATTTCCCGAATGGCTGCTGGCTAAGAAACCGGAAAAACCGCTGCGTAGCGAAGGCTGGCTGCGCAGCGACGACCCGGTCTTTCTGGCCTGGAGCAAGCACTGGTACGACGCCGTCTGCCCGATTATTGCGCGGCATCAGGTCACCCGGAAAGCACCGGGAGTGCCCGGCGTAATCCTGGTGCAGGTTGAAAATGAATATGATTACGCCCGTTTTTCCGACGAAACAAAGATCAATCAAGTCAAGGCCCTTGCAGGCTTCGCGCTTGCCGATGGCATTGAGGTTCCGCTGATCACCTGTTGGACCCATCAGGTGCGTGGCTCAACGGATCCGGTGCTGAGTCAAATCTTCGATTGCTGCAATTTCTACCCGCGCTGGAGCGTAGACGACATTCAAAGCCGTCTTGAAAAATTGCGGGTGGAACAACCGGACGCGCCGCTCGGTACGACCGAGCTGCAGGGCGGATGGTTTTCGAATGTCGGAGGAAAACTTAGCGGGGACCAGGACGGATTGACCGCCTCACAGATCAATAATCTGACTCTCTTTGCGATTCAAAACGGCGAGACCATACTGAATTATTATATGCTCTTCGGCGGCACCAATCCCGGCGACTGGGCGGCGCGTGATATTACGACCACCTACGATTATGACGCGCCGATTCGCGAGTGGGGAGGAGTCGACGCCCGCTATCAACGCGTTTGGGCGATCGGCCACTTTTTGCAGGAACATGGCGCGGACCTGGCGCGCGCCAAACCGGTCGACTGCGATGTCACCACTTCGCAAAAGGATGTTACCGTCGCGATGCGTCGGGCGCCGGACGGCGGCCGTTATCTATTCGTCCGCACCTCCGAACACGCCGAACCCAGAGACGGTACAGCGCATGTGTCGCCCAAAACCGACGCCGCCAATCAGGGCATTGTCTTGGATTACCACCTGGAACCGTTTGGTTCGAAAGTTTTCTACCTGCCGCCCGGTGCGACTGACGCAGCGCAAGGGGAATGGCTGCCAAAACCCGGGCCAGCAATCCAGCGTCCGGCCGTTGTTCCGTCCGGCGTAAGCATCACCTCGGCCAGATATCGGATCGATCCCGGCCCGTCGCACTGGCTGAAACTGAACCCGGGCGAAACCATGGCGCAGGCCGGCATCGATGACAGCCGCTTCATTTTTTACCGTCTCGAATGGCCGAGCGCATACCGAACCAACCTGTTGGTCAAATTTCCGGACGGCGATGCGGTCCTCGCCGCCGTCAATGGCCAGCCCGCTGCGCAACTCGGTGGCACGGCAGGGAGTTCAGTGTTTGATTTGCCGGCCGGCTTGAGCACATTGGCACTGCTCTATGAAAACCACGGATTCGCCAACGGAGGCGAGGACATGGAACGCCCGGGAGGCATCATCGCCGCGCAATTGGCGAACACGGCTCACATCGAAAGCCTCCCGATCGACGGTTGGCGGATGCACCTGGTAAACAGCACCCGCAGGCGCCCGGAGGTCAGGGCCAACTTCGATGATAGCGATTGGGCGCCAGTCTCCGTTGTCGATGCCGAGGCCGATCAATTGTCCGCCGGGCAGACCGCAGTGTTCCGCGCCCGGGTCGCACTGACCGAAGCCGATTTGAGAAATGTTGAAAGGAACCTGAACTTCGAACGGATTGCCGACGTGGGCACGGTTTACGTCAATGGTCGGAGCGTCGGCCAGGCCAACGATTGGTCGCGTCCTTTTTCTTTTGATGTAACGGGACAATTGCACCCCGGCGTGAATGTCATTGCCGTCGTCGTTCACAACGGCTCAGGCAATGGCGGGCTGGTCGCACCGGGTTTAAGCCGTGTGTCAAAAGGCGCGAAAGTGCCCCTGCATTCCTTTGGCAGTCCGCGGGGCGTCGAGGAACAATGGTGGCAACCGAGTTTGGACGACAACAATTGGCCGACGATTGCCGTGAACTCCAGTTCGTCCCAGTCAGGCGGTCTGCTAACCTGGTTTAGGTTGAATTTTCAGATGCCCCCGCTCATTTCCGGGGTCTGGGTGCCCTGGCACTTGCATCTGGAGGCGGCTGGTAACGGCTTTCTTTACCTGAACGGCCACGCGATTGGGCGCTATTGGGATGCGGGGCCGCAACATGATTTCTTTCTGCCCGAATGCTGGCTCAATTGCGGACCCGGAACCACGAATCAGATTACCTTGAGTCTCCGACCGACCGGACAAGCTGTCGCCATCCGATCAGCGAACATCGAACCTTATGCTGACTTCGCCGAGACCAGATAGTGCCAGGGGAATTGCCACTGTGTTTTTCGTTTGCAGCGCTGCCGCCAATGGGCAGGCCAAGCTCGAACGCGGTGATGGTCTCCAGCGCCGTCTAACCGATCGGGTGCTGGCGGGGCGTGAGTGTAAGGTGCCACAACAACAATCGGACAAAGCTGAAATCGGGATAAGGTTCGGCAGAATGGCTGGGCTGCTGGGAAACCAACAGACTAAACTGACTTATATCAAACTGATCAAGGAATTGAACCGATAGACACCTGACTCCAGTTTGTACACGACCGTGCCCGGTTCAGTCTGCAACCAGGTTACGCCTTCTGATTGCGAGGCCGGCCGGCCGGATTCGGTCACCACTGCTGGACCAGTTGCCGGGACAAATACCGTGGCCGTGGTATTGGCGGGGACGGTTATTTCCAGCCAGAATTTGTTTCCGTCATATTTCCAATCACTGACAATCCGGCCGCGGATCGAATCGTAGCTGGCCAGGCACCAGGTAACCTCACTGGATGGACGTGGATGAATCGTGAACGATTGATAGCCGGGATGCTGCTCATCGGGGTTTATACCGGCGACGTCGCGGTAGAGCCATTCACTGACCGCACTGTGCGTCCAATGGTTCAATGAGAGGTTGCGAGTGTTGGCATCAAACGCCTCCCACAAGGTTGTGTTATAATCGGCCATATAACCCCAGGAAGGTTCTCCGCGCTGGTCCAACATTGCGGCCGCGCCCTTGTGGTAGCCGGAGTTTGACAAGGAGAGGAGCAATTCAACGCTGCTCCAAAATCCGGTCGTGGGGTGATGCCCGTTTTTAACCACCAGTTCGTATAGACGGCGGGCGGCCCGCGAACGCAACGGTTCATCGAGCAGGCCGAATTGCAGGGCAAGAGCGTAACTGCCCTGAGTGTCTCCCAGATCGCTGCCGTCAAAGCCATAGGCAGCCGAAATAATTTCTAGAGGCTGGTCATTTTGACCGCCGATTTCAACCTGGCTACCTTCAATAAATGACTGTTCTGCCGATTCCTTTCCATGGCGGACGATCAAGTGGAGATTTTTGATTCGTTGGGGAGCCGGATCACCCCCCAGCTCATCATTGTTCACGGTGAAACTTAATTTCCCCTTTTTGGCCAGGGAACGAACCAAACCGGTCACGTCCCGCATGGCTGGTTGGCCACTTGCAGCGCCACCAATGACGCCCGTGTCGTCGACATAATTTTTGACGAAGGCCTGCCGGATGCCTTGGAATAAGGCCTGATAACGTTCCGCTTCTTCCTGGCGCCCCAAGGCCTGCGCCATGCGTGACAGCAGATCGGCCGAATGGGCGAAGAAGGCCGTCGCACCGATTTCCTTTGGAGTCTCAACGCCGGCGCTCATCCAGTCGCCCCAGTCCATACCGCGATTATTTCGCCACAGCAGATCGGGATTGCTGGCGTGAATGACATCCACCCAGTGCTGCGCCGCCGCGAAATGCCCGGCGAGGAGACGTTTGTTGCCAGTATTCACAAAGACTTCCCAAGGCAGGGAGACCCCCGCATCCGCCCACCCCGGCGAACCTACGCAGGTCGTGGTGCCGCGAAGATGAGCATGAGGAGCAATATCGGTGAACCTGCCATCGGGTGACTGATCATCCCGCATGTCGCCGCAGTATTTGGTCAGGAGCGGCGCGGTATCAAAATTGAACAGCACTGACTGCACGCAAGGCCGGATGTCACCCAGCCACGCCAGACGCTCAGATCGCGCTGCGCAGCCAGCTGGCACGTCGAACAGCAGGTTGGCCTGGGTCCACGCTGCCGCTTTTTGTATGCGGTTATACAGTTCGTCGGAACATTGGAAATGGCCTGTTACCGCAGCATCAGTGCGCAGGTTGACCGCCACCAGCGTGTCAGGTTTCAATTTGCCGGGTAACCCTGATAATTCGACGTAACGGAAACCATGATAAGTGAAGTGCGGTTCGAGTGTACGCTCCCCATTTCCATCAAGGATATAATCTTCCTCCTGCAGCGTACCCATAAGAGTTCCGACGTCAATGTTACCATCCGGTGAAACCATTTCGGCATGTCGCAGGCGCACATGCGTGCCGGCTGGACCATTCACCTTCAATCGGCACCAACCGGTGATTTCCTGCCCGAGATCAAAAACGTAGACGCCGGATTTTACCTCCCTGGCGGCGACGGGTTTGAACTCGCGGATGACACGGACAGGCTGGCAACGGTCACACACCAGCGGCACTCCGTCGCGCGGTTGAGACCAGACCGGTTGCCAGGAGTGATCATCAAAACCGGGTAGATCCCAGCCGGGCATTTCACGGCGACAATCGTAACCCTCGCCATCCAGCAAGTCAGACCAGCGAACCGGGCCGTCCAAGGTGCTGCGCCATTGCCCATCCGTGCCGAGGGTAACCTGCGTCCCGTCCTTCATTTCCATGTTCAGTTGCGCCAGGAACTGGGGAAAGTATCCGTAAATGCATCGGTTCTCGGACAGATTCATGTGCCCAGCATACCAACCATAACCGAGCAACGCACCGACGGCATTTTTTCCTTTCCGGAGGAGACCGGTGACGTCGTAAGTCTGGTATTGGAGCCGAACGCCATAGTCGGTGTAACCCGGAGTGAGCAGTTCATCTCCGACGCGTTGGCCATTGATTCGCACCTCATAAAAGCCACGCGCAGAAACAGACAGTATGGCGCGGCGAACTTTTCCGGAAAGGTCAAATTCCCGGCGGAGCATGGGCACTCGTGATACTGTGGAATTCAGCGTCGTATCCTTCATGCCTGCGGCCAGAGCCGGCGAATCAGCCAGAGCCACTGCGGCCTTGCTTTCCAGCAAAAACTTTGCAGAACAAAACTCGGATTCGATGGAGTCCGAACATTCAACACTTGCTCCAACGCCAACAGATTGCGCGCCATCGAAAACAGCGATGCCGCCCAAAGCCAGGCCATAATCCTGCCCATCCCAGCAGGAGAGGCGAGTTACAGTTAGACGAACATAACGCGCTGTAACGGCTGCGAATGGAAAACGGCATGAATCAACGCGCGGGTTTGGGACATCCGCGTCGGTTTTATCTACAATAACTCGCGAATCGCTGAAATCCCGGTTGTTCGCCGATTCTATCTTGAACCGAACCGGATACATCGCCGTGCGAAAATCCCAATTCTGTCCCCTGGGGCGTGCCGGAATGACGTCCACGGAATCCAGACGCTTAACGGAGCCAAGGTCGAGCACAATCCACTTGGCGACATCGGGACGGGATGCCAGTTCACTGCGGTAACAATGAATCGGTGTTAATGGACGATTCGCCGGATCGGCAAGAATGGGATCGCTGATCCATTTGGCCGTCCAGTCCGCCGGACTGAGCAGGCCCATGCTCCATGAGGCAGGCTGGCTCCAGGCGGACGGCTGGCCGTCGCGGTTCCAGGCCCTCACTTTCCAAAAACACTTTTCGTGAGAAGCCAGCGGTTTGCCTTCATAAGGAATTAGAACAGTTTCATTCGAGAGCACCTTTCCGCTATCCCAAAGATCTCCGGCACTGCTCTCGAGCTTTTCCATTGAGGAGGCCACTAATATTTGATAAGCGCTCTGTTTCTCGCCTCTGTTGGGGGAGGATAAAACCCAGCCCAGTTGCGGATTGACGGCATCGATGCCCGACGGATTGTCCAGATATTCGCAACGCAAGTGGCCGACGCTGACCATGGCGGAGGCTTTCACCGCCATCAGGCAAAGCATGAGCCAGCACATCACCAATTTCCTCGCGTTGGTTTGACTTTGGATTTTCAACAGGCAGGGCTGCATACGATTGATCAATGATTTGACGCAAAATGATAACTACCGGAGCCAATCTCCAGCACAGCATGATCGGCTTCCATTACGGCTGATTCCACGCCCGAGGCCTTTGCCAGAGGCTGGCCCCCTTCGGTGATGGATTCGATATCCTTAGCCGGAAGGAAAACGGTTGCCGTCGTATTGGCGGGGATGGTTACCCGCAAATCGAATTGCCCGGGGGAATGATGCCATTCACTACTGATCCGTCCGCGAATAGAATCGTAACTGTCCTTGGCCCAGGTGAGGTCACCGATAATTTCGGGCTTGATCATAATCTTCTTGAAACCGGGAGCGGCGGGTTCCGGGCGGATGCCACCCAAATATTCATGCAACCAGATATTGAGATCACCAATAAGCATGACGATGTTGCGCGAATTCATTCCGGAATCAGCCGTGTCACCATTCCACAGTTCCCAAACGGTGGTGGCTCCTTTCGAAATCATGTAGCCCCAGCTCGGATAGCTCGTCTGTGTTGCCATGGTATAAGCCAGGTCAGGCCGGCCGTTGTCGGACAATACACGCATTAAATAATGGCCGCCAATCAAACCGGTGCCGACGTGATTCTGGCTTTCAACCGTGATCTTCTCGACGAGGTGGGCGAAGACATTTGTCCGATATTCGTCCGGCACCATCCCGAACGCCAGCGGCAGAACGCAGGACGTCTGTGTACCATTGTCATAGTAACCTGGCCCGGAATTGTAGAAGCGGTGGTTGAACGCCAGCTTGACCCTCTTGGCGAGTGCCTCGAAGTGCTCAGCGTCCTCCCTTTTGTCCAACAGCTGCGCCGAGTGCGCCATCAGGCACAAGTCATGATAGAAAATGGCCGTGCTCATTAAACTGCCGCTGGTAGTCAGGTTGGGATCGCTTGAGTTAATGACAGTCATCTCCGACGCGGATCGGGGCGGAAAGCACCAGTCGCCGTAAGTATTTCTCGGCATGATGTCTTTCTCCAGGAACGCCGCCATATAGTCAGACCATTTTTTCATGGAATCATAGTGCTGACGCAGAATCCCCAGATCCGCGTATTGATCATAAAGCATATCGGGAATGATAAGGTAGGAGCTCGCCCAGACGACGCCGTCCTGGTAAAGCTGCCAGTACGCCGGGCATACGTCCGGCACGCTGCCGTTGGCAAGTTGATCGTCCTGCATATCGGCCAGCCACTGAGCATAAAGCGGGTCGACGTTAAAGAGATAGGTTTCGCCTTTGGAAACTTCCTGACGGTCTCCCATCCAACCTTGACGCTCGTCGCGCGGGAGATCCGTGGGCATGCTGCGGTAATTATCGCGCGTGGTCCAAAAAATATTATGATAAATCTGATCAAGCAACGGATTGGAACAGGCAAAATCCCCGGATTTCGGCACCGCATCACAAACGAGGTTTCCTTCAATTGCGTCCAATTTGGGTTGGCCTGGAAACCCCGTCACCTCGACGTAGCGAAAGCCGTGATAAGCAAACCGCGGTTCATAAACTTCGACGCCCTGACCCTTGAGTGTGTAAATATCCTGGGCTTTGGCAGTGCGCAGGTTATCCGTATAAAGCGTGCCATCCGGCTTGAGCGTTTCAGCATGGCGGAGTTTAACGACGGTACCCTGCGGGCCACTTACTTTCAATTGGCACCAACCGCCTATATTTTGGCCCAGGTCAAAAATATACACGCCGGGCTTGGGATTACTAACCGCAATGGGATGAAGGACATCCACGACGCGGATGGGTTCGCCGATCTGAGCCGACAATACCGGCGCGCCTGGATTTACGCATTGCGCCCGTTGCCAATTGGAGTCGTCAAATTTTGGCTGGCTCCATCCCGGCATTTCCATCCGGGCATCATATTCCTCGCCGTCATATTCGTTGTTGGCGCGGATGGGGCCGGTAGTGGTCAATTTCCAATTTTCGTCACTGACAACGTGCGTTGTGCTACCATCGGTGTATTCAATATTTAATTGTAACAGCAGCTTTGGATATCCGTAGGATCGCGTGTCCGAACGCGGTGAAAAAAATCGTCCGTTACCGAGAATGAGGCCCACGGCATTGTTGCCCTGCCGGAGCTGAGCAGTGGCGTCAAATGTCAGGTAGAATGCACGTTTACCATACTCGGAGAGGGCGGGGGATAAGACGTCATCGCTTAGTTTATGGCCGTTCAGGTAAAGCTCAAAAAGCCCCAGGCCACAGACGTATGCCGTCGCCCGTCGGATTTTCCTGTCCAGGTTAAATTCACGCCTCAGGTAGCGGGCGGGCAAACGACGGTCTTCGTTGTCAATGATGCCCCAGACAGGCATTCCGTACGCTCCGAGCGACCGGGCAGCCGTCCACGCGGTGTCGTCGAAGGTTAAAGCCTCCCATCCATCCGGTGCACTCGTTGCCGACTTCCAACTGTCGTCAGTGTTCTGCGTGAAGGCGCTTCCCTGTTCAAACACCACTTTCAGTTTCCCGATCAGGCCTGCGGGGTTCGGCGCGTTGCCAACGTTACGTGCCTCAACGGCGAAAACATTTGCGCCCGGTTGCAACATCGCACCGATCTCGATCTTTTTTGGATCCTTCCAATAGTCTCCTTTGCCCGCTTCACGGCCATTGACAAATAACTGGAACTGGTCATCCGCGGTCATCGTGACTGTTGCCGTGCGAACGACTTGATTGGAGGGCAATTCAAACACGCGGCGAAAATAACGCGTGCCTACCGTTGCGCTTTGCGCCGGAGCTCCCTCGGGGAACCAAATCCATTTTGCACCGTCAAAATCGTTTGTGGTTTCACCTTGATCCCATCCAATCCATTTTCCCTGCCAGTCCTCCGGAGCAAGCAGACCCATGCTCCACGTCGCGGGCTCACTCCAGGCTGACGGCTTTCCATGTTTGTCCCAGATCCTGACCTTCCAGTAGCATTGCATGCCCGAGGCTAGCGGCTTTCCCGAATAAGCAAGGTTGACGGTTTCATCACTGGAAATCCTGCCGCTATCCCACAAGTTCCCTTGGTTGTGTTTGAGGAGATTCTTGTTGTCGGCGACCAGAATTTCGTATGCCGTCTGCGTTTGATCTCGTTCGGTGGATTGCGCCTGCCACATTAGACGCGGTTGAGGCGAGTCAAGGCCCAGTGGATTAGAACGATATTCACACTGCAAATTTACCGGCACGACCGATCCCATGAGCGTCTGAAAACCGGCAAGCAATAAGATAAGGGCGATTGGCATGCGTGGTGATCGATGTTTTTTTGACGAATTCATAGGAATCATTGGTGGTTGTCGGGCTTCTTGAGCAATGCCGGCGGCAAAATATCCATCCGGCGCGTGGTTATTTCCGAAATTGAACCAGTTTAATTCCATTTTACCAATAGAGAGAATGGCCAATTTGGTGGATAATTTGGCAACCGACACTTCGTAACAGCGAAATCAGAATCATTCGCGAAAACCAGAACCTTGGAGCAGACTGGACCCAAATGCCCTTGGGACAAGTTTCCTGCTTCGTTGGGGAGCTTTGAAAACAGCTTACAAATCGTGCTTGAGCAGCGAACTTGATCGCCACTGGCCCGGCGTCAAACCAGTCTTCATTTTGAAGAACCGGCAAAAATAATGTTCATCCCCAAAACCGGTCTGCCTCGCAATTTCCTTCACGCTCCGATCTGTCTGTGTCAACAGAAAGCGTGCACGGACCAGACGTAATCCCAAAAGATATTGGTGCGGGCCGGAACCCGCATGCTGTTGGAAGGTATGGCGGAACGAACTGTAACTGACATTTAACTCACGAGCGATCGACTGCACGTTCAGGCCGCTTTCCAGTTCGTTTTGCATTTTGGTCATCGCCTTTTGAACAATCCGCAGCGCCTGGTCGTTGCCGGTCAGACCGGCTTGTTGCCCGGAGTACAGCTGGCCCAGCAATTGCGCGGTAAAGCCCGCCATCACTTGCTGAAGTGCTGGCCGATTCAATTTGATCATCGCGATCAGCTCAGTAAAGAGCGTCAGCCATTTCTCTTCCTGTCCCGGTCGGAACACAGGTTTGCCGGGTGAAAAGAACTTGTTTTTCACCCAGCGTCGGACAACGTCGCCGTCAAAACCTACCCAGTGTTCCTGCCAGCCGGTTTTTGCATCTGGCCGGTAGCGATGCCAGACTCCGGGAAATAAAAAAATCACCTGGCCTGCCTCCACCGGCTGACGCGCACTCTGCCGCGATTCGAAAGATCCGCGACCGCGGGAGATATAGACCAGCGCATGGCAATCCAGTACACGGCCTTTCGACCAGTCGAAATTGTAGCCTTTGGGATGACCTGCCGCGGGATAAGCCTCTCCCGGAAGACTTCGCATTTCGCCTACCGTGGTGACATGCCAGCCCCATTTCTGGTCGCGTGCGCTGACGGGAAAATATCGTGAAAATCTACGTTGATTCGAATCCATTCCTGTCAATAGTAAACTAGAAGGTGGCTCGCCCGCCAGTCGGGTAAACCGTAAAACCGGTGTTAGAACCGTTCTCCGCCGACACAATGAAGGCGGCATCCACTGCGAATTCGTCAGGCGTTCCGCAACAGGTCGTCGGAAACTCATCTGTCATGGCCGAGCCGGAGTGTATTCTGTCTTAGCCTCCGGCAACAAGCGGCGGAAACACGCTGCTACGATCTTACGCGATGTCCGTGAGGTTTATGAACGAACTCTTGCGCGTGGAGTTGGAACCAGAGCTTTGTGACCTGGAGATTTGTCTGCTTTGTTTCCAAACTTTCCGTTAACCGGGCGAATTATTTCATGGCGACCGGTTCGCGCCGATTCGCACGCGGCTTCGATAATTTCCATCGAGGCCAAGCCGAGATTGCCCGGCGAACCATTCGCGGCCCGGCCAAGAATAACCTCAATAAAATTGAGAACGGGTGACTGGCCAGGGTAAACCTCACTTTTGGCGAGCGGTTTGAATTCCGTGCGCCGGTCGGCGAAATCAACCATGGTCATGGTGCCGCGCCAAAGTTCAAGTTGCAAGATGGCTTTGCTGCCGAAAACCCGGACTTCGTAGTTACGCTCCGCCAGTGGCGTTGCCCCGGTGCTGGCAAGCGAGACGACTGCTCCATTTTCGAGCGTGACAATGAGTGCATTATAGATGTCGTTCGGTGAACCGTCGTAGTCAAAGCGTGCAAAAACCGCTGCCGGGCGCTGGCCCGTGAGGAAAGTGAGATAGGCGGCCGCGTGCGAAACCTGGCAGTAAATCTGACCGCCGCCGGCAATGGCTGGATTGTTGTACGAGCCTCGGCGGGGCTCGACATATACGTTTTCTGTGCCATGCGTTGGCAAGGTGTTGATGCCGCGCAGCAGTTTGTCAATTGGGTTGGTCATCAGCACGGAAATCATTTTAACGTCGCCGAGCGCGCCGGAATGTATCAATCGCCGAGCCTCGATTCCATGCCGTGTAAAATGCCACGGGCAACTCATGACGAGATGCAACTTTTTCTTTGCCGACAGTTCGACGAGTTCCCGCGCCTCGCCGGCACTGAAGGTCATTGGCTTTTCAAGCAATACGTGCAATCCTCCTTCCAACGCAGCTTTGGTTTGCGCATGGTGGACATTGGGCGTCGAAGCCACAACGACAGCGTCAAGTTTCTTGATGGCGAGCAATTCGTTTACGCTCACGCAAGCGTGCCTGGCACCAAAGTCGCTGGCGATTTTTTCGGCCTTGGCGCGTTCTCGGCTTTGCACGGCGGTGAGTTCAGACTGCGCATGTGCTTTGATGGCGGGAATGTGGGTGGACGTCGCCCACCACCCGGCGCCGATTACACCGATGCGAACTTTTTTCATAATTTTGGTGGATTAAGCGCATTCGTGGCCGAATCACTTGCCAACTGAACGGTCAAAGGTAAATTCAGCCATGCGAGACCGATATCGCGGTTCATGTGGCTGGTGCTCTCGCCACCGGGGGCGTCATAAAAAATTGCTAGCCGGTTGCCAACCTTGACTACCGAAGGCAGACCAATGCACTTCCGGCTCCAACGGCAATTCGAGCCGTCCAACACCACCGCTTTGTCGTTAGCATTCCAATGATTCAAATCTTTCGTCCAATAAACCCAGACGGCATCGGTAAATTCGCCAAGGTTATCGAGCCCGATATGATTGGAGAACAGAAACCAGGTCTGGTTTACCGGTTCAAAATATATGGATGAATTCTCAATCTGTTCGTCTGAAGGCACAATTGGGGCGGGATCAATCGTCCAGCCTCCCTCCAGATCTTTGGTCCGCGCAATGCCAATGGTGCGCTTCATTGAGGCACTGAAGAACATGAGATATCCGCCGTCTTGTTTGATGATCTGGCCAGGGCTGGCAGTGCAATTGTAATAGGTCCCTGATTTGGGACGAAATGGCGTTACTTCGGGCAGCTTGACCCACGGTCCAGTGGGCAGCTTGCTCACAGCCTTCATGGTCAAGTAGGGGAAGCTGGGGATGAAGTTTGGCCACGCTGTGGCCCGTGGCGTGCCGAGGTAAAACATGTTCCACCGTTTGCCGTCGAAATAGGTTGTACCATAAGAGGCGGAGGCTGAATCCTCGGAACCTGGTTTTCCCAAGCCCAACACCGGACCTTTTTTTTCCCAATGGACAAGGTCGGTGCTCGTCGCGAGGCAGGCCAGCCAGCCCGATAGCCCAGCCCCGTCATAATGCATATAGTAAGTACCATGATCTTCCCACACCCAGGCATCACGCGCGCCCAGGTAATCGCACTGGCCGGGACCATGTCCATGTTGGAGCACCACGCCTGCGTCCACGGCGTCCAAACGAAATTTCGCCGCCGGGCGGCCATCGGCATACGCGACCACATTGGCTGTCGGAATAATGTTGGCACCGAATGAGGCAGCCCACCCGAAAAGGCTCCAAGCCATAATTGCTATTAACGGCTTCGCAAGCGAAAGCCCCGACCGCCATGCAGAAAACGGTCTTCCGGGATTCGGAAATTTAATAGGCTCGGCGTATTTCATTGTTCAGCCTTTAAATGGCACGAGCAGCTCTTGCTTGAGTTCCACGCAGAATCATGGTTTGTTCCAATCGAGTGCAGCATTGCCGCCGACTGCCGGTGAAAATCTCGATGACGAAAGGATCCTAGCCACCGCCCATCCATAGCGAGCGGATGCGCGAGTATTTCGGATGGACGGACTTAAGATTGGAAATGAAGGTCTGTGCCTGCCAGGAGCCGCCCCAGTATTGTGATTAGCCCATCGCCGCGCTGCGAGCACCCGTGTCCCAGACTTGGTAGTGCTAAATTTAATGTTGGTGATTTTCATTTAATCCGTGAATCCATTGAGAAATACCTTTTCTTGATCACGGCGAAGGCCTTCGGGCGACAACGGTTCGCAGTGAGAAACAGATGCTTGATGACCATTTTTTCTATTTATGGGTAATTTGACAAGGCACAGAATGACATATCTGGTGGAGAAACTGGCAAATCTACAACTTGGGCGCAAAACGATTGTATTTTTTTCAAACCAATGCTTGTTCAACCGGCCGCAACATTTGCTTGGGAGGTGAAGACCTTATTGCGCCGACTCACACTTCATGCTTTCTTCGTAATCGATGAATGTATTGCTGATATATCCTGAGTTTCCAGACACATTCTGGAGTTTCAAGCATGCGTTGAAGTTTATTGGTAAAAAAGCGTCCCTCCCGCCGTTGGGTTTGCTGACGGTTGCCGCAATGTTGCCACGGGCATGGCACAAACGTCTGGTGGATGTCAACGTACGGAAGCTATCCGCAAAAGATCTTGTCTGGGCGGATCTGGTCTTCATCAGCGGAATGATTGCGCAACAGGAATCGGCCCAAAAACTAGTGGTGCGATGCCACGCGGCCGGCAAGACGATTGTCGCCGGCGGACCGCTGTTTACCCTGGGACATGAACAGTTTCCCGAAATCGACCATTTCGTTTTGAATGAGGCCGAGGTCACTCTGCCGCTTTTTTTGAATGACTTCAGGCAGGGCGTTGCCCGGCGGATGTATGTTGCGACCGAGTATGCGGATATTGGCCGGACGCCCGCGCCGTTGTGGCAATTGGCGGACCTGAACCGTTATGCCTCGATGAGCGTGCAGTTCTCGCGCGGCTGCCCGTTTGATTGCGAATTCTGCAACGTTACCGCGATGTTCGGTCACCGGCCGCGTGTCAAGACAACCGCGCAGGTGATTGCTGAATTGGATGGCCTCCAGCAGATTGGCTGGCGCGGAGCAGTCTTTTTCGTGGACGATAATTTCATCGGCAACAAACGCGTCCTCAAAGAAGAGTTGCTGCCGGCCTTGATCCGGTGGCAACAGCAGCGGCGTCGCGGCATTCCGTTCTTCACCGAGGCGTCCATCAACCTGGCCGACGATGACGAGTTAATGCGGTTGATGGTTCAAGCCGGGTTCAACCAGGTGTTTGTCGGCATTGAGACGCCGGAGGATGCCGGTCTGGCCGAATGCAACAAGCGCCAGAACCAGAAACGTGACCTCGTGGCCGATGTGAAGCGAATCCAACGCGCCGGTCTGGAAGTGCAGGGCGGGTTTATCGTCGGTTTTGACAGCGACACACCCTCAATTTTTGGGCGCCAAGTTGAATTCATTCAACAAAGCGGCATTGCCACGGCCATGGTTGGTTTGTTGCAAGCCATACCTGGCACGAAACTGCATCGCAGGTTGGATGTCCAAGGCAGGTTAATCGGTCGGACAACCGGCAACAATCTTGATGGAACCACCAACTTCATTCCGCGCATGAATCGCGAGACCTTGTGCCAGGGCTACCAGAACTTGCTGGCACACCTTTATGCACCCGCACCTTATTACCGTCGCATCCGCACCTTTCTACGCGAATACCGGCGACCCCAAATCTCTCTTACTTTGAATTCGCGCCATTACATGGCCTTCATGCTGGCCAATATACGGCTCGGGGTTTTAGGACGCGAACGATTTCAATATTGGTATTTGCTGCTTTGGACCATCTTCCGCCGACCGGCGTTGTTGCCACAAGCCGTCACCCTCTCCGTCTATGGGCACCACTTTCGGAAAATTTGTCGAGTAGTGAGGCAATGATGCATTGCTTGAAAAGGATCAAAGCGGGGCGATAGCGAACGGCTTTCAGGCCGGCGGAAATCCAGAGAGAACAACTTTGCCGATTGTCTTTCCGCTTTCGACCAGAGCATGGGCGCGTTTGAGGTTGGCGGCGTTGATAAACCCGGCGTGCGCATTTATCGTGGAACGAATGATCCTTTCATCAACCAAACTCGAGACCTCGTTCAGCAGTCGGCCTTGCTCTTGCATCTTGGCCGTTTGGTATCTGGGCCGGCCAAACATAAACTCCCAATGTAGTGAGATATTCTTGGGCTTGAGTTTAACGATGTCCAGCGGCCGGGCCGGGTTTTCTATGAGACCGATTGCGCTTTCGGGAGCCATCGCGTCGATGATCTCATCGAAATGATCCTCCGTTCGGGTAAGCGACAGAACATAGTTCACACCTTCCGGGACAATGCTTTTCACTTGTGCGGCCAGTGGTTGACGATGGTTGATGATATGGTGCGCACCCATTTTGCGGCACCAGGCTTGAGTCTCGGGACGGGAGGCGCTCGAAATAACTGTCAACCCCGTCAGCCTTCTTGCAAGTTGTGTCGCGATCGAGCCGACTCCCCCGGCTCCGCCCACAACCAGCAGCGATCCGGATGCAGAGGGTTTGCCAACACGTAACGATAACCGGTCGAATAACATTTCCCAGGCCGTAATTGTGGTCAGCGGCAGGGCTGCCGCGTCTGCAAAATCGACGGAAGCCGGCTTCCTGCCGACCAGGCGTTCGTCCACCAGTTGAAACTCGGCATACGAACCGGGGCGATCCAGTGATCCGGCGTAGTAAACATCTTCACCCGGAGCGAACAAAGTCACGGCAGAGCCTACTTCCACCACGGTTCCGGCGGCGTCCCAACCGAGAACTTTTAATTCCCCGGAAGGATGTCCCGGGCCGGTGCCCTTGCGGACTTTGGTATCGACCGGATTCACCGAGATTGCACGAATCTGAACGAGTAAATCGCGAGCTCCGGGCTTCGGTTTGTCAATGGTTACATCGATAAGACTTTCGGGGTCTTCAATTGGCAACTGCTTGCGGTAGCTGACTGCTTTCATTTGCGTAACGCTCTTCAAAGTTCAATCCGTCAATTCGCACTCAAGATACCTAATTTCAAGGCGAGGGCAAATACAGCGCGAACACGGTGGCAGGCGTCTGCATGAGTTTCCTGTTGTGCTCGCAGCTGTTAAATCGTAAAAAATGAAGGTCATTTGATTTTTTTTATGAGAATCCTGTACGCTCTCTGTTTTATGTTCTTTGCCGTGGCCGCCACGGCCGCTGAAACTCCCTACAACGAAACTGCCGATGCCAAACTCGATATTAAGCGGGCTTTGGGGCAGGCGAGTATCGCCAATACCCCGGTGATCGTGGTTTTCGGCGCCAACTGGTGCGGCGACTGCCAGATGTTGAACAAAGCCATGAAGACCGGCTCCAGCGCCCCGTTACTGTCGCATGACTTCCAGATTGTGAAAGTCAATGTCGGTCGTTTTGATAAGAACCTGGATATCGCCAAGTCCTATGGTGTGCCGTTGGAAAAAGGGATTCCCGCCGTGGTGATTCTTTCGAACCAGAACCAGGTGCTCTATGCCACCCGAGAGGGAGAGCTCGCGGATGCCCGAAGAATGGGAGAAAGAGGGATATACGAATTCTTCAAACGCGTGACCGCTTCGGCCCTGGCCAAAAAGTGAAAACCGAAGGTTTGTCTCGCGGGTGACCAGCCTTTGGTCTCGGAGTGCCGCTGAATTTGTTGCGCATCCAACAAACTGTTTCGGAACGGGATCTTTCGCCCCGCCGAATTGCATTTAAGTTTACGACTCAATGGCGTCTGGAAATCTGTCAGGGAAAGGGCTTGCAAAAATACTAATTTGGTCCAAAGTCGCGCACAATGCATGCGCTTGACCCTTCGTTGTGAATGACCCCAAACAACGTGGTGATTTTTTGCTCGTTGCCTTGGCGATACTAATTGCCTGGTGCGCTTCAATCTCGTCACATGCGGCCGGCATTGTATGGACCAATACCGCGGGCGGCAATTGGAGCCTGGCAAGCAATTGGAACTCGCATCAAGTTCCAACCTCATCCGACACGGCGATCATTACCAATGCCGGCAATTATACCGTCACGCTGGATGTCAGTTCGGGTGTGGCAGGTTTGGTATTGGGCGCGTCCGGTACTGTCACAACACAAGTGTTTCTGATCAACGGCACGACGTTCACCCTCAACGGACAGGCAACGGTTAATTCTAATGGTGTCTTCAATTTCACCAGCGGAGATCTTGCGGGGACAGCCTTCATAACGGGCACATTGAACGTGCAGGGAGGAGCGCTCAATTCCGGGGCATCGCTGACGGTAAGCAACAACGGGGTCCTCAACGTGGAGGGGCCGGGCACGTTTAACATTGAAGGGCCGCTAACGAACAACGGTACGGTGAACTGGCTGGGGGGAGAAGTGCAGGTGATCAACAGCAAAACGGCGACTTACCAGGGGGTGATCTGGAACGAGACCGGGGCCGAGTGGAATGTGGAATGCAGCGGACAGACGTTGTCAGATAGTTATGGAAATGGCGCGGAAATATTTAATAA
>JBEKMT010000170.1:0-11864 GCA_050008355.1 Verrucomicrobiota bacterium
TGCCCAGCCGTGCCATCGTAGGAGAGATTGTTTGCCCACGTATTGTTTGTATTTTCCGCTCCAAATCCGTTATCCAGGAGGGCCACGTTGTTGGGATTCGCCTCCGGGTTGGCATACGAGATGTTGTTAACCACAAGATTATTGTGGCAGCTGTCCGAACCCGCGATGGCGATATCCGCGCGCGCGGTGCTGCTGTTCTGGTTGTCGAGAACGTTGTCAAAGCAGGTATTATTGCGTATGGTCACATAACTTCCCCCATCGCCGCCCGTCTCAATTCCCGCGCCGCCATTACCGAAGCACAGATTGTTCACGACCAGACTTTCCTGCAAATACGGATTCACCCCTCCGGCTCCGTTGAAGGTGTCCAGTTCAATGCCGCACCCGTCATAATGCGATGCCCAAGCGATATTGATCTCCTCGTTATAAAAAGCAATGTTGCCCCGGATGATGTAATGATATTGCACGCTGCCGGCATCGACGGTGTTGGTGCTCCATGATTTGGTGTCCAACGCAACCGGTACCCATGGATCAATGCCTGTCTCACCGTATTGTGAAAGGTTGCAGTTGCCATACACGACATTTCCCTCCCAATCCTCGTAGTCCGAATATTGCGTGGCGGTGCCGCTGCCGCCCCAGCCGTGGACCACGTTGTTGAAGATCCTGGCGTGGTGGGCGGTGCAGACGGTATTGCCGCTGCCCGCGATATTAATGCCCACTGCATCAATGTTAGCCGGGGATTGATTGGTCGCTCCATTGAGCGTAAACCCATCGACCACAATGTTGCTCGCGCTCGTAAAACTGATCCCATTCACGAAATCATATTGATTGTTTGGAGGGTTTTCGATGATGGCACCGTGGAGTGCGGTGGAGCGCAGGACGAAGTAACCCGTGGGTGTATCCGAACTTCCGCTAAGCGAGCCGGCATTGACGGATTCGGCGTAGGTGCCTGGTTCGACATTCACGCAAACTCCTCCGTGCGCGCCTCCCCCCGCGTTCAATACGGCAACGGCTTTCGAGATGCTGGCCCACGGGCTTCCACTGGAACCGTTGCCCAGGGCGTCGCTGCCGGTCGTGGCGGAGACATAGTAATTAGTGGCGCAGATGTAAAATGGTTTGATATAAGCGGCAACGGGAATACTTATTGCCGACGGCGTCGTGGCCGTTGCGACTGCGGAGCTGGCGGAAATATTGCCCGCGGAGTCATACCCGGCGACCCGGTAGGTATAAGCTGTATTGGGAGCGAGATCATCATCGGAGAACAGTGATTCGTTGGGATGGTTCCATGGCACTTGCGGAACAATGGTGAAAGGTTGGTTCGTATTGGAGTAAGCACTCGGGCCGGTCGCCGGCACCAAAACTCCGTCGCGATAGACATTGTAGCCGACTATGGTATTGGTTCCCGTCGCGGTGCTGACCGTCCAGCTGAGATTAATCTGGTAAGGAGTGACGGCGACGGCTTGGACATTTGTGGGTGCGGTGTCAGCGTTCAGCAAGCTGGCGGAGGCCATCAATGGGAGCACGGTTGCTGTGAATTTACGATTTAATGGCACTGTGTTATTCGCTTTCTTTTTTTGAGCTCATCGGATTTTATTTTGTATTTCCCGGATCCCATCTCGTCCACGACCTGCGTGCGCTTCTGCTGCGAAACTAATTGCTCCATACCAATCAGCAAGTTCTTTGCCAGCCAGCGCTCGGTATTTCTCTGGCAACGGGCACGCTTTATTGCTCTTTCTTGGCTCCCGGCGCCTGCTTTTTTTGCACGGGTTTTGTCACAATGGATGCGTGGCGGCCAACCTATATTGTGGTTTTCTCACACTCCAAAATTGAAACCATACGAAAGATTTGGTGTTAAACGTGAACTCATGAAGAAATCGGACGCCGTTGGACGCGCCGCCGTCGTCTCGGTTTTGACCGGTTGTTGTACGATCAACAAGTCCGCCCATCGGGAACACAATACCGAAACTCAATATTTGTCGGCAGACTTGGATCCAAACGAACTGGACCAGGCTGAAAAAAACGCTGGGAATTTGTTTCCGGCACAGCCCTTTCCAGCGATTCAAATGGACGCGCTGTTGTGGTATTCAAGTGCCGGACGTATTCTTAACCCATCGCCCGTGCGCGGCTATGACGTATGATATTATACCCGGCTGCGTTCTCATGGCTGGAGCCTCTCCATGAAATTGAAAGCAAACATCGTCGTTGTGGTCTGCGCGCTTCTGTTCTGCCTGGCTGATGCATTCGCCTGGCAGTCGGACAATGGCGATGGCACCTTCACCAATCCACCTCTGTATGCGGATTATCCTGACCCGGACATCATCCGTGTGGGTGGCGATTTTTATTTTGTAACGACGACTTTTGTCAATGCGCCGGGAATAACTATCCTGCACTCGGAGGACCTGGTGAATTGGGAAATTATTTCGCACGTGGTCCCGCGGCTGGAGGGTCGTGAACAATACAATATGAAGAACGGCACGGCTTATCGCGCCGGAATGTTTGCCTCCAGTCTGCGGTTTCACAACGGCACTTTTTATCTCGTCACCTCTCCCGTGGGACAAAACGCCCGCGTGTATTACTCGCAAGACATTCATGGACCGTGGCGCTTCCACGAACTGGATCGCCCGGCCTTTGATCCGGGGCTGTTCATTGAAACCGATGGCACGGGATACATTGCCACCTCCGGCGGCTGGGATGGCCACGTCTCGCTGCTGAAATTGAGCGCGGATTTTTCCAGGGTGGTGGGAGCGCGGGAAATTTTCTATTACCAGGGCATCGAAGGTTCTCACGTGGTCAAGCGCGATGAGTGGTATTACATTTTTAATGCGATTCCCCGCAAGCTCGGACTGGCCTGTTCGCGGGCAAGGAACCTTCTCGGCCCCTGGGAGACTGTCGAGCAAATCGACGATCGCACGGGTGGACACCAGGGTGCCATCGTGGATTTGCCGGACGGCAAGTGGTATGGCTTCGTGATGAGGGATTGCGGCGCGATCGGTCGCATGACTTGCCTCTGCCCGATCTTCTGGACGAACAATTGGCCGGTCTGGGGCACGCCGGATTCGCCGGGAATGGTGCCGGCAACGGCGCCCAAACCGATTCAAGGAAAACCAATCTGCCAGCCCGCCACTTCAGATGACTTCAACTCCCCAGCCCTTGGTTTGCAGTGGCAATGGAATCATAACCCGGACGATTCCCGCTGGTCGCTCACCGAGCGACCCGGATTTCTCAGGCTTAGACCCACGCCGGCGACGAATTTCTGGACCGCAAGAAATACGCTGACCCAAAAAGGACAGGGGCCCTGGAGCCGGGGAGAAGTGAAGTTCGATTTGCGTCATTTGCAGCCCGGCGATGTTTGCGGGTTTGGCACCCTCGGCAAAATCAACGGGCACATTGCCGTCCACTGTGGTGACGATGGACGGTTGTCTTTGAACATGAACGTCATGGACGCCGGGGGGAGTTCCGGGACCCGCTTCGCCGCCGAACCCATTCCTGCCACCGACCTCTATCTCCGCACCGATCTGGATTTCCTTCGAAACAAAGCGGTATGTTCCTACAGCCTGGACGGAAATGGCTGGAGGTCGCTGGGCGGCGAATTCGATCTGCGCTACGATTGGCAGACGGGGACATTCCAAGGCGAGCAATTTGCCATTTTCTGTTTTAACCCCGACCCCGGCAATGGCTACCTCGATGTGGATTCTTTCCGCTTTTGGGGTGATTCGAAAGAGGTAGGAAATCAAACATCCGAATTCGTTCATAAACCGTAAACCGGACGAAATTTCAATTGGCCTGCGGCATCAAAGCCAATTCTGCGGATTTCATTTCTGACAGAAGAATGGCGGTGTTTGCGAACCGATTTTAATGGTGGAGCCTACAGGATTCGAACCTGCGACCCTCACAATTCCATTGTGAGTCTTCACATTGTAAATAAAGGATAAAATACGAACTGACATAAATGGTGCCCTATTTGGTGCCCTTCGAAGTTACTTTTGGAATAAAAAACCGCACCAGTGAAAGCGAGGCCTAAACTTAAACAGGTTCATTTCTTATGCCGCAAAACCAACATCGAAAGGCCCCCTAGACCAGCCAAAGCAATCGTTGTCGGTTCTGGTACAGCATTCATGATGATGGTTCCGACATTACTAATGTCAGACGGAAGCGAATAAGGATAAGGTCCAAGAGCAACGGCGAATACCTGACTGTCGCCCCAAAGACTCCCACTGGATTCTGCTGCAACATAGTTTGATGAGTCGCCAATCCAAGCGACCACTTGCATATAAACCGTGTCTCCCGCATAACCAGGAAGCAAGTAATCGGTGCCAGAGAGGTCGTAAATAAGGCCTCGGGTAGCAGAAATGTCACCGGTCGCAGAATAAACCTGACCCAAAGCACCGCTGCCAGATGGATTCGTATTCGTGCTGCTCAACAGCAGTGTAACAATAGGTGTGTAAATGTGGGGGGCTGTGACCAAAAGTAATTCAAGGTTAAGATCTTGTCGCGTATTATCAGCACCGTTGAGGATTGTATCGTAGGTCGCACCACTGTTATCTTCAAAAAGGATGCCTTGCCCAAGGCTCGAAATCGTTAAAAGAGCCAGAGCGGCGAGTGATAAGACAAACTTTTTCATGTTCGTTCTTCAATTCCACGCCAATGCAAACGAGCACACGAATGCTATTAATGTTGCTTAAGAAGTGGAAAAGTCAAATTCTTGCACCACGCGAAAACCCCCGCCGTTTCCAGCGGGGGCTGAGGCGGTGGGGTTGACTGCACCATCACTGCTGGTTTTTCTTCTTCGCGGCGCGAAACTGAGAAAAAGCCCTGTGCATATTCAAGAAAGGCAATGCTGAAAGGAGATTTTGATGGTGGAGCCTACAGGATTCGAACCTGCGACCCCCACAATGCCATTGTGGTGTAAGCCCCATATATATATAATAAATGTCGAGGTGTTGAGGCATGTCGCCGTGTGTCGCCTCACAATTATTTTCTGAGATCACCTTTCTGTATACCCAATAAAGGGTAGGGCGGGGCGTGGGCTTGCGAGGCTTGCCGGACGTAACTCATGAGCAAAAAGTAAGGATTCGTTTCTCTGGTTCGAATCCAGAACCTACCACCACCTCCGCTATTTGTTAATTAAATCAATGTTTTTATCGTTTTATAGCCTTTTCAAAAAGGCATGCCATAACACGATTACCTACAAAGGCCGCCCCTTCAACACCATCAGCATATTGGAATTTGAGAATGGCAAAGTGGTGCGCGAAACACATCGCTTCGCCGAACCCTTTGAACCTCCTGGTTGGCGCTCAATGGGTTGAGCAAATGCTTCGAAGTTCTTGAACGCCGTGCGAGGCCTCAGCTGGCATAATCCATTCCGGGCAGGCTGATGTTGACGCGCACACGCAACGCGAACCCCCCGGTGCCTGTGAAGAGGTCCACCTGCACATCACTAGCGGTATCCGCCGGGATCTGGACTTTCCTTTGGCTGAGACTCAGACCTCATAGTCGAAGACGATCGATTCGAGACGGATGCCATTGATGAAGTGCTCCAAGACACGCTGATGTTCCGGGTGCGGGAAATGGGCGTCCAGCGCGGCTCGATTGATGAAACGGCCGACCAGTGCATGCGTGTAGCCTCTGGACCGTTCCGAAAAACTAACACCGGAGGATAACTCCACAATGCCGGGGATTTTTTCCTTCAGCATGACCAATTCAGCCATCGCTTTATCGATAGCTTCCGCGCTGGCGTCCCGTTTCCAGCGAAATAGCGCAATGTGTTGAATCATAATATTCCTTTCAAGAAATGAAGTTGGCGTTGCCGGGGTTATTTTTTTACAAAATGCTTTGAGCACTGACGAGCGCCGAACGTATCGGCGTGGAGTAATACAAAATCACAGGTGCCCATCGCCGGCCGGCCCGATGACGTACTCCACAGCGTCCGTTGATCGATCGTAGCGATGGGACGTCATCCCAGGAACAGGTCGGGCGCGATTTCATCGATGTTAATCCTATTGCATCAGCCAAAAGGGTCGCATGGCTTGTGCCAGATTCCAAAATGGATTATTCCGCCGAAAATAGCGCCTTATTGATCCATCTGTTACGCATTCACAAATGCGAGGTCCAGTTCAAGTGAAGCGAGCGCGGGCTTGGCCGATCTGCCGCCCCCACGACACGCTGTACCAGCCTTGACACAACATCGGCGTTGTTTTTCGGCGTTTTTTCAGTGCAGATTCGAAATCTTTCCACTCAATCCATTGCAAGAAGTATTTTTCGTCAAATGCGGCGACCCGATTTGCAGTTTGGCATGAAGGCTGCGTAACCAATCAGCAGATGAAAATCGCGTGCAATGCGCAGTGCTTCAATTAGCGGTTTGAACACAAAAATATGAAAGCCAAAATAAAGATCGAACCCGACAGGATCATCGTTCCGCGATTAAAGGAGCCTCGTAGCCTCCAAGGCAGTCGTTCACTGTTTCCCTATCCAGCTCTCATTTTCAACTTTCATTTCATGAACGTAATGGGGTCCAGGATGGTATCGCCTCACCCGTAGGATTTGATGTCCTGCGTATCGCAACGTTAAGTTTAACATTGAAATTGATTATGGCTCAAAAGCTCGTGGCAGAAATTATTATTGAAACCCTGGTCGCCGCCGGAGTAAAACGCATTTATGGTGTCGTGGGCGATTCACTCAACGGGATGCTCGAGGAAATCCGCAAGTGCAAAGACATCGAATGGGTTGGTATGCGGCACGAAGAAACGGCGGCGTTTGCCGCCGGAGCGGAAGCACACGTCACTGGTAGACTTACAGTCTGTGCCGGAAGTTGCGGGCCAGGCAACATGCATCTGCTCAACGGACTGTACGACTGCCACCGCAGTCGTGTGCCTGTTTTGGCCATTGCCGCTCAAATCCCTAGCAATGAGATTGGCAGCAGTTATTTTCAGGAAACGCATCCCGACCAGCTGTTTCGAGACTGTAGCGATTATTGCGAGTTGATTTCGCAGGCGAGCCAGGTGCCGCGAGTGTTGGAAGTCGCCATTCAAACGGCAATGACCAAGAGAGGCGTCGCCGTGGTGGCGATTCCAGGCGATATCGCCCTCCAGCGAACGGAGTATCGCAAACCCAGCGCAATTCTGAAGCCAGCAACGCCCGTGATCCGTCCTTCCACGGATGAAATCGAGCGACTTGCAGAGCTCCTCAACCAAGCGGGGAGCGTCACCATTCTCGGCGGTGCTGGTTGCGCAGGTGCTCATGCTGAATTGATGGCGGTTGCCGGAAAACTTCAATCTCCCATCGTTTCGGCCCTGCGGGGTCGGGAGCATATCCAATACGACAATCCCTACGACGTCGGTCTCACCGGGCTGATTGGTTTTAGCTCCGGTTACCATGCGATCAAGGACGCCGATACGCTGCTCATGCTTGGCACCGATTTCCCGTATACGCAATTCTATCCTGAAAAAGCCAAAATCATCCAGGTGGATGTGCGCGGCGAGCATCTGGGGCGACGGACGCGGCTGGATCTAGGTTTGATTGGCGACGTGAAAGCAACACTGGCGGCTGTGTTGCCGCTGCTCGTGGACAAGAAAGATGACGCGCATCTCGCGAAATTCGTGGCGCACTATGAAGACGTGCGGAAAGGCCTTGATGAACTTGCGGTCGGGCATCCCGGGCGCAAGCCGATGCATCCGCAATATGTTGCGAAGGTTGTAGATGAGCTTGCGGCTGACGACGCGATCTTTTCTTGTGACGTCGGTACCCCCACCGTATGGGCAGCACGCTATCTCACCATGAACGGCAAACGGCGTCTGCTCGGCTCGTTCAATCACGGGTCTATGGCGAACGCCATGCCGCAGGCGATCGGCTCACAGAGCGCGTTTCCGGGGCGCCAAGTGGTGACGTTCTCCGGCGATGGGGGTCTTTCCATGTTGCTGGGTGACCTGCTTTCGCTGCATCAGCACAAGCTGCCGGTAAAGATCATCGTGTTCAGCAACAGCGTATTGAGTTTTGTGGAATTGGAAATGAAAGCGATTGGCGTTCTCGGTAGCGGGACCAAGCTGGTCAATCCGGATTTCGCGGCGCTCGCTCAATCTGTCGGCTTGTTTGGAGTGCGGGTGGACGACCCGGCGGACCTGAAAGCCGCGGTCGCCGCTGCTTTCAAGCATGACGGACCCGCACTCGTTGAGGCGGTCGTAAACCCGACGGAACTTTCTATGCCGCCGACGATAACCGTGGATCAGGCCGTAGGCTTCAATCTTTGGGCAATCAAAGCGGTGCTCAATGGCCGCGGCGACGAAGTTATTGACCTGGCCGTTTCCAATCTGCTCCGGCGCTAGGAGATGTCTTGAAAGCTAAATCAAAATTAATTGTGGCCGATTTTCGTCAATGTTCGGCATGTGCACAAATAGACGTAATCTTTTTAGGGTGTTTGAAGGCAGCGTTGCGAAATCTAAAGAGCTGCCGCCTTCAACGGGCGCGGATTATTGTCTGGATCGATAAAGTATTGGGTTCACGCGCGCGCTTAAACCTTTGGCGCATTCAATCCATCAACCCGATGAAAGCAAGTTGCGCCGCCGATGGATCATTAAAATTCAATGGGCGATGTGGGCAAAGGGGAATTGAGAGATGAGCATTGGCGGCACTGAGGTCAGGGCTGGCACAAGCGCTCGAGGGCGCAAGGGTGCTCAAATGAATCACAAAAATCGTAAACAAGAAAGAAAATGATATGAAAATAGCAATAAGCGGAGCAGATCTGCTGAACGATTCCCGGTTGAACAAAGGCATTGCCTTCACCGAGAACGAACGTGACGCCTTCGCCCTACACGGCTTGCTGCCGCCGCATGTCGACACCTTGGCGGAACAACGCAAACGCGGGCACCAAGAGCTGGCCAGCCTGACGGTCCCGATCGAGAGATACGAATTCATGCGCGAACTTCAGGACACAAACGAGACGCTGTTCTACTCGCTGATCACGCAGCATGTTGAAGAGTCATTGCCCATCGTATATACGCCCACGGTCGGCGAGGGCTGCCAGAAATTCAGCGAGATCTGGCACAAGTCGCGAGGCCTCTTTCTAAGCTATCCGAACCAGAACCGCATCGACCAAATTTTTGCGCATCCACGCTACGATAGCGTTCGTTGCATCGTCGTCAGCGACGGCGAACGCATTCTTGGTCTCGGTGATCAGGGTGCAGGAGGAATGGGCATCCCCATCGGCAAAATGGCGCTCTACACCGCGCTGGGCGGAATCCGTCCGGAATGGTGTTTGCCAATTCTGCTCGACGTGGGGACTGACAATCCGGAGCGCCTGGCAGATCCACTTTACATCGGCTGGCGAAGCAAACGGGTGCGGGGTGCGGAATACGAGAAATTTGTTGAGAGCTTTGTCGCGGCGGTGAAGCGGCGCTGGCCGAATGTACTGTTGCAATGGGAAGATTTTGCGGGCGGCAATGCCGCCAAGTTTCTGGGACGCTACCGAAATCAACTCTGCACCTTCAACGATGACATCCAAGGCACGGCTGCGGTAGCCACGGCCACGCTGCTCTCGGCCATCAATGTCACCGGCGTGCCGCTGACGGAACAACGCGTTGCCGTTTTGGGCCTCGGCGGTGCGGGCATAGGCATCTCTAACCTGATCGTGTCGGCCATGTGTGATGCGGGCCTAAGCGAGCAGCAAGCGTACGGGCGCTTTTGTGCGCTGGATCGTGACGGATTGATTATTGAGGGCGCTCAGAAAGTGAGCCCTGAGCAGGAAACGTTCGCCCGCAAACGCGCAGATGTGGCGGGCTGGAAGGTCGCGGATCCGAAGAATATCGGGTTGGTAGACGTGATTAAAAATGCGAAGCCGACCTTGCTTATCGGCGTTTCCGGGCAGCCGGGCACCTTCACCGAGGAGGCGATTCGCACCATGGCCAAGCAAGTTGACCGGCCGATCATCTTTCCCTTGTCGAATCCGGTATCCCGTGCCGAAGCCACGCCCCAGCAGATCGCGGACTGGACGGCGGGCCGGGCGTTGGTCGGCACCGGCAGTCCTTTCCCGCCGGCGAGCTATCAAGGCAAGCCAGTGCCAAACGCGCAGACGAACAACTCTTATATTTTTCCCGGGCTGGCGCTCGGCATCCTGTCCTCGCGCGCCAAACATGTTTCTGACGGGATGATCAAGGCTTCGGCCCTCGCGTTGGCAGCGATCTGTCCGACGGCCAAGGATAAGAACGGGCTCTTGCTGCCGCCACTGGCGTCAATCCGGTCGGTCAGCCTGTCGGTTGCGCGAGGAGTGGGTCATCAGGCGATCAAGGAAAATCTCGCGCAAGTCAGTGCCGATGAATTCGAAAGGGAACTCACGGCCAATTTCTGGGAACCAGATTACGAGCCATACGAGATGGTTGGTGTCTGAAGGTGTAGCCATAGGAGCAGGACGGCTTGCGCCTCGCAAAAGATTATGAATTCACATCGCATTGAAAGGGATAGTCTTGGTTCGGTTACAGTGCCCGCCGAGAAACTGTGGGGTGCACAGACACAACGATCGCTGGAGCATTTCAGCATTGGTCGCGATCTCATCCCCCCGGAAATGATCCAGTCATATGCGGTATTAAAACGATCTGCGGCCATCGCGAATCATGCCGGCGGCCGTTTGAACGACACCGTGAAGGGACTGATTGTCCAGGTTTGTGACGAGATTTTAGGCGGGCTGCATGACGACATGTTTCCGTTGCATGTGTGGATGACCGGCAGCGGTACGCAGTTCAATATGAACGTTAATGAGGTCATTTCGAACCGGTGCTGTCAGCTGGCCGGCACGCCCCTGGGCAGCAAAACACCGGTTCATCCGAACGACCACGTGAACATGTCTCAGTCATCGAACGACACGTTTCCTTCCGCCATGTACATCGCAGTTGCGATGAAAACGACGAGCCGGCTTATTCCAGCGGTCACGGCCCTGCGGGATGGTATTGCCGCAAAGGCCGAGGAGTGGAAAGACATCGTGAAAATCGGCCGCACGCACATGCAGGATGCGACGCCGCTCACTCTCGGGCAGGAGTGGTCCGGTTACGCCGGCATGCTCTCGGATAATCTCGAGCGAATCGCCGACGCGCTCAAGGGTGTCTACCACTTGGCGCTGGGCGGCACCGCGGTTGGCACGGGGATCAACGCAGCGCCGGGTTTTGCCGAGGCTGCGACAGCGGAGATCGCGCAGGAAACGGGACTGCCTTTCGTCAGTTCACCCAATAAATTTACCGTACAGGGGGCGCATGATGCGCTGGTGCAGATATCTGGCACCTTTCGCACGTTGGCGGTTTCGCTGTATAAAATCGGCAATGACATCCGGCTCCTGTCATGTGGCCCCCGGGCTGGATTTGCCGAATTGTTGATTCCGGAGAATGAACCCGGCTCTTCCATCATGCCGGGCAAGGTCAACCCAACGCAAGCGGAGGCGCTGACAATGCTGTCCGTGCAGGTGATGGCAAATGATGTCGCGGTGGGCTTTGGCGGCGCGGGAGGGTATCTCGAGATGAATGTCTATAAGACGCTAATGATCTCCAACCTCACCCAGTCCATTCTCCTGCTGGCGGATGGCTGTACAAATTTCCGGCGTTTCCTGGACGAAGGTACGAAGCCCAATCTTAAGAAGATCAGTGAATATGTGGAGCGTTCCTTGATGCTGGTGACTGCGCTCGCGCCCGTGATCGGTTACGACCAGGCGTCAAAAATCGCACATCACGCGATGGAGCATGATTTGACGCTCAAGGCGGCGGCGCTGCAGCTTGGCTTGGTCGCGGAAGACGATTTCGACCGCATTGTAGACCCGGCGAAAATGGTCAAACCTTATGTGGCTACCGGTGCATGATCTTAAGCGGACCCCCAAAAATATCGAGTTTGTAAGTTGA
>JBEKMT010000171.1:0-11682 GCA_050008355.1 Verrucomicrobiota bacterium
CGTCTTGACAATGAGATTGTGCACCCTCGAAGCCACCTGGTAGCTGTCGGCTTTGGCGAGCAGCACCGGAATGGGCATGGCTTGAACTGCCTTGAGCACGTTCGGACTGGGACGCAAGCCGCCGGTCAAAACAATGCCCGCCATTTTTTCTTCACTTTGCGGATTAGTCATCGCTCCCGCCGCGAGCAGGATGTCTTCGCGATCTCCGGGCGTGATGAGCAGCACCCCGCGTTTGAAGAATTGCATCGCATTTTGAGCCCCCATCGCTCCCACCACGACATCGTTCACCAGGGCGCGTAATTCCGGTGGTTCATTGAGCAATTCGGCCTGGAGTTCTTCCCGAATCAAATCCACCGAGGGATTGGATAGAATTTGTTCATAAGGCAAAACGCCCAGCAAATCCAATCCCTGGCGCTTGAGTCCGCGACGCGCGAAATCGGTGATGTAATCCACTTTTTCCCCGAGCACCTTATTCAAAATGACGCCGATGATCTCCACTCCTTCTTTCTCAAACAACGCCTGGTTCAGTGCGATTTCATCGATCGGCTTGCCGATGCCGCCTTGCGAAACAATAATGACTTTTGCCCCAAGAAGTTTGGCGACGCGTGCGTTGGACAGATCAAAAACCGAACCGACCCCGGCATGCCCGCTGCCTTCACACAATACAAAATCCTTTTCCCAGGAGACCCGGTCGAAGGCCTTCTGGATTTTTTTGACCAGCGCCTCGTTATTCGAAGATGTCAGGTATTTGCGGGTGAAATCAGGTTCGACGGCAATCGGGCTCATGTCGACCAGCGGACAGTCCATGCGATAGACCGCGTCCATAAGCACCGTATCCTCGTCGATCTTTTGCTCCTCGATCTCCACGAACCGCTGGCCGACCGGCTTGATATAGCCGATGCGCGGATAATATTTTTGAAGCGCGCTAATCAGGCCGAGGGACGTGGTGGTCTTGCCGTCATTCTGACGTGTGGCTGCGATGAAGACCCGCGGGGTATTGGCGTTCATTGAAATGAAGTCTTCGGGCCGATGCCCGTTAATGCGCTCCTTGTTCCGGTTTGGTAAATCTTGAATTGGTCATTCCCCGGGCAACTGCTTGTCCGCGCCCGGATAAAGCTTTTGGTAATCAGTCGCCTGCACCCCGATGATGGCGGCGACGCCGAGAATATCGTGCGCACTCGAACCGCGGGACACATCGGCCGCGGGACGGTTCAGCCCCAGCAAAATCTGGCCATAGGAATTCGCCCGACTCACCAGCCCGACAAATTTGCTCGCAATGTTGCCGGAATTCAAGTCGGGGAAGATCAAAACGTTCGCCCGACCGGCCACCTGGCTGTCTCGCAATTTTCTTTCCGCCACTTCCGGTGTGAGGGCCGCGTCCACCTGGAGTTCACCGTCAAAGTCCGCCTCCAAAAACAATTGTTCGGCTTTGCGCCGGGCCTGGGCTGTGGCCGCCTGCACTTTACCCACACTCGGGTGGGACGCACTTCCCTTCGTGGAGAAAGACAGCATCGCCACACGGGGGCGCACCCCCAGCATGTGCCGGGCAAGGCGGGCGGTTGAAACCGCAATATCCGCCAGTTGGTCCACATTGGGATCGGGAATCACACCGCAATCAGCCATGAACAAAACGCCGCCCTCGCCGATTCGTGTATCTTCCACCTCCATCACCATACAGCTGGAGGCCGTGTGAATATCCGGCGCCACCTTGATGATTTGAAACAGCGGACGCAGCACGCTCCCCGTGATGTGCGACGCGCCGGAAACCAAACCATCCGCCTGGTGCATCGCCAGCATCATCGCGCCGTAAAAGTTCGGCTGCAACAACGCCTCCCGCGCCTCGGTTGCCCGCAAACCTTTCTCGCGGCGCAACGAATGAAACCGCTTGGTGAAATTTTCCAGATCATCGCTGGTTTCCGGATTGATGATGCGAATCCCCTCCAGCGAAAGGTTGATCCTTTCGGCCACCGCCCTGATTTTCGCAGGATCCCCGAGCAGGATGGGCGCCCCCAGCCGCAACGCCTGGAACTGCCGGGCCGCCTGCAGAATACGCGGTTCGTCTCCTTCCGGGAAAACCACCCGTTTCGGATGGCGTTGTAGTTTTTCAATGACGTTGCCGATGAAACGCATGGATCCAAATTAACGGGCAATTACAAAACTGCAAAATCAATTCGGTAACGCGGGAAGACCGATATGTGCCGGGTGACGAGTTTTGAGCCGCTAAATTCTGGAACGCGACACCCCGGCCCAGCCGGGGTGCCGACTGCTCATTCAGAATTAAAACCTCGTTAAATAAAATGAGTTCGGAGCGGGGCCTCCGGCCAAAGTCTGAAAACAATTTTGACTTGAACGGCAATGACCGTTAGCCTGCAAACTGAATGCAGGAAATTATCGAGAAACTGCTTATTTTGCAGGATCGCAACCGGAAAATCCTCCGTGTTTCAGAAGAGCTAGCCCATATCAACCCCGAACGCGAAAGTCTGCGTGCGAAGGCCATCGGCACGCAAAGCCAGCTCGAAAACGCGAAATTGCGCGTTAAACAAATCGAGTCCGAACGCAAGCGGCTGGACCTCGAAATCGAGGCCAAAAAATCCCAAATCGAGAAATACGCTAACCAGCAATTACAAACCCGCAAGAACGAGGAATACAAGGCGCTGGCCCATGAAATCGACATGGCCAAAGAGGCGATTTTCAAAATCGAGGACCAGGAAATCGTGTTGATGGAGCAAACCGAAGCGGCGCAAAAGACAGTCGCCCGGGCCACCGCGGAGGCCGCTGCCGCCAAAAAGCTCCTCGAAGAGCAAATCGGCCTGCTTAACCAACGGGAGGAGAATTTAAAAAAAGAACTCGCCGAACTACAGCAGGGCCGTTTGGAGATCACCGCTGCAGTGGAAGAAACCGCGCGCAACCGCTATGAACGACTTTTTAAGACCAAGGGCGAAAACGTGGTTGTCGGCGTGGAACACAGTGTCTGTGGCGGCTGCCATATGAAACTGCCGCCGCAAATCATCGCCAGCTGCCGCGGGCACTCGGAACTGGTCGCCTGCCCCAACTGCGGCCGGATTTTGTATTACACCCCGGACATGCTCCTCACGGGCGGGGATTAGTCTCCATTCAAATCTCCTTAATCCCGCGCCGCCACAGATCAAAATAGCACAGGGCGACCACGACGAGCGAGTGATTGATTTTTCCGTCGGCGATGAGCCGGGAAAGATCGTCAAGCGGCACCAGTCGCGTAATCAAATCCTCGCCGCTGTCGAACTCCAGCCCGTGCTTCAGTTCGCAATTCTCGATCAATACGGTGTAGGTTGTGTTGCTCATGATCGCCGGGTTTGACCACACCTTCCCCAATTCACGCGCCCGCTCACCTGCATATCCGGTTTCTTCACGCAATTCACGCACAGCCGATACCACCGGGTCATTCTCGTCTAGATCCATCATGCCGCCGGGAATTTCCAGCTCAACCGTGTTTGAACCATGGCGGTATTGCTCCACCATCACCAGTTTCTGATCCGGCGTCACCGCAATGACATTCACCCAGTTGACGCTGTCGAATATATAGAAGTCATGCTCTTTGCCCGTGCGCGGATTAATGCAGGTGTCGGACCGCATTTGGAAAATCCGGAAATTGCCGATCGGCTTCGAACCCACCTTGACCCAGGGTTTAATCATGGACGCAGAATTCAAAATCCTGACTCCGGAAGCCAGAAAAACTTTTTTCCGGCCCGGAATTAAAAGCTGCACCCTCCGCAGCCGCGGGGTATAGTGGTTTGCGTAAAGGAGCAAATGTATGCGGAATGTTCAACAAAAGCTTTCCGTCGCGCGGGGCGAGAAACCGGCGGAATTGCTGTTCAAAAATGCTAAGCTCGTCAATGTCTTAAGCGGCGAAATTCACCCGGCAAACATCGCAGTCGAAGATGGCCGCATCATCGGCTTCGGCGATTATCACGCGCAAAAAACCGTCGATCTACGCGGTGCGTATCTAGCCCCCAGCCTGATTGACGGACATTTTCATGTCGAAAGCTCCCTGCTCACCGCCCAGGAATTTGCCCGCGCCGTCGTTCCGCACGGCACCGGTGCGATGGTCATCGACCCGCACGAATACGCCAATGTCCTCGGCCTGGACGGCATCCGCTACATCCTGGAATCCACCAAAAACCTCGCGCTGGATTTTTTTATCATGCTGCCGAGCTGCGTTCCCGCGACGCACCTGGAAACCGCCGGAGCGCAGCTGACCGCCAGCGATTTAAAACTGATGATCACTGACGAACGCGTGGCCGGAGTGGCGGAACTGATGAATTTTCCCGGCGTCTTTCTCGGGGCAAAAAGTGAACTCGCCAAAATTGCCATCGGCAAAGGCAAAGCCGTTGACGGACACGCACCCGGTCTGCGCGGAAAAAACCTCAATGCCTATGCGCTCGCCGGGGTCCGCTCGGATCATGAATCGGTGGCCATGGACGAAGCCCGCGAGAAATTGCGGCTTGGGTTGCACATCCTGTTGCGGGAGGGCAGCACCGAACGAAATCTCGAAGACCTGATCCCGCTCATCAATCCTCACAACGCGCAGAACTGTTCCTTCGCAACGGACGACAAACTCGCCGGCGATTTGGTGAAAGAAGGCCACATTGATCACTGCGTTCGCAAGTCGATCAAACTCGGCCTCGCACCAATCACCGCCCTGCAGATTGCCACCATCAACACCGCGCGCCATTATCGTCTGCATAACCTCGGCGCCATTGCGCCACGCTTCTGGGCGGATTTCATCATCTTCGACGATTTGAAACATTTCCAGGTGCGTCAGACTTACAAGAAAGGTGCGCTGGTCGCGGAGAATGGAAAGTTCCTGGACAAAAAAGCCAGGACCACACCGTTGCCGCGCAGCACCATGAACCTGCGTTACACGCCGAAAGATCTGGTCGTCAAAGCGAAGGGCGCCGGCAAAATCCGCATCATCGAAATCATTCCCCGGCAGATCGTGACCCGGGAATTGATCCTGCCGCCAAAAATTTTGGGCGGCGAAGTCGTTCCCGATGTTTCCCGCGACATCCTGAAACTGGTCGTCGTCGAGCGACACCGCGCCACGGGCAATGTCGGCGTCGGGTTTGTCCGGGGTTTCAAATTGAAAAACGGCGCCATCGGCTCAACAGTTGCCCACGATGCCCACAATGTCATTGTGGCCGGCGCCAGTGACGCGGACATTCTGTGCGTCATCCGGGAATTGGAACGCCTGCAAGGCGGACAAATCGCCGTCGCCAATGGCAAGGTGACGGCTGAATTACCCCTGCCCATCGCCGGACTGGTCACCGACCAACCACTGCCGAAGGCCATCAAATTGATCGACGAGCTAAACGCCGCGGCGCGGGCGCTGGGATGTGATTTAGACGCGCCATTCATGACGCTCTCCTTTTTGGCCCTTTCCCCAATCCCCGCCTTGAAACTGACAGATCAGGGCCTGATTGACGCGACGAAATTGCAGAAAATCAGTTTGTTTGTCTAGTGCCTTGGTCCGCCTGAAAGCACTGGGTCATCCTTCCAAGGCGCTGCAGCATTCTTAAAAGAAACACACGGAAGTCACCGCGCCCTCCCAGGATGATTGGGCAAAGGATTGCCGGAGAACCTCCCAAACCGCGCGCGACCAAATTTATTTCAGCGTGGCTCCGGGATGGATTTGCGGCGCCCCGAGATTTTGTTGACGACAATTTAAGCAAGCCAAAGGAATGCTAATATTTGGATTGCTTGCCCGTTCAGAATTGGAGACAGTGCGCAACAATTGAGATAAAGCAAGCAATCCCTCTTATAGAATATCTGTCATGAACCCCGGCACCGCCGCCGTTCCAAACCGGTCCGATCCCCAAAGTCCCGCCAGCTGGTTGTGGCTTGGGTTACAAGTGGAATTCGCGCTCTTTCGCCGCCCCATGTTCGTGCTTTCCGTCCTGGCCATTGTGCTGGTTCCTTCTTTATACGCTGTGTTCTACATCAGCAGCTTTTGGGATCCTTATGGCCACCTCGACCGTCTCCCTGCAGCCTTGGTGAACACGGATCGCGGCGTTGTCCGGGATGGAAGAAATATCAATGTGGGCAATACCACCGTAAATTTGTTGACGCAACACCCGACGTTTCACTTTATCCGGCTTCCCTCCGCAGAGGCTGCACACGAGGCACTGCGCAGCGGGAAAGTCTATTTTGCCTTGATCATCCCTGACGACTTCAGCGAACGGGCAATCACCGCCCGGCAAGCCCGGCCGGCTGAATTCACCTTGCAGGTTGCCGAGGGCGACGGTTACACCAGCGCCATTATCAGCAAACGATTTGGTAGTGAACTCGCCCATACACTGAACGAACAATTAAATCGCGAGCGTTGGACGGCAATTGTGGGAGACCCGGTTGCTCCGGCAGGGGATTCGGTTCGCGCTGCCATCGCTGAGCTTCGCGACGGCAGTCAAAGTGTTCGCGAAGGAGCTCAACGCGTACAGGAGGGAGCCGGCCAACTCGACACCGGACTCGACAAAGCGGCCGACGGCACCCGGCGTCTGAATGATGCCCTGGGTCAAATCGCCGCCGGAGTGCGGCTGATGCGCGGCCAGTTGCCGTCCGAAAACCAATTGCAGGAGCTTGCCGATGGCAGCAAGGCCGCCGTCGCGGGACAGGAAAAGCTTGCCGCAGGAATGAATCAACTCGTGGCCGGTGGTAATCGCCTTGATCAGGGAGCCAAACAGTTGCGTCAGGGAGCTGCGAAGGTGCCTTTTGCCGGACATCGTCTGTCTGCAGGAGCGGCTCAACTCGAGAACGGTATGGCCACGCTAGAAACCAACCTCGTTCTGGTCGCCGCGGGCGGACATCAATTGAACACAGGACTGGAACAGCTCAATGACGGAATCCAGCCGCTGACCGGTGGCATCTTGCAGCTGGAAACAGGTCTGGACACGATGATCGCTCAACTTCCGTCGGCGGATCAAGATGGCCCTGGACCAACGGCCTCCGGCCAACTTCGTAACAGCGGCGAAGAATTGACCAACGGCATGGCTCGTCTGCGCGAAGGATCACACCACCTTTTGGAGGGCAGCAAGGAGCTTGCAGCCGGGTCCGCCAGTCTGGCCCTTGGACTTAGCCGCTTGAACACAAGTTTCTCCGATGGGTTCGGCGACGCCGACGGCGGCGGCCTGGCCGCCCCTGTCCTCATGAACCTCGAGACCAGCACCCCGCTGCCGAACAACGGAACGGGATTCAGCCCCTATTTTGCCGCCCTTACTCTGTGGCTCGGTGGGATTATGATAACTTTCGTTTTTCATTGTCGGCGGCTGATCGAACCGATGCGGGAAGCACCGCGTTGGGTGTGCTGGCTCACCAAAGCCGCCGTTCCCCTGGGCATCGGCACACTCCAGGGAACGACTATCGTGGCTGTGCTTCATCTGGGCTTTGGCATTGCGTTCGCACATCCCTGCCAAGTATGGCTCGCAGCGATTCTCGGATCGCTGGCATTCGTCTCGGTGATCCTGCTGCTTATCGCGGTACTCGGTGACGCCGGAAGATTGCCCGCAGTCGTGTTATTGATCCTGCAACTGGCATCTGCCGGGGGCATTTATCCGGTGGAACTTTCGGGCCGCTTCTACGAAGCCATTCATCCATACCTGCCTTTTACCGCTCTCGTCACCGCCTTTCGGGCCACGATGTTCGGCGCCTATGACGCCGCCTGGCTGATGCCTGCTGTTCAACTGGCAGTTACTGGCGGCAGCGCCGTGATTCTCGCCATCTGGTTCGCTCGCTGGAAATTCATTCCGCGCAATGAGTACGGTCCAGCGGTTGAATTGTCCTGAGGCCCAACTATCCGGAAAAGAGAGCGGACCCGATCAAAAGCTCCACCGTCAGGCGCCGGCGCAAAGTAAACGGTTCACTTGCAACGGCCAGTAAGGGTGTGTTCACATTTCTCAGTTTCAACAGCCGGGCCATGGCGGTCACTCAAAGTCTACATTTTTGCCGTCGGCGTCCACATTTGAGCCTCCCTCAACTTCTTTCTGCCCAGGCCATCAAACCGTTAATTACACATCCGCAGGCATTTGGAGATTCGCACTCCCATCTCGATTGTTGCAGAGCATGGCCCATATTCTGCTTAATTTCCGTTTAATCAGGAAACAGTCTGGAAATCGAAGGTCACAACGTTTTACTGAAATTTCCGACATAACGACTCAATTGCCGGGCTTTCTATCGCCGTGCTTCAGGTAAATATAAAAAATTGTGATCAGTGCTACCGTTCATCAACTTGGCCGGGCAGGCTTTATGAGCCTTGTGGCAGGAACCGTTGCCCTCGCAATGCCAATTTTTGCGACCGGATCGACCAACTCGCCGGCTCCGACCGATTTGACGGATATGAGCTTCGAGCAACTGGCCGCCATCAAGGTGGCCACGGTCTATGGTGCTTCAAAACACGAGCAAAGTGTCGATGAGGCGCCCTCTTACGTCACCATCATAACGCAGGACGACATCAAGAAATTTGGTTACCGCACGCTCAAGGATATTCTCAACAGTGTACCGGGCTTTTATACGACGTCGGATGGCGCCTATGATTATATCGGCACGCGTGGTTTCAATCGTCCCGGAGATTACGGCGGCAGATTCCTGATCACCATTGACGGGCATCGGATGAATGATGATGTTTTCGACAGTGCGGCGATTGGTACTGAATTTCTACTGGACGTCGATCTCATCGACCGCGTTGAAGTCATCCGGGGTCCAGGGTCTTCGCTCTACGGCGACAATGCAGTTCTTGCGGTGATCAATGTCATCACCCGGCGCGGGCGGGACTTCAACGGTGCTGAAGCGTCCAGCAGTTACGGAAGTTACAATACGTTCACGGGGCGATTCAGCTATGGCAATCGATATACTAATGGCCTCGAATGCGCGGTTTCGGGAACATACCTGGGCAGCGGGGGAAATGAAGGGGTTTATTATCCCGAATTTGCCAATATCAATAACGGATACGCAGGCCAGAACCAAGCGAGCAAAGCTCCCGGCGCATTCGCCTCCATCAGTTATAAAGACCTGGCTATTGAAGGCGGCATCGTCCAGCGCACGGAAACCATTCCGACCGGGGCCTACGGCATGGTATTTGATGATTCTCGGAGCTTGGTCATGGACGAACGAGCATTTGCCGATCTAAAATTTCAACACAATTTCGACGGCGGCTGGGATCTGACCGCGCGCATTTATTACGACCATTACCGCTACGACGGAAACTATCCTTTGCCCGAGTATGCTTATGGAGATCCACTTTATCCGGGTCAGGTTACCATCAACGAGGACCGGGACGATCAGGAGTCGCTGGGCACCGAGGCACAGATCAGCAAAATCCTGTTTGAAAAACATCGGATTACGATGGGGGCGGAATACCGCAACGACTTTATCCTGCAACAGCGCAATTTCGATGTGGGAGGCCCGACTTACCTGGATTCAAATCCCACCGCAGACACCGTCGGCGCTTATGCCCAGGACGAATATTCAATTCTCCACAATTTGATACTCAATGCCGGCGCGCGCTATGATTATTTTTCCTCGTTCGGCGGCACTTTCAATCCACGGATCGCGCTGATTTACAGTCCCTGCACGAACTCCACGTTGAAGGCCATCTATGGCCAGGCTTTCCGGGCGCCCGATGCCTACGAGCTTTACTATGTTGCCCCCGGTTACACTTCGAGCGAGACTCTGAAACCGGAGACCATCCATTCCTACGAACTGGACTATGACCAGGCGCTCGGTCCACACCTGAAATTGGTCACCTCACTGTTCTATTATCAATTTGATAACCTGATCAGTTTCGGACTGGACTCCAGCGGAAACGCTGATTTCGGCAACATCGCGAGCGCCACCTCGAAGGGAGGAGAAATTGAATTGGACGCCAAGTGGTCCAAAGGTTGGAGTGCGCGATTGGCCTACACCTTTGCCGACGCCCGTGACGGCGCCACCGGTCAACGCTTGAGCGATTCCCCTGAAAACCTCGCCAAGTTGAATCTGAACGCACCGTTGTGGCATGAAAAAATATACGCCGGCCTTGAAATTCTCGCCATGAGCGACCGCACAACTGTTCAAGGCAATGAATTGGGCAGCTACTGGGTGGCCAATTTCAACATCTTCAGCCGGCAGATCGTCAAGGATCTCGAGTTCTCCGCTGGTATTTATAATTTGTTCGACAGGAAGTACAATGACCCGGTCGGTAGTGATTTTCCCGAGGCCTCGGTCCAGCAATTTGGGCGCAGTTTCCGGCTCAAGCTGACTTACCACTTTTAGGCAATGCCAAATCCATTCACCACCACAAGCTTCGGAACGGCGTTGCTGCTGGCATGGATCGTACTGTTCTCCGGGCTGACAACCGAGCTGACGGCTCAGGACACCACAGGCCAGCTCTCGGTGGATGAGTACAGCCTGAAAGCAGCGTTTCTCTATAATCTGGCCAAGTTTCTTGACTGGCCGCCAGACAAGTTCGCCCGGGCGGATTCGCCGGTCATCATCGGGGTCGAGGGGCCCGAAGCTTGCGAAAAATTCAGCGCAATGGTGGGCGGCAAAATGATTGCCAGGCACATGGTATTGGTCCGGCTGATTAAGACTGATGCGGACATCAGGGAATGTCACATCCTCTTTATCACGCGCTCAGAAAGTGAGTCAACCGGGGAAATATGCAACGTGGCCAACAAGGCCGCCGTCCTGATCGTGGGTGAAACGGACAAGTTCCTCGATTCGGGCGGGATGATCCGTTTCTATCTCGAAGCAGACAATTTGCGTCTTGAAATTGACAACGAGGCGATCCGCCGCCAGGGCTTGAATATCAAGGCCAACGCTCTTTCCACCCTGATCAACAAGGGCATCGCCAAACTGAGAAAGATCTGAATATGGAAAAGATCATAAATATTTTCAAAAACTTCCCGATTGAGCGGAAGATCAATTTCGCCATTCTGGGCACCTGCGTTACTGCCTTGTCGGTCACGGCAGTGGCCATCTTTTATGTACAGTTGGTTACTTTTCAGCATGGCTTCAAGCGCGACATCGAAACGCTCGGGCATATGATAAGTCAAACCCTGACGGCTTCCATTACCTTCCAGGATCGCCGGGGAGCGGCGGAGATATTGGCAGCCGTAAACGCAAAACCACAAATCGTGCGCGCGGCGGTTGATCTGCCGAACGGTACCGAATTTGCAGCCTACTCCACGCCGCAGTCGAATGATGCGCCGCCCGCCCCCAAAGAGGACGGTTTTCATTCGGACGGCCCTTACCTTGTCCTTAACCAGCCGGTTTTGCTGGCTGGCGAGCGTATCGCGACCTTGCGCCTGCTCTGCGATTACCAGACGGAATATTACCGTTCGCTGCGGCTCTACGCGACCATCATGGGAAGTGTCTTGCTCGTATCGGTGGTTTTGGCAATGGTCTTGTCCAACCGGCTCCAGCGACTCATTTCCGACCCCATTCTTCGCCTTGCAGGGACAGCGCGGACCATTGCCGAACAGCAGGACTATACGATCCGCGCGCCCGCTTCGTTTCGCGATGAAGTCGGCGAACTGACTGCGGCGTTCAACCAGATGCTAACCCGCATTCACGCACAGGACGAGGCCCTGACGTTTTCGCAGCGCAAACTGGAAGCTCTCATCAACTCGATCGATGGGATTGTCTGGGAGCGCAGCCCGGGCGATTTTCGTTTCA